>VGSH01000093.1 GCA_016875025.1 Deltaproteobacteria bacterium
GGATCATATTACTTTTTTTGAGTTTACAACGGCGCTTGCCCTGTTTTTTTTCGCGCAAAAAAAAGCCGACCCGGTCATACTGGAAACCGGCCTCGGCGGACGCCTTGACGCCACCAACGTCGTCGACCCGCTGCTCAGTATTATCACCTCAATCAGCCGCGAGCATACCGTGCATCTCGGGCCGACCCTCATGCATATCTGCCGCGAAAAAGCAGGCATCATCAAAAAAGGGCGGCCCTGCGTGAGCGCGGTGACACGCCCCGGGCCACGCGATCTGATCCGCAGCATCTGCCATGATACCAGATCACCGCTGCTTGAATACGGTCGGGATTTTTCGATGTGCCGCAGAGATCACAAGTACCGCTATCGGGGGACGGACATCCGCTTAGAAGATGTACAGCTTTCTCTTTCCGGCAGCCATCAGGCACGAAATGCCGCTCTTGCCATAACCGCTGCCGGCCTTCTGCGCGCGCGCGGCCTGCAATGTCCTGATGCAGCCATTCAGAACGGACTGAGCACATGTTTCTGGCCGGGCCGGCTTGAAAGCGTTCAGTTCAGCGGGCGCCGGTTTGTTCTTGACGGCGCCCACAATCCGGCTGCCTGGCGTGTGCTGGCACTCGCGCTGAAAACTAATTTTATCTACCGGCGTCTTGTTTTGATTATAGGTGTTATGCGCGATAAGGACATGCATTCCCTGAAACATCTGAGCTCTCAGGCCCAACTGTGTATTTTTTTTAAACCCTCGATGGAGCGGGCTGCCGGACGTGAGTATCTGCAAAAATATGCTGTATTTTCTGATAAAAAAAATGTATTGTGGTTCGAAACAATCGCACAGTCCCTGACAGCTGCCATAAAAAAAACAGGACCGGGCGATCTGATTTGTATTACCGGATCACTGTTTGCCGTTGGCGAAGCGCGCGAACAGCTTTGCAGCATCGCACCAGCAGCAGGCCGCCGAATAGGACTGTAGTCTGGATATGTCCCGGGGGCCTGTTCAGGTGCGGGGCATGCCCCCAGTGCAGTGAAACCGGGCAGCACCATCAAACGGTTAAACGCATGGTTTGATGGCGTCGTACAAAAAGTCCGAAAATGTCTTTTTAAGGACGCACTCAAGGAATAGCCGCTGGCAAGGCGCGCACATCCGATGGAAGGGGTCATACTTTACGTGTGCCGCACTGGCTATGGATGAAGCGCAACGCAGCATTTTACAAGTGTCTCAGTTTAAACTCCTGATACTGAATCTTTTGCAGGCCATGACGCATTTAAAAATCATTCTACTCCTGTTCGTCACTGTTGTGTTTGCAACTGCAGACGCTATTGCCGGATTATCCGATCCCCGCCTTGACCAGGATCGAGAGCTCCCGGTCAACGTGACGGCCGATCAGCTCCAGTACAGCGACAGTAACGATATCCTGACTGCCGAGGGCAATGTCCTGATTACCCAGGGCACACGCAGCATCAAGGCGGACACAATTCGGATCAACCTTGTAACAAACGAAACTGAAGCCCGGGGCAATGTGCTGCTTACCCAGGATGGCGATACCATCGCATGTGAATCCTTCACGATCAATCTTGACACCCAGGTCGGCGTCGTCCATCAGGCAAAGATATTCATCAAAGACGAAAACCTGCATATCAGCGGACGCGACGTGCAGAAAACCGGCCTCAACACCTACAAGGTCCATGACGGCACGATAACGACCTGTGATGCGGACAACCCTCCGTGGCGCATTGATGCCGCTGAGATTGACGTTGAGGTCGAAGGCTATGCCGTCGCACGGCACCCGCTGTTCAGGGTAAAAAGCGTACCGGTCATGTATCTTCCGGCTCTGATTGTGCCGGTCAAGCTGAAACGGCAAACCGGATTTCTGATTCCCGAGGTCGGCCACTCGAACCGTTCAGGCTTCCTCCTGGACAACTCTTTTTTCTGGGCCATTAACAATCAGAGCGACGCGACCTTCTGGCTCGACACGGCAACCAAGCGGGGCTTCGGCACCGGCCTTGAATACCGGGTCAAACTCGCAGAGCAGACCGACGCGAAACTGTACGGATACTTCGCGGACGAAACAAACCGCTATCAGGATGACCGGTACCGTAATATCCTTGATCGTGAAGATCAGCGCTACTATGTCAATTTTGAAGGGCAGCATTATTTTGATGCTGATACCTATCTGAAAGCAGATGTCTCACAGATTTCCGACCGTCAGTTTTATTATGACTACAAATCTGTCGTTCAGCGTTCCAAGGGCGTTGTCGACCGCAGCGGTTCGCGCAATTATGACAAGGAGGAATCAACTGTTTTCCTTAATAAAAATTTTGAGAAATCCAATCTGCTTGTCAATATGAACTGGTACCGAAACCTTCGAAACAGCGATGACAGAATAATCCAGAATCAACTCGACGATGAAACTGTCCAGACCCTTCCCCAGGTGCTGTATTCAAGCATGCTGCAGCCGGTTACGCATACGCCGCTTTTCTATCAGCTGGAAGCCGGCTATGACAACTTCTGGCGCGAAAGCGGGCAGCGTTCACAGCGCCTGACCATGTACCCGCAGCTGGCAATGCCGATGCTTTTCGGCAGCTGGCTCAGATTTAAGCCGAAGGCCGGCATGCGCGGCGTTCAGTTCTTCGGACTCAACCGCAGCGATGACAATGAGCGCAACGATGTTTTTCCAACCGTTGATGCTAATCTCGCCACCAGCTTTGCCCGTGTGTTCAACCTGGAAGGACAGCGTTTGAAAAAGCTGCGGCATATTATCGAACCGGGGCTTGAGTATGCCTACGTCGCCGACGATGAACAAAGCAATTTCCCCGACTTCGACCGCCCCGACAATTACTATCGACGCCACTGGGCCGGCTACTACCTGCAAAACCGCTTTACCGCTCTGATGCATGATGCTCCCGGAGAACTGACCGAGCATGAAATCGGCTATGTTAAGGTCGGGCAGCTGTTCAATTTTACTCAGCCGCGGCAGGGACTGTACTATAAAGGAGACCGTGATACGACATCCTCTGATATTTTCAGCGAGCTGCGCCTCGACATGCACCGCTCCTTTTATTTCAAGGCAAAGGCCTACTATGATAATTATGACCAGCGCCTGCGCCGCTACAATCTGATGGGCCGCCTGAGCGGTTCCCGCAATGACTTCATCAGCCTTGAATACCGCTACTGGCGCGAATTATACGATTACCTTGAATGCCGCACGTATTTCAATGTAACCAGCTGGCTGGCACTGTTCGCCAATACCCGTTATGATTTTTACGATTATGACGATAATGGTCCCCCTGGCCCCCCTGATCCCCCTGACAGAAATAATTACGACGAACTTATTGATTCTGAATTCGGTATTGAATATCACAGCCAGTGCTGGGGGCTGCGATTCTGGTATGAAACCGAGGGCAGTACTCCCGACACTCGTTCTGATTCATCCGTACGAGCCATGTTTTTCATCAAGGGATTTGGTGATCGCACGTTCTTTTAATGCCCTCATACGCATCACCGCGTCGCCGGAATCCGTTATAAGCCGCAGTACCAATGACGTGCGTGCCGCCCGGGGCAGCCGCATGCGGATCAGCCATGAAGCGAGCGGGTTTGAACCACACAGCCGTCCACAGGTGCGTACATGACTGAGTGCAGGGGCAGGGTACTCGTTGTTGACGACAATGAATTGATTCGCCGGCTCGCCACCACACTGCTGACAAAAAAGAAGTATGAAGTTGCAACCGCCATAAACGGAATCCGCGCGCTCAGCAGTATTGACACGTTCAGCCCGGACGTCATACTGCTTGACGTCATGATGCCGGAAATGGACGGATTTGAATGCTGCCGCCGTTTAAAAGAACATGCCGCCACCCGGGATATACCCGTTGTTATGGTATCGAGCAACACAGAAGCGATTGATAAAATCAAGGGCCTGGAAACAGGGGCAGCTGATTATATTGTCAAGCCTTTTGATTACGGGGAGCTGCTTGCCCGGGTAGCTACGCAGGTCAAGATGAAACACCTGCTTGATGAACTTGAGAAAAAAAACGCTCTTCTTGAAGAAATGGTAAAAAAAGACAGCCTCACCAATCTTTACAACCACCGCTATTTTCATGGGCGTCTCAGCGAGGAATGCTGCCTTTGTTCTGAACGACGGGAAACATTGAGCTGTCTTGTCTGTGATATTGATCACTTCAAGACGATTAATGATACCTACGGGCATCAGGCCGGCGACACAATCCTGCAGTCGCTGGCTGAAATTTTCTTGAAAATGATCTGCATCGACGATGTGCCGTGCCGCTACGGTGGGGAGGAATTTGCTTTTATCCTGCCGCGAACAGGCTCTGAGCAGGCGGCTGCTATCGGCGAACAGATCCGCCGGTGTGTTGAAAAAACGGGTTTTAGTTTTGGTGAAACTGAAATATTCATAACCGTTAGCGTTGGTGCTGCTTCCTATCCCGCCGCCAATGCCCGAACGTACAGTGAGCTGATCCGCTGTGCGGATGAAGCTCTGTATACCGCCAAACAGCGCGGCAGAAATACCGTTGTTGTATCATTGTAAAGAAAGCATGTTCTTCGATGAAGAAACCCATACAGATTCTTGTTATCGACAGTGCAGAGGAACTGCATGATAGTATCTTCGAGCACGGTTCAAGGCTTTCCTGCAGCTTCACGCTGCACCGTACTGAAAATTATAGCGCAGCCGTTGAAACTATCCATAAGGAATCTCTTGATGCCATTGTTTGCAATTATGCGCACGAATCCTGTTCATACAGCCGGATTGTCGATTATCTGACAGCTTGTTGCTGTGCCGTACCCGTATTTATTTTTGCGCAACGGTTCACCCGCGCTGAGCGTACCGATGCTCTGAGGGCCGGTGTGCGATGCTGTTGTACCTTAAACGAAATTGATTTTTTATTCGCCTGCCTTGAACGTACACCGATTATTCCAAAACGCCGGCGCCGGACCGGCAATGCCGTCGGCATTGCTTCGGCACTCAACTGGCTGCAACCCATTATTGACAGCTCATTTGATGCCATAGCCGTCTGCGACACAACGGGCGCTGTGCGCGCCGTTAACACGGCATTCCTGCGCATGAGCGGTATGAGCACTGAAACGCTGATCGGGATGCCCCTGCGTTCCTGCTACCCGGCTTCAGAAGCAACCTTGATATCTTCAGCAGGGGATTCCGTCACTGTTGATGCTGACATGATCGCTATCAGCGAAAAAAACTGGAGGGACCTTCTGTCTCTCGGCGCGGTGAGCGGATGGAAAACATATTTTCTCGGCCTGGATCAAAAGGCACTACCTGTTGAGCAGCATGCCGTCCTCATCTACAGCGAACGCGGGGAGTGCATCGGTTTTTATGCAATAATCCGAGATGTCACCGAAGGCCATGATTCTGAAAAACGGCTGGAAGTCTCTAACCGTGAACTGGCCGATATCAACCGTCAGCTTGAGCAGTCGATTGAGCGTGCAAACGAGATGGCCTTCCGAGCGGAAATCGCTAATATCGCCAAAAGCGAATTTCTCGCAAATATGAGCCATGAAATACGAACGCCCCTTAACGGCATCATCGGCTTTACGGATCTGCTGCAGGATTCCGATTTAACCATGGAACAGTGTGACTATCTGCACACGATCAAGGAAAGTGGTGAGATTCTTCTTACTATTATCAATGACATTCTTGACTTTTCAAAAATCGAAGCCGGCCGCCTTGAGCTTGAAACGATTGAATTTGATCCGGAGGTACTGGCCTATGCTGTTTGTGATATGATCCGCCCGAGAATCGGCTCAAAACACGTAGAGCTGCTGTGCAATATCAGCGATGCCGTACCCTCCGTACTGATGGGTGATCCGCACCGCATGCGCCAGGTCCTGATCAACCTCATGGGGAATGCAGCGAAGTTTACCGAAACTGGTGAAATCGAGCTCTCACTCGTTGTGGAACATCCGACGGAGACTACGCTTACACTGCACGTCAGCGTGCGCGACACCGGCATCGGCATTCCCAAAAGGAGTCTTAAAACAATTTTTGAAGCCTTTCAGCAGGTTGACGGATCAACGACCCGCAAATACGGCGGCACCGGCCTTGGTCTGGCGATATGCAAAAAAATTTCCAACATCATGGGCGGCGATGTGTGGGTTGAAAGCACCCGGGGTCAGGGTAGCACGTTTCATTTTACCGCTGTTTTCACACAGTGCCCGCATGACCGCCGCAGGCCCATCAAAAGTGTTTCATTACACAACCGCCGGATTCTGCTGCTCGATGATAATGCCGCCAGCCTGAACATTATGTCGCGCACACTCAACACGGCCGGCATGCAGGTCAGCTGTGCGTCCCGGGCTCGGGACGCCCTGCGAGCGCTGCGTGATGCGCAGGGCGCGGAAACACCGTTCGATGTGTGCGCCCTTGATGTGCAGGCCGGCGATGAATTCGATCTGTATGAATTTCCTCGGCGTGTCCAGCAGAGCGGATTGAAGCCCGTGCCGATGCTGGCCTTCTCATCGAGCATTGATGCCCGGCTTTGCCAGGAGGCCGGATTCAGCGGCTATCTGCCGAAACCTGTCAGCCGTGTCAAGCTCATCAATATGCTGGAATACCTGCTGGGGAGCGGCGCGGACCGGGATGCATCCAAGCATGCCGGCATGCTGACACAGCATTCAATTGCGGAAAACATCAAGCATTCAATCACGATTCTGCTTGCCGAAGACAATCCGGTCAATCAGCGCCTCGCATCGACCATGCTGACAAAAGGAGGCTACACTGTTGAGATTGCCTGCGACGGAAGCGAAGCCGTTGCCAAATACCGGGCCGATCCGGACGCGTATCATCTTATTTTCATGGATTTGCAAATGCCTGCAGTGGACGGCTACGAAGCCAGCCGGCAGATTCGGTCACTGAAGCTGAACGATGTGCCGATCGTCGCTATGACCGCCAATGTGCTTCGGAGCGACCGGGAGCGCTGCCTGCAGGCCGGTATGAATGATTATGTTGCCAAACCGATCCGCCGTGAAACGGTATTTACGATGATCAAAAGGTGGGTACTCGATCGGCAGGATGCACCGGAAACAACGATGTCAGTTGACAAGGTTTAAAAACTCATCCTCAGTCAGAACCGGTATGTTCAATTCCCGGGCTTTCATAAGCTTCGAGCCTGCGCTCTCGCCCGCAACAACATAGTCTGTTTTTCTGCTCACGCTTGCTGCCACACGCCCGCCGCGGCGCCGGATCATCTCAGCGGCGCGTTCACGCGAGGCCGATTGCAGGACACCGGTCAGCACGAATGTCTTATGAGCCAGCCGATTATCGGATGTCCCCGGCACAGGGTGCATCGCAACACCGGATGCCTGAAGGCGTGCGAGCATATCCAGATTCCGATGATCATCAAAGTACGCTCTGAGGCTATCCGCTGCTTCGGGTCCGATTGTATGCACGGCCATAAAGTCATCCCGGGTGGCGGAGCGCATTTTTTCGAAGCTCTGAAAATATGCCGCCAGGATACCGGCGCTCTGGCGGCCGATTGAGCGGATCCCCAGCGCAAACAGCAGCCTTTCGAGTCCTGCGTTTTTACTGCGCTCAATCGCCGCCACGATATTGGCGGCGGATTTATCCCCCATGCGTTCAAGCGCCTGCCAGTCGGACGCCGAAAGATCATAGAGATCGGCACACGATGTGACCCTGCCGCTTTCAACCAGGCGGCTGACAAGCTTTGATCCCAGCCCCTCGATATTCATGGCATCGCGCGATGCAAAATGGCGGATGGATTCCCGTATGACCGCAGGGCAGTTCCGGTTGGTGCAGCGCACAACAGCCTCATCGTCTGAAGCAGACACCGCAACGCCGCAGCCCGGACATTGCGCCGGCATGGTGAAAATCTGCTCGTGTCCGGTGCGTCGGTCATCAAGCACTTTGACTATTTCAGGAATAACATCACCGGCACGCTGTACGACAACACTGTCACCGATGCGGATATCCTTGCGGGTTATTTCATCCTGGTTATGCAGCGTTGCGCGCCGTATCTCAACACCCCCTACTGAGACCGGTTCAAGCTCGGCAACCGGCGTGAGGGCCCCGGTGCGGCCGACCTGCACGCGGATATTTTTCACCACCGTTATTTCCTGGCGCGGTTTGAATTTTAACGCGATTGCCCAGCGCGGAGAGCGGGGCAGGGCGCCCAGACGCGCCTGCAGCTGCAGACTGTTTACCTTGACGACCGCACCGTCGATTTCATACGGCAGTTCATCGCGCCGTGCCTCTATGGCGTTGCACACGGCGATCGCATCATAGATTGTGCGGCAGCGGGTGACATGATTGACCTTGAAACCCCATCGTCCCAGGCATTCAATAATCTGCGTGTGGGTTTCAAAAAGGGTTTCATCCGAAAAGTGCGCAGCGTACATAACGGCATCAAGCCTGCGCTGCGCTGTAATACGCGGGTCGAGCTGGCGCACGGATCCGGCCGCGGCATTGCGCGGATTGGCAAAAGGCGCGAGCTCGCTATCGCTGCGCTCACGATTCAGAAGCTGGAACTCTTTCCTGAGCATGATAACTTCACCGCGAACAATCAGACGGTCCGGACAGAGCTCGTGCCCGGCCGGCATAATTTTAAGCGGGATGGAGCGAATGGTTTTGAGATTTGCCGTGATGTTTTCACCGGTCTTTCCGTCACCGCGCGTTGCGCCTGCCTTAAGAATCCCTCCGGCATACTGCAGCGAAACCGCCAGTCCGTCAAGCTTTGGTTCAACCGCGTATTCTATTGCTTCGACTCCATCCAGCATTTTTCTGCAGCGCGCATCAAAGGCTGTCAGTTCATCAATGCTCATGGCATTGGCCAGGCTGAGCATGTGAGGGTCGTGGCTGAATTTTTCAAAATGCTCGGCCGGCGCGGCACCGACACGCTGCGTCGGGGAGTCGGGGGTACGCAATGCCGGATGCGCGCGTTCAAGGGTCTCCAGCTCACGCAGCAGGCGGTCATATTCAGCATCAGGTACGGCCGGATCATCAAGCACATAATACCGGTAGCTGTGATAGTTCAGCGTATCCTTGAGTTCGTTATAAATCTGCGCATCGTCCATGGTTCAACCTGAAATATGCCGGTGTTCTCCGTGCCGCGCCAGGCGCACCGGGCGTCTAGCTGTCATCGCTCCATCCATGCCTGCCCACCAGGGGAACAAAGACACAGCCGCCGTGTTCGGTTTCAGTAAAATCCTTGCCCCGGCGCTCAATAAGAAACAGTGTTTGCGAATACCGCGTTCCCGAGGGAATCACAAGACGGCCGTGCTCGGCAAGCTGTAATTTCAAGGGTTCCGGAACGCCGGGAGCACCAGATGTTACGATAATTGCGTCAAACGGTGCATGCTCCGGCCAGCCGTGCGTGCCGTCGGCAGTCAGTATGCGGACCGCCGGAAGTCCAATTGAGTTCAAGGCCTTCCGGGCCCCCTGTGCCAGGCGGTCGATGCGCTCGACTGAATATACATGCGGTGTGATAGTGGCGAGCACAGCGGCCTGATAACCGGAGCCGGTACCTATTTCAAGCACACGGTCAAAAGCAGTGAGCCGCAGCAGCTCGGTCATCAGGGCCACAATGTAGGGCTGCGATATGGTTTGGCCGGAACCGATCGGAAGAGGTGCGTCCCGATAGGCATCATGCCGGTACGCATCCGGAACAAAAACTTCGCGGGGTACTGTGCGCATCGCACGTAAAACAGAAGCATCCGAGATGCCCCTGGCCTGCAGCTGCTGTTCCACCATCTGCAGGCGCAGGAGTTCGAAATCAATATCCCGGGCAGGGCAGGGCATGCTTATTTTCCCAGATTATAGAATGCTCCCATCTGCGGATAGCGCGCACAGTCACCGAGCTCCTCCTCGATGCGCAGCAGCTGATTGTACTTTGCGATTCGATCGGTGCGCGATGCCGAACCGGTCTTGATCTGGCCGGCATTGCAGGCCACTACCAGGTCGGCTATCGTCGTATCCTCGGTTTCGCCGGAGCGATGCGAAATAACCGCGGTATAGCGAGCACGCTTTGCCATTTCTATGGCTTCCAGCGTTTCGGTAACCGAGCCGATCTGGTTGAGTTTAATCAAAATTGAATTGGCGATGGAACGCTCAATTCCCTGTTTTAAAAGTCGCGTATTTGTAACAAACAGGTCATCGCCGACGATCTGAATCTTGTCGCCGAGCCTGCGGGTCATGGTTTCAAAGCCCGCCCAGTCATTTTCATCAAGCCCGTCCTCCATGGAAATAATCGGATACTTGTCAATCAGGCCGGCATAAAAGTCAATCAGGGCATCAGAGTCCTTGCGCGGTTCGGCTTCAGCTTCAAGCATGTAAGCGCCGTCACGGTAAAACGAACTCGCGGCAGCGTCAAGGGCAAGGCAGATATCTTCACCGGGTTTGTACCCGGCTTTTTCAATCGCCTGCATGATAACCTGCAGGGCTTCTTCATTTGACCGGAGATTTGGGGCAAATCCGCCTTCATCGCCGACCGCGGTATTGAGCCCTTGTGCGTGCAGCACCTTTTTCAGGCTATGAAATACTTCAGCGCCCATGCGCAGAGCTTCCCTGAATGTCGGCGCGCCGACCGGCATGATCATGAATTCCTGAATATCGACATTATTGTCGGCATGTTCACCGCCGTTGAGGATATTCATCATCGGAACCGGCAGGACCCTTGCATTGGCGCCGCCCAGGTAGCGGTACAGAGGAATATTGAGTTCAATCGCCGAGGCCTTGGCGGTTGCCATGGAGACGCCCAGAATCGCGTTGGCGCCGAGATTTTTTTTTGAATCAGTGCCGTCAAGATCTATCATGGTTTTGTCGATGCCGACCTGATCGAGCGACTCAAGACCGACGAGCTCGGGCATGATCTTTTCATTGACATTGGCCACGGCCAAAGCGACGCCTTTGCCCAGATAGCGGGAAGCATCGTTGTCACGAAGTTCCAGGGCTTCACGCTCACCGGTAGAAGCACCGGAAGGAACCTGGGCCCGGCCGATAACACCGGACTCAAGCATCACATCAACTTCGACCGTCGGATTGCCGCGCGAATCGAGAATTTCCCGCGCATAGATATTTTCAATTCTGCTCATTGCGGTTCGGTGCCTCCTCAAAGTTTATTTTTGCGGTTTTACTACAATCCAGAGCGACGTCCGGCCACGTTTTACCAGCATCAGAATATTGTCCTGATGCGTTGATTTCAACGCATCATTAAACTGGGAGAGTGTTGTTACCGGCTTGCGGTTGATCTCTTTTATAATATCCCCCTTTTTAATCCCGGCATTGTCGGCGCTGCTTCCGGGCTGCACGGATACAATTAAAATACCGTTGTCTTCGCTCAGTCCCAGCGACTGGACAATCTCGGGCGTTATCTCGCGGACACTCATCCCGAGCTGAGCTGTGCCGTTGCCGGGTCGCGCGGTCGCTTCACGGCTTTCC
>VGSH01000094.1 GCA_016875025.1 Deltaproteobacteria bacterium
GAAGCGCGATTCGCATGAGATCGGCTTCTGTGATTTGAAGCTTGCGCATGACAACCTCCTTTCTGCTCTATAAAGGCAGTATAGCAGAAAAGATCGATATGCGCAAATACTTATGTCGCTATGTATAGAAAACGAATCACTCCTGGCCCTTTCTCAGAAAATCGCACATCTTGGAAGCTGGAAACTGGATTTGACTGCAAACCGCCTGACCTGGTCTGATGAGGCCTACCGCATTTTCGGCTGCAGGCCGCAGGAGTTCGCCGCTACCTACGAAGCCTTCATCGATATCGTTCACCCTGAGGACCGTTCTGCAGTGGATACAGCCTATGCGCAATCGCTGAAAGATGCGAGTGCCGGTTACGAAATTGAGCATCGTATCGTGCGAAAAGACACCGGCGAGGTCCGCTACGTTCATGAACAATGTATTCATGAACAGGACTCAACCGGCGCCATTATCCAGTCTATCGGCATGGTGCAGGATATTACCCAACGCAAACAGGCTGAGATGAAACAGCTTGAACACATACAGGAACTGCAGCGCTGGCAGGCGGCCACCATGGGCCGCGAAGGCCGCGTGCTCGAATTAAAGCGCGAGGTGAATGAGCTGCTGAGCAAAGCCGGCCAACCTGTCCGTTACCCGAGCGCCACCATCGGGTGAGCGGGAAGCCGGTTTATAAAAAACGCCGCGCAACATTGCGTGATCAAATTTGGCGGCAGCTCGCGGGGATGAATCCATGTATATAAAGAAAAAGATTGCGGCGATAGCACTGGCGGTCATCAGCCTGCTTGCCGCCGGGCAGGTCCCGGCTGCGGGCGCGGACGATAGTGCTAGCGCTGTTGCGGTTGCAGAAAAAGCCGCCACCGAGCTTATGACCGCGCTGAAAACTGAACTTCAGGCAGCCATGCGTAAAGGCGGGCCGGTTGCTGCCATCGACATCTGCAGCACACGGGCCCAGGCCCTGTCGGCTGAAATTCCCGGTCGCAGCAACAGGCCTGATGTCACGGTAAAACGAACAAGTCTCAAATTCCGCAATCCGGCAAACAGGCCAACCCCGGAAGAAGAACGCGTTCTCAGAAATTTTGCCGCACAACTGCAGGAGGGCGCAGCCCTGCAACCCACGACACGCAGGACAAACACCGCTCTGCACTACTACCGGCCCATACTGACAGAACCGCTGTGTCTGAGTTGCCACGGTGATCCTGATCACATGGATACTGCGGTCCTTGAAGCGCTGCGGCAGCGCTATCCTGAAGATATGGCTGCAGGCTATAATGCGGGCGAGCTGCGCGGTATGGTGAGCGTGACGGTTCCGGCCGCACCGTAATGTGGGTCACAGAGCGACAGACAGTTTTCCATTCATGATTCGGCTGTCATCTCGACCAGCGGGAGAGATCTTGATACATAAGGAAAAATTTCCCGCGGAGCCTGTCCTGAGCTTAGCCGAAAGGCTCGAAATTACTTTTGGGGAAACTTTCTACGACTTCATCAACCTTGATGATCCCGTAAAAAATCCGCAGCAGCCGGTTTGGGGCATTTTAAGGTTGCGATTGCTTCCCGCCTTCGTTAAAGAAATAACTTCGGCGGACAGGCACTTGGGAGACTGTGTCGCACTAGCCGGATATGTCATTCCGAATCCCGCTTGAGCGGGATGAGGAATCTTAAGCAGTTGATTTTTTAAATGAACGATTTCTCCCAGAGCCAGCCCTGAGCGTACCCGCAGGGGTCGAAATGACAGTAATAACTGCATTGCGACACAGTCTCTGGATAGCAATGACCGTTTGAGAGGCTTTTTACGGGGCCATCGATCTTAAGTGTCATGAGCCACCAGCAGGCTGTTGAAAAAGTCTTTTTATATAGGCTGTTCAAAAACGTACAGATGCAAGGCGTGCGAAATCATGAGGAATGAGGCGTACTTTACCGTACGCCGCAGTGACGAATGATGAGCACAACGCAGCAGATGGGCGTTTTTCAACAGCCTGCCAGGCCCTACCCCCGGCCGAGCTGCTCCCGCAGGAATGCCACCACGCTTTCGTGGGCCCAGTCGGCCCCGCCCATGTGTTTGAGCAGGATCTTCCCCTGGGGGGAAATAATGAATGTCGCCGGAATGGCGGATTCGTTCAGTTCGCGGGGCGGTTCGGCATCGGCGACAAACACCGGGAGCGAAAACTTCCTGTCATCCATAAACTTTTTCAGCGTTTCGGCCTGTTCGTTGGAGACACAGACAAACGCCATCTCGCCGCCGAACTGGCTGTGCAGCTTTTCAATCGAGGCCATCTCGGCCACGCAGGGCCCGCACCAGGTCGCCCAGAAGTTCAGGAAAAGCGTTTTGTCCCGGGCATGCTCCCCGAGGTTGACTACGGTTCCGTCAAGGCTCTTTACGGTCCAGTCAAGACTGGCAACGTGCTCACCGGGCAACGCCGGCGGTTCAAGCCCTCCGCCACCGCTGGCGTCAGAATCGCCGAACGCAATCTTATAGTAAAGGTACGCTCCACCCGAGAAAATGATTGGAAACGCGATAAACCCGAGGATAAAACCCAGCACCGATGATTTGTTCAAAACCTTCATACAGCAACTCCTGATCTAAAAGGTGTTCTGCGACCGTCGATGGCACGATAATAGAAGCTTTTCATGAACACGACAACAAAAAAATTTGACAATAAAATTGACAATAAATAAAATTGATTATATTTGAACAGGAACTTTCAAAAATGCCCTGCCTGCGGCTCCACGAAGCGGCACACGCCATGAAAACCTTACTGTTGTGCCTGTGTATAGTGCTTTCTGCATCAACCCTGCAGGCGGGCGAATGCGTAATCCTGCTGCATGGTCTTTGCAGGACCAGTGCGAGCATGGAGAAGCTGGAATCCGCGCTGGCGGACGCAGGTTTCATTGTGCTGAATGTCGATTACCCTTCCCGTACCGGAACGATCGAAGCCTTAAGCGAAACAGTCATCGGCGCGGCATTGCAGGATACACGGCTGTTGGACTGTTCAAAAATACATTTTGTCACCCACTCACTGGGAGGCATCCTGGTGCGCAGTTATTTCAAGCGTCATGGAAACGCCCGGCTTGGACGTGTAGTGATGCTCGGCCCGCCCAATCAGGGCAGCGAGGTCGTTGACAGGCTGGGATCGTGGGTGGTGTTCAAGAAAATAAACGGGCCTGCGGGAGGCGAGCTCGGCACCGGCGCTGAATCCGCGCCCTGCACCCTGGGCCCTGTAGACTTCGAATTAGGCGTTATTGCGGGCGACCGATCCATTAACTGGCTCAACAGTATGCTGATAGAAGGCCCTGATGACGGCAAGGTCTCCGTGAAGCGTACAAAAGTCGCCGGCATGAAGGAACATAGTGTCGTGCATGCCACGCACCCGTACCTGATGAAAAATGATGACGCTATTGCGCTGACGATACGGTTTCTCAAGACCGGATCATTCCAAACCCGGTAAACGCCTCTGGGTTCAGATCAGCCCCGGACGCGGTTGAGACCGGGTACACCAGGCCCGAATCTCCTGGATTTTTATCCCCTGCCTTACCCCTTCCAGTGCGGCCGCGACTCCGTCCATAGCGCAACCTCCTCCTGAATCCATCCGGAAAGTTCTTTGGCAAGGTAAAAGCGCGGATAGAGCAGGTCGTCATCAGCGCCTATGACGCCTTCAGCGACTGCCGTGCCGGCAAGTGCTGTTGCGGGGTAAATGCGGATACCGGTGGTGATTTTTAAAAAATCAAGCGGCAGCGATTCTGCGAATGCAAGGCTTGCCTGCACCGTTTCGCGCGTTTCACCGGGACCGCCCAGCAACAGGTAGCCGTTCAGGCGGATATTCTGCTTTTTAAAGAGCCGTGCGGCATGGCGCACGTCAAAAAGCGAAAAGCGCTTGTTCATATTTTTGAGCATCACAGGGCTGCCGTTTTCAAAACCGAGCGACACCTCAACGCATCCAGCGCGGGCCATGTCGGCGACAAGCTCCTCGCCGACCCGGTACGGATACACGATGCAGGACCAGGAGGCAGGCAGTGCATTTCGGGTAAGCGCATGGCACAGGTCGCGGGCATAGTCGGCCGGCAGGTTGAAGGTATTGTCGGTACAGTAAAAACGCCGGAAACCCGCCTCGTAATGTCGCCGGATATGGCCGGCAACGGTTTTAGGATCGCGTTTGCGCAGCGAGGTGCCCTCAATGCTCGCGGTTGAACAGTAGCTGCAGTCAAGCGCGCAGCCCCGCCGCGTCTGAAACGGCAGCCAGACTTCCGCGCGTTCCTGCTCCGGACAGGGCCACAGATCAGGATCGGGCTGCATCAGGCGATTCATGTCCGGAACTTCACAGATCGTCTGTTTGGGCGAGCGGCCCCTGACGTACACGCCCTTGAGCATGGCAACGTCAACATTCATCTGCAGATGGTCAAGCGCCGCCGGAAGCGCCGCCTCAGCGTCGCCCCTGATGCCGAAATCGGCCCCCAGCACCTCGATCAACCGTCCCGGATACATACTGTAACCCGAGCCGCCCAGGATTAACGGGGCTTTCGAGAACACACGGCAGATTTCGGATATTTTCTTGAGGGGATCGAGCAGAAATCGCGTGCCTGCCATGGACTGGTCGTCGATATTGCGCACCGCCAGGCCGATTACATCAGGAGCAAAGTCCCCGATCGCAGCAGCAACGGCAGCCTCAAGGCCGCTCCCATCCGGCAGCGCGAGCAGTTTCACATCATGACCGGCAGCGCGCACGGCCGTTGCCACGCTGACCACGCCCAGCGGCAGCGTGGGCATGATAAGGTCCGGCATTGCGACGGAGAGAAAAAGCACCTTCATGATTTTATTCTATACCATGAAGCTGCATCACCTGACCATAACAAAAAAAATCAGATTTGTCCGAAATAAATTATTCGATCGCTGCTGAAGGCCCTCTGGCCGGGGCCGTGCCGTCCCATCCGGCAAAGAAGACCTCATTTCATGTTCGGCCCGTGTGCCGGAATATTTCAAACGGGCCAGGCACGCCTCCGTGATTGTTGTATACAGCAGCAGTGCACCCGGGCCGTGTATACAATGAATTTTACAGGACGTGCCGTTGCATCGGCAGTGCAAAAACTTCCGGATGGGACGGCACGGCCCCGGCCAGAGGGCCTGTTCTAAATTATTTTGGACACTACTGCAAAAAAATGATTTTTTAGAAGGCGGACAAGAGAACCTCAGGCGCATGCGCCGCGAAACGCGCAGGCCGCGGCGATGAACTCCCGGAACAGGGGATGGGCGTTCATGGGCCGGGACTTGAACTCGGGGTGAAACTGGCAGCCCAGGAACCAGGGATGGTCCGGCGCTTCGATGATTTCAACCAGCCCCGACTCAGGGTTGCGGCCGCTGATGATGAGGCCTGCGTTCGCGAGCTGCTGCTCAAAGGCCGGATTGAATTCATAGCGGTGCCGGTGCCGCTCGGAAATGTCCTCGGCCGCATAGGCGCTGTGGGCGAGCGTTTCCGGGGCTATTACGCAACGGTAGGCACCCAGGCGCATGGTACCGCCCTTGCGCGTAATGGCCTTCTGGCCCGGCAGAAATTCAATCACCGGATGCGCGGTATCAGCGTTAAACTCGGTGCTGTTTGCGTCCGTGAAACCGCACTCTCTTCTGGCATATTCGATAACCGCCAGCTGCATGCCCAGGCAGATACCGAAAAAGGGAATACCGTTTGTGCGAGCATACGCCACCGCGCGGATTTTACCCTCAACGCCGCGCTCACCGAATCCGCCGGGAATCAGCACGCCGTGTATGCCTTTAAAAAGGGCCGCCGGGTCATCGGCCTGCGCAACAGCGTCAGCATCGACGTAGACCCGGTTCACACGCGTGTTGTTGGCCAGGCCGCCGTGCTCCAGGGCCTCGTTGAGGCTTTTGTACGAATCCGTGAGCTTGACGTACTTGCCGACCACGGCGATGTTCACCTCGTCGGTGCGGGCCCCGGCGCGCTCTACGAGCTCTTCCCAGGCCTGCATCATGGGCTCGCGCGTCCACATGTTGAGGTTTTCAATAATGCGCTCATCAAGGCCCTCACGGTGGAACTCAACCGGAACCTGGTAAATATTTTTCACGTCAACCGCGCTGATGACCGCCTCTTTGGGCACGTTGCAGAACAGGGCGATTTTTTCCTTCAGGTCCATGGAGAGATGCTGCTCGCTTCTGCACAGCAGGATATGGGGCTGAATGCCGATAGCGCGCAATTCCCTGACCGAATGCTGGGTGGGCTTTGTCTTGGGCTCGCCGGCCGTGGCGATATAGGGCACCAGGGTTAAATGGATGTAGAGAACGTCTGATTTGCCGCGGTCAAAGCCGAACTGGCGGATGGCCTCGAGAAACGGCAGAGACTCGATGTCGCCAACGGTGCCGCCGATCTCCACGATGGCGATGTCATACCCTTGAGACGCCTCAAGGATGCGCCGCTTGATTTCATCGGTGATATGCGGAATAACCTGAATGGTCTTGCCCAGATAGTCTCCCTCGCGCTCCCTGCGGATGACCGTATCATAGACCCTGCCGGTGGTAAAATTGTTGAGCTGGCTCAGCGTGGCCGATGTGAAGCGCTCGTAGTGCCCCAGATCAAGATCGGTCTCGGCGCCGTCATCGGTGACGAATACCTCGCCGTGCTGAAACGGGCTCATGGTGCCGGGATCGATATTTATATAGGGATCGAGTTTCATCAGCGTAACCCGCAATCCGCGCGCCTCCATGACAGCTCCAATGGACGCGGCCGCAAGGCCCTTGCCCAGGGATGACAAAACGCCGCCGGTGATGAAAATGTACTTGGTGGTTTTTTTATTCGTCTCCATGGGGTATGTCTCCTCTTGCGGCATCAGTCATCATGCCGGACACGCTTCGCTTAGTCCGGCCTACAGATTTTTCGAAATCAATATCGCTATCGGGTTGTAGGCCGGACTACCATCCGCCGCAGCGGATATGTCCGGCTGTTGTATCGTCAGGCATGCCGGACACGCTGCGCCCTTCGACTTCGCTCAGGACAGGCTTAGTCCGGCCTGCGATAAGCGCTACGCCCGGGCGTAATAATCCTGCAGGGCCGAGACATGCACTTCACCGGCCTTCAATGCCCTGATCGCCTCCACGCTCGCGCGCGCCGCCGGGATGGTGGTGAAATAGGGCACATTGTAGCGCAGCGCGCTCTGGCGCATATGGTGCGAATCCTTCGATGACCTGCGCCCCACACCGGTATTGATAATCAGCTGCACCCCGCGGTTTTTAATATGATCGACAATATTGGGCCGGCCCTCGCTCATCTTGAGCACAATCCCGGCCGTGATACCCTCAGCCGCGAGATGCGCGGCCGTACCCCTTGTGGCCAAAATCCCGAAGCCCATCTCAGCGAATGCCCGGGCGATGTCCGTAATTTTGTTTTTGTGCACATTGGTCACACTGATAAAAACGGTTCCTCCTACCGGCAGATCAGCGCCGGCCGCAAGCTGCGACTTTGCAAAGGCCCCGCCGAATGAATCATCGATGCCCATAACCTCGCCGGTTGATTTCATCTCAGGACCCAGACCCACATCTACGCCGGGAAACCGCTGGAACGGAAACACGGCTTCCTTTACCGAAATATGCTTCGGCACGATATGTTCCGTGAAGCCCTGCTCGCTCAGGCTGTGCCCCATCATTACGCGCGTGGCTATGCGCGCCAGAGGCGCTCCGATGGCCTTGCTCACGAACGGCACCGTGCGTGAGGCCCGCGGATTGACCTCAAGCACATAGAGATCATCGCCCTTGACAGCGTATTGAATGTTCATCAGGCCCACCACGCCGAGCTCGGCCGCGATCATGCGCGTCTGATGGCTGATGCGCTCGAGCATGGCGGCTGAAAGCGACATGGGCGGCAGCACGCAGGCGCTGTCGCCGGAGTGAATGCCCGCTTCTTCAATATGCTCCATGATGCCGCCGATTACGGTCACGCTGCCGTCGCTGACCGCGTCCACATCGACCTCGAGCGCGTCTTCAAGAAACCGGTCGATCAGCACGGCATTTTCCGGGAACAGAACAAAAACCCCGGCGATAAAACTTTTGAGCGTGGTCTCGTCGTAGATAATCTCCATGGACCGGCCGCCCAGCACATAGGAGGGCCGCACCAGCACCGGGTAGCCGATACGCTGTGCGGCCGCAACCGCCTTCTCCACCGTGAACACGATGTCGCTGTCAGGCTGTTTCAGGCCGAGCTTGTTGACAATCTCTACAAAGCGCTCGCGGTCCTCGGCGCGGTCGATGGCATCGGGAGAAGTGCCCAGAATGGGCACGCCGGCCTTTGCAAGCCCGGCCGCCAGGCCCAGGGGTGTCTGACCGCCGAACTGTACGATAACGCCCTCGGGCTTTTCCGTCTCGATCACGTGCAGCACGTCCTCAAGGGTGAGCGGCTCAAAATACAGCCGGTCGGATACGTCGTAGTCCGTGCTCACGGTTTCAGGGTTGGAGTTGATCATAATGCTCTCAATGCCCATCTCGCGCAGCGCGAATGATGCATGCACGCAGCAGTAGTCGAACTCGATTCCCTGGCCGATGCGGTTGGGCCCGCCGCCGATGATCACGACTTTTCTGCCGGCTGACTCTCTGGCCTCGCTCTCGGTTTCGTAGGTTGAATAGTAGTATGGCGTATAGGCCTCGAATTCGGCCGCGCAGGTGTCAACCAGTTTGTACACGGGCAGGATGCCCTCGCGATGGCGCATGGCGCGCACAGCGTCCGCATCCATGCCCCACAGGGCCGCAATCGTGCGGTCGGAAAATCCCAGCCGCTTGGCCTCCTCAAGCACAGCGCGCTCCCCCGCGCAGGCTTTGAGCTCTGCTTCAAACTCAACCAGCTCACGGATATGGTATAAAAACCAGGGATCGATCATGGTCAGGTCGCGGATTTCCTCTAACGTCATGGCGTTTCTGAACGCCTCGGCCACCCAGTAGAGACGGTTCGAGTTGGGGTGGCTCAAGCGGGCGATGAGCTGCGTGCGATCTTTCCCGGCGCCTGATTCAAGCGAACCGTACAGGCTGAAGCGGCCGGTCTCAAGCGAGCGAACGGCCTTGTTGAGCGCCTCCTTGAAGGTGCGCCCGATTGCCATGGCCTCGCCCACGGACTTCATCGACGTGGTGAGCGCGTCCTCAGTGTCGGGGAACTTCTCAAATGTCCAGCGCGGAATTTTCACGACACAGTAGTCGATCGTGGGCTCAAACGACGCACAGGTCTCGCGCGTAATGTCGTTGCGGATTTCATCCAGGGTGTAGCCGACCGCGAGCTTGGCCGCGATCTTGGCGATCGGAAACCCGGTGGCCTTTGAAGCCAGGGCCGAAGAGCGCGAAACGCGCGGGTTCATCTCGATCACCACCAGCTCGCCGTCGGCCGGATTGACCGCGAACTGCACGTTGGACCCGCCGGTCTCAACGCCGATCTCGCGCATGACCGCTATGGCCGCGTTGCGCAGGCGCTGGTATTCAACGTCCGAGAGTGTCTGGGCCGGGGCTACGGTGATCGAGTCTCCGGTGTGCACGCCCATGGGATCGATGTTTTCGATCGAACAGATGATAACCACGTTGTCAGCCCGGTCGCGCATGACCTCAAGCTCGTATTCCTTCCAGCCGATCACGGACTCCTCAAGCATGATTTCACTGATCATGCTGGCCGACAGGCCTGCACGGGCGATTGTCTCCAGGTCTTCGGGGTTATAGGCGATGCCGCCGCCGATACCGCCCAGGGTGAACGAAGGACGGATAATAATGGGATAGCCGAGC
Organism: Deltaproteobacteria bacterium; assembly: GCA_016875025.1. Classification (GTDB taxonomy): domain Bacteria; phylum Desulfobacterota; class WTBG01; order CAIYCZ01; family CAIRTM01; genus CAIRTM01. The sequence continues at coordinate 9,753 of VGSH01000094.1, forward strand.
TCTTCGGCAGCTGCCCAGACCTCATCCATGCTGCGGGCGAAACCGCTGCGGGGAACCTTCAGGCCGATTTTTTCCATCGCATGCGCGAACTGTTCGCGGTCTTCGGCCTTGTGAATGACCTCAGGTCTGGCGCCGATCATTTCGACATTGAAGCGCGCGAGCACGCCCATCTCATGAACCTTGATCGACACATTCAGGCCGGTCTGGCCGCCGAGCGTAGGCAGAATGGCGTCAGGCCGCTCGATCTCGATGATGCGCGCGACAAACTCCGGGGTGATGGGCTCGACATAGGTCCGGTCGGCGAACTCGGGGTCCGTCATGATGGTTGCCGGGTTGGAATTTATGAGAACAATCTCATAGCCTTCCTCACGCAGGGCCTTGCAGGCCTGCACCCCGGAATAATCGAACTCGCAGGCCTGCGAAATCTGAATGGGTCCGGAGCCGATAATCAGTATTTTTTTCAAGTCGTCGCGTCGCGGCATGCTGTCTCCCTGTGTCGTGTGCCTCGGCCCGTCAGCCGGCCTGCCGGCCCGTTTCAATATGCTCAAAAATCATATTTTTTATTGTTTCCACATCCTCGCCGAGCAGCACGCTGATCGGCAAGTGTTCAAGACAGCTTTCATCCCAGGCCACGTTATACTCATCAACAAGGTTGCGGATGTCGGCATACTTCTCGCCCAGGATTTCCTTCTTGCGCTGGCTGTCAATATCATCGCGGAAATCAACATGCAGCAGCAGCAGATGCTCCACCATGCGTGCGGCATTCAGCAGCGGAAAGATAATGATGGGCGCGTGATCGGATTTACCCCGGCCGGCATACACGTCCCCGGTGCGCACGATTGTGCTTTTGGTGCCCATGAGGGGACCGGTACGGTCAAAGCGGGATTTCAGGCCGGCAGCGCTGCCGTGCTTCTTTACGACCCTGATGGTCGATCCTTCGGTGGGGCGGCCCTGCGCATCAAGGCCCTTCACCGCGTACAGGGTGGAGCCCCGGACAGCGGCGATCGCGTCCTGCAGGCGCTTGAGCACCAGCCCGTCCTTGGCTAAAATATTGGCAACGCTGAATGACAATTCCTCAAGCAGATCGAAGATCGGCCCGTGCGGAGCCTCGACCTTGCGGCTGGTTCCGACAGTTACGGTCTTGGCCTGATGCCTGATCGCGTCCACGGGCCGGGAGAGCTCGTCGATGGCCCGGCCAAGAGCCGCGTCCAGCTCATCCAGCGGGGAAACCCCTGATGCAGCGTCGCCGGATTCGGCCCAGAAATCTTCAACCGGCAGTTTGCCGACAGCGTATTTAAGAAGAAGCGTAATGTCGGCGGCGGTCTCAACGTGCATGGAAGCAAGCTGACGTGAGCGTTTCCAGCCGTTGAACACCTGCACGAACTCATCCACCAGCGCGTGCAGCTCCGGATCGGCAAGGCACTCATACAGCGACAGACGTCTGCTGTCCTGCTTGCGCATCCGTTCGGAGAGCTGCGCTCGGAAAATCTTAAAACGTGCGGCCTGTTCATCAAGGCTGCAGGCCGCGTAGTATCCCCACAGATGCCCGGCCAGGGTATTGAGAATGACCGACACCGGGAACCCCGCGGCAGGCACATACATCACGCTGCGCGCTATATT
>VGSH01000095.1 GCA_016875025.1 Deltaproteobacteria bacterium
ACGCAAACTTCCGTATATGGCCTTCTTGCGATACTTGGGTATCCAGACAATGTGGTACTTGCAATCCCATTTCGTATGTTCTAAGCTCTGGTACAGTTCCACTAAAAACCTCCTTTCGGTTAACTTTGAGCGGTTCACCGAATCAGGAGGTTTTCTTATATTCCCGCAAATGTCAAACTCTGTGAGTCCCCCGGCAAAGCCGGGGGTTTACCTGTGATTATTAATCAGATTCACCGATGTATTTTCAATTCATGCCGCACCTGACAAAAATCTGGTACTCACAACAGTATCGATGCAGCTTGTTGTACCCCGTTCAATCTTTCGAAGCAATGACGAGCTTGCGAAAACGAAAAAGATGTTAGAACGATTCGCGCCTCCCACCTGCCGGATCGACCTGAGCAGCATCGCCCTGGAAACACAGTAATCAGTTGTAATCCCGGTTGTCTTCAATTAAGGCGGTATGCAATCTTCGTCTTCTGAACGAAGCCCCCACCCTGCCCTGCTCATACTGAGCATACCGGGCAAGTTTGCGCAGCGAAAGCAGGGGATACATGCAAGAGCGGTCTCGAAGGGCACAAACATACTAGCGCTTAATACCGGGGCGAAGACCGGCACAACAGCCTGGAGAAGACAGCCGAACAAAATTGATGAAGTCGTAAAAAGTACGCCAATGCTCTTTTTCACGACGCGCTCGTAAAAAGGCCGCAGGCAAGGCGCGCAAAGCATTTGTAGGGGCACGGCATGCCGTGCCCCTACCGTACGCCGCAATGACTGAGGATGAAGAGCAACGCAACATCCGGACTTTTTACGAGTGTGTCAAGATTGGCATGAAGGTGCTGCGCTAAATCACAGCGGAGGGAGAACCAGAATTTTTATTCATGCCGACAGTTCATAACTGCCGTTTGCAGAGACCGCACCAAGAGTACGGCGAACATTGTCCTGACAGGCAATCAACGCATCAACCACGCGCGGATCAAACTGAGTTCCGCTGGCCTCGCAAATCCTGCGCATCGCCTCTTCGTGCGGCATGCCCTTGCGGTAGACCCTGTCCATGGTAATGGCATCATAGGTGTCTGCCACGGAAACGATACGGGCTGACAGGGGGATATCTTCTGCGCTCAGGCCGCGCGGATATCCGGTCCCGTCCCAGCGCTCATGATGGCAATAGGCGATCTGCTTGCCGAGTGTGAAAAAAGAGCGCCCTCCCATGCGTTTTTCAACCTCGTCAAGCGCGTTGCCGCCAATCAGGGTATGGGCCTTGGCAAGTTCGAATTCATCCTCAGTCAGCGGATCGGGTTTCAAAAGGATTGAGTCGGGAGTGCCCACCTTGCCGATATCATGCAGCACCGAGGACAGTACCAGGTCATTGATATACTCATCGGTGATATAGGCGGCAAAAGCCGGTTTGTTGCGAAGTTCACCGGCAATAATCCTGCACAGCCCGCTCACCCGCTGCAGATGCAGGCCGGTGCGAAAATCACGGCATTCCGAAAGTGTCGCCATGCCGATAACAGTCTCAACACGGGCTTTTTTCAGCTTCTGGTACGCAGCGGTGATTTCAGCATTCAGATCAACAAGCTTTGCGCGCTCGGCCTTTATTTTCTCCTGTTGATTGCCGACCAGCGCGCCTGCCAGGATCAAAAAGCAGCCCCAGGTAAGCACGAAGAGAACCACCTGCGCAGTATCGTGCGGCTGCTGCAGCTGCACAGGTGAAACAACAGCATAAAGCACAACCGCACACACGCAGAACACTGCGCCGGGCACAGACAGGCGTATGCCGACATAGTAGCCGGCAAGTATGACCGGGAGAAAAAAGAAATTCAAAAACGAGATATTATTGGGAACAAAATAGGTAATAAGCGCAGCGGCAAGAATGCTGCTGATAATAAAGACCTTTTCGAAATTACCGCGCAAAATTTCAACAGGTCGTGCCAAGCAGCACCTCACTTTGTCTGTGATGCTGACCGCATCAGTTCGCAGCTGAAACAACTGTCTGCCGTCTCTGCTGCATTAATTGATGGCAGCGCCGCAGAAGGCGCTGCACCGATACCATAAAAATAGTACCTGCTGATCAACTGCCCGTCAAGGCAAAAAAGAGGCAAAAAAGAGGCCGTGATCAGCGGTCCGCAAACAGGCGGAGTCTTTGCCACGGCAGTCCTGTCAACGCTCTCTCAACGCCGGCATGCATTCCACAACAGCATAGCCGCTATACTGAAGGCCTTGCAGAACCGGAAGCAAAGCCCTGCTCCGTGCCTTTCATGACCGTAAGGGCGGACGACACCATGGTGGAAACATCGGCAAGGTTGGTCGGCACGATCATGGTATTGTTTGTTTTTGCAAGCAGGCCGAACTGCTGGAGATAGAGCTCGGCAACCCGCAGATTGACTGCCTGTATACCGTTGGGCAGCCCGATTGCCTTAGATATTTCACCGATACCGGCTGCCGTTGCCTCGGCAACCAGCAGGATTTCACGCGCCCGGCCTTCAGCCTCATTGATGCGGCGCTGTTTTTCACCTTCGGAGCGCAGGATAAATTCCTGCTTGTCGCCTTCGGAGCGGTTGATCTTTGACTGGCGCTCGCCTTCGGACTCAAGGATCAGCGCCCGTTTCTCGCGCTCGGCGCGCATCTGCTTTTCCATGGCCTCACGGATTGACGCCGGGGGCTCAATGTTTTTAACCTCATAGCGCATGACCTTGACACCCCAGGGATCGGAGGCCTTGTCAACGGCCTCAACGATGGAGCCGTTGATGGCCTCGCGCTCCTCGAAGGTTTTATCCAGATCGAGCTTACCGATCACCGAGCGCATGGTGGTCTGCGCCATCTGCATGGAGGCAAACTGGTAATTGTTGATGCCGTAGCTGGCATTTTTGGGATCCATGACCTGGAGGTAGAGAATGCCGTCGACCTCGACGGGGATATTATCTCTGGTGATACAGGTCTGCGGTGGTACATCGATGGCCTGTTCCTTCAGGGTATGCCTGTAGGAAATACGGTCGATAAAGGGTATAAGGATATGAAAGCCCGCCTCAAGAGTAGCGGAGTATTTGCCCAGGCGCTCGACGATAAACGCACTTTTCTGCGGAACAATCATAACGGTCTTGAGAAATGCCGTTATGATAAAAATGACCAGACCGGCAAGAATTATTGTTGTGATTGACATTGGCGTATATCTCCTCTGATTCCGGTGAATACAATTATAGCCGTGCGACCTTAAAGCGCAGGCCGTTTCTGTCAAGTATCTTCACGCGCGCATCAATATCAATGCTGTCATCGGACTCGGCATCCCAGGCAACCCCGTTGAATTCAACCTTGCCCGGTCGGCCGGGCTCAATGCTAATTGTCACGCGAGCCTCCCGCCCGTAAAAATCCTCCATGTTTTTGCCTGATTCCTGCCGGGAGGTGACATGCCCGAGAAAAACAGCCTTCATTTTCCTGCGCAGCAGCACCAGCAGCAGCAGCGAAGAGGCGCCGAACACGATGAGCTGCGCAGGCAGCTCAATGCCGAACACAAAATAGAGCACCACGACCACCCACGCACCCAGGCCGAAAAACATGAGAATAAGCGACGGCGCAAACAGCTCGGCGATAAGCATGGCAAGCCCGGCGATAAACCAGAGCAGTCCAGGATTGGTCAACATACTCGCTGACATACACTCCTCCTCAGATCAACACTACGCGCCCAACCTGCACGGGCCGGATACCACTGTGGCTGAAAAAAAGATGCTCAATGGGGCAAGTATAGGCAGGCCGCGCAGGCATGTCAATCAAATAAAAGGAACAGTGCGCTCAGCACCGTGCGCTTCATCGGAGTCGAATTCGGGATCGATTTTTAAAACCTTCGATTTCAATAGCGATCCCGATTCCGATAGCGATTTTGGTGGATGACCATGTTTGGGCATGGCCGCATGCTGATAATGCATGGTGGTGTCTGTCGACAGTTGCTTTTTTGTTGCACAGCGAATCCCTGAAAAGATTGACTGCGCTGTGTTTTTTTATATGTGTATGCCTGCTGTAACCGGTGCTGCATTATGAATAACAGTGCACTGTTGCAAGCCCCTCAACCTGTCATTGATGGAGACACCCATGAAGACAGTCTACCTTGTGCTTGTGATTCTGATACTATCCGTTGCCGGCTGCAAAGACCGCGTTGAAGTACCGGCCGGCCCTGCGACCGCATCTCAGCCGAAAATGCAGATAACCGCGGAACAGCCCGCGCAGGAGCAGGCCCCGGCAGCACTCAGCACCGAAGCACAGAAAAGCACTCAGGAGCAGGCCCTGCCTGTCAACGCGCCCGCACAGCAGGAAGAATTGCTGTCAGAAGAGCAAAAGGCAACACAACATGAGCTGCTTGTGGAAAGGCTTACTGAACGTCTTGATGACATCATGGACGAGTACTATGAAAGCGACGACGAAGACCTGGAAGAACCTGATCGCGAAACGCTGATGGAAAAGATCCGGCAGGAATTACCCGATCATATGAACGGCGATATCCCCGCAGAAGTAATGGAAGAAATCGAGTGGTGGACTGAATAGCGGTCTGCACCGCAAAAAAGGTTAAACAGATGCCATAAAAAACCCGGGGTGGACGTATTCATCCACCCCGGCATACGCTGAGCCATATCATTAAAAACGACTTTACGCAGAAATCAAAAAATCTTGCCCGGATTGAGAATGCCGCGCGGGTCAAAGGCCTGTTTGATGCGCCGGTAGAGCGCTATCTCCTCCGGGCTTTTGGCCATGGCAAGATAGTCTCGCCGGATGCAGCCGATACCGTGCTCGCCGGTGATGGTGCCCCCGTGCTCGATCGCGCGACGGTATATTTCGCGTTTCAAGTCAGAGAGCATGGCCTGCCATTGCTCAGCGGGCAGACTGTCCTTGAACACATTAATATGCACGTTACCGTCACCGGCATGGCCGAACATCACTGAGCGCAGCGCCAGCGTTTGTAAATACTCTTTAAGCCCGGCTAAAAATGCAGCAATCTCGCCGCGCGGCACCACGCAATCCTCAGCCAGGAATATCGGACTTTCAGCGCGCAGGGCCTCACGGATCGAGCGCCGCCCTTTCCACAACCGCTCCTGCTGCGCGGCTGTCTGGGCGACAAAAATACTGTCCTCCTCGATAGCGCAGGCAGCGGCAATCGCCTCAAGGGTTTCATGGCAGGCCTGCTGGGACGCACCTTCTACCTGCAGTAGCAGGTGCGCGCCGGCATCAGCACAGGGCATGTCCTGCCCCAGATGCGCGGCAACAAACGTAATTGCATCCTGCTCCATGAATTCAATTGTCGCGGGAACAATGCCGCTATGCAAAAGAGCGCTTACCGCGGCAACCGCTGCCCCCAGGTCAACAAACGGCATCAAAACATCGATGCTGTTTGGCGGCGCAGGCACCAGCCGCAAATAAATCTTTGTCACAACTGCAAGCGTTCCTTCAGAGCCGGTCAGTATACCGCAGATATTGTAGCCGGTCGCGTTTTTAACGTATTTACCGCCGCTGGTAATGATGCTGCCGTCGGCCAGAGCAAACTCAAGGCCGGTTACATAATGGCCGGTTATGCCGTACTTGACCGCGCGCGGGCCGCCGGCGTTTTCAGCCACATTGCCGCCGATGGAGCAGGTATCAAGGCTGGCCGGATCAGGCGGATACAGGAGCCGGTGTCTCAGGGCCGCCTTTTGAATATCAGCGGTAATGGCGCCGGGCTCCACCACCGCGATCAGGTTGTGTTCATCGATTTCAAGAATGCGGTTCATCTGCTCCATTGAAAGCACGATACCGCCTGCGACCGCAACCGCACCGCCGGTCACCCCGGTTCCGGCCCCGCGCGGAGTTACCGCAACACCGTATTCATTGCAGATTTTTAAAACAGCGGCCACATCCTGGGCCGACCGGGCGCGCACCACGCATGCGGGCAGCGCGCACAGATCAATGGTCTCGTCCCGGGCGTAGGTTTCAAGCACTTCAGGGTCAAGCACAAGGCGACCGGGCAAAATTTGCTGCAGTTTTTCGATAACAGGTACAAGCTGGCTCATGGCACGCGAAGGTCCGTTAACGGAGCTGTGATGATGACTGTCGATTCCATTGACTTTGTTATACCACCTATGCTTATAATAACCAATCTTAAATGCTGTATCCATAGCAATTGTTGCTGTCTTTGCTGTCCTCTGCGCAGGCACTCACCCTCAGACAGCCGCAACAACTTTAAAGCTCAGACTCTTTTATGACCGACGCTCCGGCAATTTCAAAAAATGCCTTTAAACTTTTCCGCAGCGCAACCCCCCAGCTGCTTGTATTTACCAATGAAAAATTCAAGCTCGAAAGCGCCTATGCACAGCAGGCCGAGCGCCCGGTACGTCCAGCTCATATCGAACAGTTCAACCGCGATATTGCCGGCCTGCTCAGCGGTGTCTATGAGTTTTCACTGTTCGGCAATCTCGATGGTGAATTTGTGCGCCTTGCAGGCGTGCTGACCGCGCACGGAGCCGGGCGCCCAGTAATTGAAGCAGGACTCAAGGCCTGGATCATGGCTCTGCAGACCCTGGTAAAGCGGCCCGAGTCCGATGAGATGACTGCACCGCTTGTCAGGCTGCTTCAAAGCTTCGCAAGCTTATGGGCCCGTGCAGCCGTGACCCCGCCGCCCCTTGACGGCGATGCCCTGCGCCTGCATGAGCATCTGATCAGCCGCAATCGCAAGGCTGCTGCTGAAACCGTGCTGAAGCTGCTGCGCGATGGCACTACCATAGAACAGGCCTACCAGGGAACACTGCTGCCTGCCCTGCTCAGCATCCAGCTCAGGCAGCGCCAGGGCTCCCTCAGCGCAGCCCATGCGCAGGCAGCCGCCGATATCTGCCGCTACATCATGTACCGCGTGCTCGACAGCATTGTGAGCGAACAGCATCTACCCTTCAGAATTCTCACTGCCTGCATGCCCGGCGAACAGGACCTGCTCGGCCCGGAGCTTTTCGTCAACTACCTCGAAGTGCAGGGGTGGCAGGTATTGTTTATGCGCGAGTCACATACACTCGATGATATCGCAGAATCTGCCGCACAGTTTAAACCGCACATCGCGCTGCTGTCGGCCGCATCAATCCAGAGCCTGCCGGCATCCGTTGAACTGGCTGCGATCATCAGGCAGACATACCCGCAAACCCGTATCGCCATGGAAGGCCGGGCCGCGCTGCTTGCCCGCGACCAGCTGGGCAGTCGCTGTGATGCGGTTGTCAGCGGTTTTGAAAAAGGTCATCAGTCGCTGCTGAACCTGCTGAGCGACCAGCCATAACAACCCGGGGTCCAAGAATCTAACCATGCGCAGCATCGTTGCTTTAAAAATTCTGCTCTATGACAAGGCTACAACGGCCGGCTCCCTGATCGGGGTTATCGCCATTGTATTCCTGGTAGGCCAGCAGCTGGCCGTGCTGTTCGGGCTGTTTTCCTACATGTCGGTGCTGGTCGATCACAGCGGGGCTGATATCTGGATCTGCAGCAAAAACACCGACAACATTAACGCAACCGACACGCTGCCCGAGCGCTACGCCGACCGCATCAGCGGCCTGCCCTTCGTGGCCTGGGCCGAGCCGGTACTATTCGGCAACGCGACCTTCATCACCACGGACGGCAAAGCCGAATCCCTGCAGGTTGTGGGTCTGCGGCCATCCAGCCGAGCGCTGTGGCCCTGGCGGTTTCATGAAGGCAGCGCCCTTGATCTGCTCGATAACGAGGGGATGACCCTGGAGCGGCTTGATCTGGGCGTGTACGGCAACCCGAAAATCGGTGACGTGTTCGAAGTCAACGATGTCCGGATGCGCATAAGCGCAATCACCCAGAGCATCAAGGGCTTTTCCGGGAGGCTGGCCTTTACGAACGTGGTTAAAGCCCGCAAAATCCTCAAGACAACTCCCGGCCGCAGCAAGGCCATTGCTGTCAAACTCACACCCGGCACAGCGCTCGACGAAGGCATCGCCGCCATACAGCGCGTTCTGCCGGGAACTGAAGTTATGTCCAGCGCGCAGCTCTCCGCGCGCACCCGCATCTATTACGTCAAAAACACCGGCATGGGCGGCAGTTTCGGCTTTTCAACCATGATCGGCGCTCTGGTCGGCATTATTATTATTACGCTTACGATGTACACAGGCGTGCTGCAGCGCCAGAAGGACTTTGCCGTTCTGCGCGCACTGGGTGCGCGCAAGAGCGATATTTTCGTAATTGTCCTGTGCCAGTCGATGATCATCGCTCTGACGGGTATTTTTATCGGATTCCTGCTGCTGGGATCGTTTCTCAACGGAACGGTCGGCACAAACCTGCCGGTATACATGCCGCGACAGATCGCCCCCATGCTGGCCATCGGTACGCTGCTGCTGTGCCTGCTGGGTTCTTTGATGGCAGTGCGCAAGGCGATCAGCGTTGAGCCGGCCTCGGTATTCAGATAATGCAGGCTGCAGGGTTGCACCAGCTGCAAAATATTTTTATGTCATATACTTATTATTAAGAAACGCCCGAACACGTTATGGTATAGAGGCTGTTCAAAAATGCTCAGATGCAAGGCACACGAAACAGTGAGCAAAGCAGGCATATATGCAGGCCCCTGTGCCTGCCCGGACAGCAGCGTGACCCGTCCTCCGCTGTAGATCTGCCACAGAGGATGGACGTTTTCAACAGCCTGTTAAGGAAAAAATTAAAACATGCCTGAGCCAATTCTACACCTTTCCGGAATCGCACGCGATTTTTACGACGGACGCAATCTTCGCCGCGTGCTGGAGAAGACCGATCTTGAAATTTATCCCGGCGAATTCACCATTCTGGCAGGCCCTTCCGGCAGCGGCAAAACAACCCTTTTGACCATCATGGGCCTGATACTCAAACCCTCGGAGGGCACAATCGCGATTCGGGGCCGCGCGATTACAAAAATGTCCGAAAGCGCGCTGGCCTCTTTGCGGCTGCACAATTACGGCTTTGTTTTCCAGCTGGCGGAACTGCTGCCGGCCCTGAGCGTTATGGAAAATATTATCGTTGCCAGCGGCATTCAGGGACGGCGCGTTCCCCCGGCACTCCGCCGCCGGGCCGAAGAACTGCTGGAAGGCTTCGGCCTGGCCGAGTGCAGGTACATGCGCCCGCTGCAGCTTTCCGGCGGCCAGAAACAGCGCGTAGCCATCGCGCGAGCGCTGGTCAATGAGCCGGCCGTGCTGCTGTGCGACGAGCCGACCTCGGCGCTGGACTCGGAATCAAGCGCCATCGTGCTCGACGTACTGAAAAAGCTTTCCCGCGAGACTACGCGTGCCATGATCATGGTCACCCATGACCCGCGCGTGTTTCCCTTTGCCGACCGGCTGATTAAAATTGAAAACGGAACGATCGTCTCGGACACACGCTCTATCGATCAACCCATATCCGGAGAAGCACATTGATGAAAACGCTGCTGAAGACAGGTATTCTGCTGGTGGTTGTAATCGCCGGAACCATGTTTATCATTACAAGTTTTTTAAAAGCCTCGCGTCCGCCCCTGGCCGCCCCGCCGCCTGATATTGCACAGGCGCCGGTCAGGATCTACGGTGTGCTTGAACCGGCCGGCCGTGAAGTGTTTATAAGCCCGCCCCTGACTCGCAGGATCGAAAGCGTGCATGCTGCCGAGGGCGAGAAGGTCGAGCGCGGTGCTCTGCTGGCGCAGATGGAGAACAGCGTTGAGCTCGCCCAGGTTGCCCTGGCTGAAACGAAAATCGCTCTGGCGCGCAAGGCCATCGAACTTGAAGACGATGATATGCGGCGCTCCCTGCAGCTGTATAAAAACAAAATCGACTCCGAATACAAGTACACGCAGGCGCGCCTGCGCAAAGAAATGGAAGAAAAACGTCTTGCCGTGGCCATCGACGAGCTCAGCCACGCGCAGGCCCAGCTTGACCTGACCATGCTGCGCGCACCCATTGACGGCATTCTTTATAAATTTGACGTCCGCCTGGGAGAGACCCTTACATCCGGCGACAACAGCCGCATTATCATGGGAGAGCCGGACTACTGGGCGCGCATGTGGGTTGAATCGTTCTGGCGCGAGCGCGTGACACCCGGAACGCAGTATGATCTTTTTGACAGTGAAACGCGTGAAAAGGTCGGCACCGGCCGGTTTCTAAAGCAGACCCCGTACATGGGCCGGCGCGATTTCCGCACAGAAGATCTGCAGGAACGCTTTGATACCAAGTTTCAGGAAGTCATTCTGGAAGTGACACCGGTCAATGAAAACCTGCCCATCGGACTGACGGTGGTAGCGGAGCTGGCGGACGGAAATCAGCAGGACATGGCAAGATAGCGCAACCTGCCCTACCCCAGCCGATGCTCAAGCTCAATAATCAATCGACAATCCCGGTACCAACAACCGACATTGATTAGGATGACATGCTGTCGGATTACGCCTGCGGCTACTCCGACCTACATCTTACTTAACACTTTGAATAAGGCCTATATCTTTTCTGAGCCAGTCATTGACTATTTTCCCTACATCATTGCCTTTTTTCCGTGAAATTTTTTTGATGAATTCCGCCACGTCAGTGTCAAGATATACCGGCAGGTGAATGGCGGCTTTCGGATTAAAGAATTTACCCCTCACTCCTTTTGAAAAATCATACTCCCGCTTCATCTCTTTAGCCTTCATACTGAAGCCTTTCTTTTTTGCTTGCCTTGCGGGCCGATATAATACGAATGACGCACGAGCCTGCATTGATTTTTCTAAACGTGTGCACGGTGACGATAAGAATGCCGCCTGCATCCTTACCCAAGGTTATCCAACGGTCCTCATCCTGACTGTGCTCATCGTCAAACAGAGAAATTGCAAAAGAATCAAGAAATATAGCCGCAGCTCTTTCAAAGCTGACCTTATGTTTTGTCAGATTGCTGTTCGCTTTATCGGGATCCCACTCAAAAAATTATAGTCATATACCTCCGGCAAAGCCGGAGGCTTGAAACATGTGAACCGCTCAAAGCGGATTGATAAACCTTGAGCCACCCAAGGTGGCTTTAATCAAACAGTTTTAATT
>VGSH01000096.1 GCA_016875025.1 Deltaproteobacteria bacterium
TAGTCAGGCAGTGCGCAGAAGAATACAGGCACCGTGCCGGTTTCTTCACGCCACCGAACATCCTTTTTTAAAAACCTGTTATTTAATTGTCAAAGAACGTTTTGTAAAACAATTGCGACACAGTCTCGAAGGCGGCGGGATATGTGCGCGCCCGGGGAAATAATATTTGGAAGTATCAGCTACTCTATGCTAAATAATATATTTTTTGACCGCAGCTATTTTTTGAAGACGCAGCCGGCGGGCTTTCGTGAGCCGCGTCCGGTTCAGTGGGTATGAATGGACCGTGCAACTGTCCTTACCGTTTCGGAGTTGAACCGCCGCATCAAGGCAACCCTTGAAAGCGGCTATGCCGATATATGGGTCGAGGCTGAGATTTCAAACCTGCGCGTGCCTTCCTCAGGCCACAGTTACCTCACGCTCAAGGATTCCGGCAGCCAGCTGCGGGCGGTCATGTTCCGCTTTGCGCGCGCAAAGCTGCGCTTTATTCCGCAGGACGGGATGCAGGTGGTGTGCCATGGTACCATCAATGTCTATGAGCCGCGCGGCGAATATCAGCTGGTTATTGATCGGATGGAGCCGCGCGGAGTCGGCGCGCTGCAGATGGCATTTGAGCAGCTGAAAAGCAGGCTTGCCGCCGAGGGGCTGTTTGATGCACAGCACAAACAGCAGCTGCCGTACCTTCCGCGGCGCATCGGGGTGGTTACCTCGGCAACCGGAGCGGCCCTGCGCGACATCCTGCAGGTGCTCGCCCGGCGCTTTCCGGGTCTGCATATCAGGATCCTGCCGGTTGCGGTTCAGGGCGAGGGAGCTGCGCAGGAAATAGCCGCGGCAATTGCAGCAGCCAATGAGCACGCTGTTGCCGATGTGCTGATCGTGGGCCGCGGCGGCGGTTCGCTTGAAGATCTGTGGGCGTTTAATGAAGAATGCGTGGCCCGGGCGATTTTCAATTCAGCCATACCGGTCATTTCGGCGGTTGGCCATGAAATTGATTTTACCATCGCCGATTTTGTCGCTGACATGCGAGCACCGACTCCTTCAGCCGCGGCGGAGCTTGTCGTGCGAGAAAAACGCGAACTTGTCCGCGCAGTGGCGCAGCTTGCCTCCGGGCTTTCGCGCAGGCTGGTGCAGCGCATAACAGCCGAACAATCACAGTTGCGCAGTGCAGCCGTGCGCCTTGTCCGCAGCGCGCGCATGATTGTCGATGCGCAGCTTGCCCATGATGGGCTGCAGGAGCGCCTGCTGCAGGCCCTGCCGCGTCTGTGCGCTGCCGGGCGCACGGATGCGGGCACAGCCCGGGCCCGGCTGCTGACGCTTTCGCCCCGGCCGCGCATTGCTGCCTGCCGCAGCAGCATCGGTTTTCTGCACGATGCTCTGCACAGAAACAGCATGGTTGCGCTTGAGCGCAAACGCGCGCGTTTGCAGACCGGTCTGTCGCGTTTAAGCGCCCTGAACCCGGCCGCTGTGCTTGAACGCGGCTTTTGTATCGCCCGCAGGACCGACGGCGGGCCTGCCGTGCGCAGGGCCGCTGATCTGAAGCCCGGTGATCGGCTCAACATTACACTGCATCAGGGCAGTGTTGCATGTCTGGTGGAAAACGTTTGCGGGTAAGGTTGCATTGATAGAATTAGGGGTGCATGATGGCTGAAAAAAAATTCGAAACCGCGCTCAAGGAGCTTGAGCAGATAGTTGCACAGCTCGAAGACGGCGAGCTGCCGCTCGACGATGCGCTCAGGCTCTTCGAGAAGGGCATCAGGCTGTCGCAGTTTTGCTCGGCCAGGCTCGATGATGCCGAGCAGAAGGTTGAACTGCTCCTCAAAGACGCCGGCGGATCGCTGCGGGCGGTTGATTTTAAGGATACGGACGGACCGCATGACGATTGATATTGAGCGCTATCTTGCAGGGCGCGCTGAGATGGTTGAGCGTACCCTGGAGGCCATTGTGCCAGCCCGCGATTGCCGGCCCGCGCGGCTGCATGAAGCCATGCGCTATGCCGTGCTGGGAGGCGGCAAGCGCCTGCGGCCCATTCTTGCCATGGCTGCGGCCGAGGCCTGCGGTGCTGATCCGTCCTCTTTGATCCGGGAAGCCTGCGCGCTTGAACTCGTGCACACCTACACGCTTGTGCATGATGATCTGCCTGCCATGGACGATGATGATTACCGTCGCGGCCGTCCGGCAACCCATATAGTGTTCGGCGAGGCGGTCGCCATTCTTGCCGGGGATGCATTGCAGACGCTGGCATTCGAGGTGCTGGCCTCGGGCAATCATCCGGCCGCTGCAAAGGTCGAGGCGACAGCCCTGCTTGCCGCAGCCTGCGGCTCGCAGGGGGTTATCGGCGGACAGGTTGTTGATATCGAATCCGAAGGCAAAAAAATTGATGCCGCCCAGCTTGACTATATTCACCGTCATAAGACGGGATGCCTGCTGCGGGCCTCGGTACTGCTGGGTGCGCTGCTCGGCGGCTGCAGTCCGGAGCAGTACCGGGGCTTGAGTGATTACGGCGAGGCCATCGGGCTGTGTTTTCAGATTACCGATGATATTCTTGATGTTATGGGCACACGTGAAGAAATCGGCAAGCCGGCCGGCAGCGATCAGGCGCGCGGGAAGGCCACCTATCCCAGCATCAACGGCATGGATGCTTCGCGCGTGAGGCAGTCGGAGCTTTGCCGGGATGCAATCGCGGCGCTTGACATGTTTGATGAGAAAGCCGATGCCCTGCGCGCCATAGCCCGTCTCATTATTGAGCGTAAAAAATAACGGATATGCTGATGACACACATACTTGAAAAGATACACGCTCCCGAAGATCTGCGCACGCTGTCGCTTGAGCAGCTGGATGCCCTGGCCCGGGAGGTGCGCCATCATATCCTTGAAACGGTTGCGCGCACCGGCGGGCACCTGGCATCCAGCCTTGGCGCGGTTGAGCTGACCATTGCGCTGCACTATGTGTTCAATACCCCGCACGACCGGATTGTGTGGGATGTGGGGCATCAAAGTTATGCTCACAAGATTCTTACCGGCCGGGCCGAGGCTTTCACAACAATGCGGCAGCAGGGGGGCTTGAGCGGATTTCCCAAGCGGGAGGAAAGCCCGTACGATACCTTTAATGTCGGCCACAGCAGCACGTCGATTTCCGCTGCGCTGGGCATGGCACAGGCCAGCTGTTTGAGCGGTCAGCCGCGCAAGGTGATTGCCGTGATCGGAGATGGATCGCTTATGGCCGGGATGGCGATAGAGGGACTCAATTATGCCGGCCATATCAAGAAAGATCTGATCGTTGTGCTCAATGACAATGAGATGTCGATTTCGCCCAATGTCGGCGCACTTTCTTCTTCGCTGTCCCGGATCATATCGGGTCAGGCCTACAACAAATTCCGCGATGAGGTGCATCAGCTGCTGCATAAAATTCCGGGCATCGGCGATTCTGTTGCGCGTATCGCCCGCCAGGGCGAAGATTTCGTCAAGGGACTGTTCGTGCCCGGGCTTATATTCGATGCGTTCGGCTTTAATTATATCGGGCCTATTCTGGGGCACCGCTTTGGCGTGCTGATTGAGAACCTGAAAAATATCAAACAGTTAAACGGTCCAATTTTGCTGCATGTAATTACCAAAAAGGGCCGGGGCTACGAGCCGGCGGAGAAAGATCCGACCTATTTTCACGGCGTCGGCCCGTTTGACCGTGGCAGCGGCAAGCCCGTTGCAGGCATTGCGCCGGTTTCATATACCGCCATGTTCGGCCGGACCATGCTGCGCCTGGCTGAAAAGGACGCGCGGGTTCTTGCCATCACCGCGGGCATGACGACCGGCACCGGACTCGAGGAGTTTGAAAAGAAGTATCCCGGGCGTTTTTTCGATGTCGGTATCGCCGAGCAGCACGCGGTCACCTTTGCCGCCGGCCTTGCGGCGGAAGGCTTCCGGCCGGTTGTGGCGATCTATTCAACCTTTCTGCAGCGCTCCTATGATCAGGTTGTGCACGATGTGTGCATGCAGAACCTGCCGGTCATTTTCATGCTGGACCGCGCCGGCCTGGTCGGCGAGGACGGCCCGACCCATCACGGCCTTTTTGATATTTCCTATCTGCGGCCTCTTCCCAATATCACCTTCATGGCGCCCCGGGATGAAAATGAGCTGCAGCACATGCTCTTTACCGCCCTGCAGCTGAACGGTCCGGTTGCGATCCGCTATCCGCGCGGCTCAGGCTACGGCGTGGCCCTTGATCAGCAGCTGCGCATGCTGCAGTGCGGCAGGGCTGAAGAGCTCAGGCCCGGCGGTGACGTTGCCGTTTTTGCGATCGGCGCGACCGTATATCCGGCTCTTGAGGCTGCCGGGCGCCTGGAGGCCGACGGTATCAGGTGCGCGGTTGTGAACAGCCGGTTCATCAAGCCCCTTGACCTTCAGATGCTGCGCGTTCATGCTGCCAATGCGCGCATGCTGGTAACTGTTGAGGAGAACATGCTGCAGGGCGGTTTCGGTTCGGCCGTGCTTGAGCAGCTTCAGGAAGCCGGCAGCGCAGTGCCCCTGTTCCGGCTGGGCATTCCGGACAGGCTTGTGGCTCACGGCACGCAAAAACAGCAGCGCGCCCGCTACGGAATAGATGCCGACGGCATCTATACGGCCGTGCGAGCCGCGTTTGCAAAGATTCCCTGACAGTGGCCGCGTCTAAAAAAATCCCCCTTGATGTTTTGGTAGTGCAGCAGGGCCATGCTCCTGATCAGGTTGCAGCCCGTGCCCTGGTCATGGCCGGTCAGGTTGTGGTCGATGATCACCTTGTTGAAAAGCCGCGAACGCTCGTGGCGCCTGATGCGTGCGTTCGTCTTAAAACCGTGCCGGGCCGGTACGTGAGCCGCGGCGGTGACAAGCTTGCCGGTGCGCTTGACGCCTTTCAGCTATCGGTTCAGAACAAAGCCGTTCTTGATGTGGGCGCTTCAACCGGCGGGTTTACCGACTGCCTGCTGCAGCACGGCGCTGCGGTTGTCTTTGCGGTTGACGTCGGTTATGGACAACTGGCCTGGAAGCTGCGGCAGGATCGGCGTGTCAAGGTGCTTGAGCGCACCAATATCCGGGCGCTCAAGGCGCATATGCTGCAGCCCGCCCCTGATTGCGCTGTTATTGACGCCTCATTCGCCTCGCTGAAGGGACTTCTGCCTGCTGTTGCGCCCCTGCTGAGCGCGCAGGGGTGTATCCTTGCCCTGGTGAAGCCGCAGTTTGAGGTCGCTCCGGGCGGGCTTGAGCGCGGCGGCATCGTGCGCAGCGAGAAACACTACCAGGAGATTTTTGAACGCCTGATCGGCAGCGTACACGCGCTGGGCATGCAGGTGCGCGGCATAGTTGAATCGCCGATTACCGGTCAGAAGGGCAACAGGGAATTTTTTATGTATTTGCACCTGCCGTAGCGCCGGCGCCTGCAAGCCGTTGCAGCGCCCGGATGCGCTGCAGCACCGGCGGATGCGAGTATGCTGTCACAACCTTTAGGGGATGCGGGGTCAGGTTGGCAAGGTTGTCGATGCTGAGTTTTTTTAATGCACTGATCATGGCTTCCGGACTGCCGGTCGTAGCAGCGGCGAAGCAGTCAGCCTCGTATTCGTTGCGGCGCGAAAGCGCGTTGGCCGCAATCGACAGCAGCGTGTCAACCGGCGCAAACAGGAAAGCGAACAACACCAGGCTTGCATAGATTGAGATGTGCTCCATTTTAAACGCGGCGAACAGGTGCGGGTTTTCAAGAAACACGGACAGAATAAAAAACATGCAGCCGCTTACAGCCCAGGACATGCACAGATGTTTGAGGATATGGTGTTTTTTGTAATGGCCGATTTCGTGGGCGACAATTGCCAGCAGTTCCGGCAGGCTGTGCTTTTCAATCAGCGTGTCAAACAGCACCACGCGCCGGAACCGGCCGATGCCGCTGAAAAACGCATTTGATTTGGATGATCGCTTGGATCCGTCCATAGTGAAGAGCCCCTTGATTTTAAAATTCTGTGCCCGGGCATAGGATGCAATCGCAGTCTGCAGGTCACCTGCAGGCACGGGTGTGAAGCGGTTGAAAAGGGGCATGATGATGACAGGGGCCGCATACATCATACACAGCTGGAAACCGCACAGGGCCGCCCAGCAGTACAGCCAGGCATGCGGTCCGGCCTGTTCAAAAAACCACAGCACTAGGGCCAGCAGCGGTCCTCCCAGAAGAACGCTCAGTGTGCAGATTTTAAAAATATCGGCAATGAAGGTTTTGACGCTTGTTGTGTTGAAGCCGTACCGGGCTTCAATCACAAACGTCTCATAGGCTGCAAACGGCAGGTTCAGCAGGCCCGCTGCTGTCAGCAGCACTGCTGTGTATACCAGTCCTGTCAGGATGCTGCTCAGCTCCAGCGCGCGCACGGCAATGTCAACCAGATTAAAACCGCCCAGGAGAATGAAGGCGATTGTCATCACTGTGTATACCGATCCGCTCAGGAGTGAAAGCCCGGTTGTTTCACGCAGGTACATTTGTGCTTTTTTGTATTTTTCTGCATCATACCAGGCCCGAAACTCTTCGGGCAGGCTTGTTTGGATGCAGCCAAGATTGAGTCGCTCAACGGTCAGACTCAGCAGAAAATGGAGCAGGATGAAAATCAGGACAACGATAAGATAGCTGTTCATTAATTCAGGCCGGATAGGGTATTTAAAGCGTATTAATTTAATTTATAAGCTGTTGATTTTTATTAAATTGTTTTAAATTTAAATATTGAAGCACTCGTAAAAAGTCCGTATGCTGCGTTGCGTCCCGATTCTTCGGGACCATTGCGGCGAACCGGATGTGCGCCGCATTTCTTCGGATTTGCGCGCCTTGCCTGCGAACTTTTTACGGGCTTGTGTTAAAAACAAGCATTTTCAGGCTTTTTACGACTCTATCAATCTTATAATATTGTTTGACCTTTTATGCAAAAAAAATCGCTATTACCGGTTTTTTGTAGGCATGTGCTTTGATTTTTGTCTGCTGTACGATAAATCAGTTGACAACTGAAATGTAATTGCTTATAAAACTAAATATATTGTATCAAAGAGAAAAAGCCGAAAACTGCATTTTGGGTTTCGTTAATCAATAAAAAGAGACGAAGGATCCTGCCATGCGAAAAAAAGACACGGATACAATTCTTTCCAAGGAGATCCTTAATACGCGTGAAGCAGCGGCTCTCCTGAAGGTTACTACCCAGACAATCAAAAATTATATTTATTCCGGCAGGCTGCAGGCCATCAAGACGCCGGGAGGCCATCACCGTATCCGGCGCCAGGACCTGCAGAGCATCGGCTTTGTGGCTGATGACAGCAAGGGGTTGCAGAGTCTTTCCAGAGATGATTTATGGGTGGCTTACAGCGGGCTGGTGGGGACTTTTATTGAAACGGTTCAAGCGCTCATTAAGGCGCTTGATATGCGCGATATTCTCAGCTCGGGCCATTCTGCGCGGGTGGCCGATATGAGCTGCGCAGTCGGGACGCATATGGGCCTGCGTGATAAGGATCTGCAGGACCTCAGACTGGCGGCGCTCCTGCATGATGTTGGTAAAGTGGGTATCAGTGACGCCATTATAGGCAAGCCCGGCCGTCTGACCGAGCAGGAATTTTTTCTGGTCAAGAAACATTGTGAGATCGGCGAGCAGATTGTCTCAGGCGTTGAATATCTGCGCGGCGTTGCGCCCATTGTCAGGCATCATCATGAGTTCTATGACGGAAAAGGCTATCCAGACGGGATTGGCGGCGACGATATTGAATTCAACGCCCGTATTATTTCGGTTGCCGATGCGTTTGATTTTCTGCGTTCCGATCTTTCGTTTCGGGCTCCTTTATCAGTGTCAGACACGTTGGACAAACTTCAAACCAGTGCCGGCACGCAATTTGATCCCCGCGTGGTTGATGCTTTTGTCGATGTCATTCGTGAACGAAGCCATCAGTCACACTGAAGCACCGGCGCGTGCAGGTCTTCTGTGATGGACGATCTCATTGAAGTCACGGTGCGTGAAGCTGTTCCGGATGCAGCCTCCGGTCAGTACAGGATCGTGCTGCATGCGAACGCCACCGGGCGGGTTCTTTCAATCTGGGTGGGGCATTTTGAGGGCTGTGCCATTGCACTGGGTCTTGAATCAGCCTGGACGCCGCGGCCCATGACTCATGATCTCATGGCCCGGGTTGTTAAAAGTCTTGGCGCTGCTGTCGCACGAGTGGTCATTACCGATGTGCGCGACAGCACTTTTCTGGCGCTGCTGTGCCTCGTACAGGGCGGCAGGGAAGTGGAAGTTGATTCCCGCCCGAGCGATGCGATTGCTGTGGCGCTGCGCTTTAATGCGCCGATTTTCGTCAGCGCCCGGCTGGCCGATAAAATGGCTGATGAGCTCGATGATCTGTTTCAGCAGCTGGAACCAAACGGTACGGTTCACTGACCAGCGGCTGTTCAGCAGTACCTTTTGAAAGCTCTCCTGTGTTCAGGAGAGCTTTTTTGCTGGTTCACCGGCGGCGGACGGTTTTTTTTGTAGCCTGTGCGGGATGCCCTGGTATATACTGCATCTGAAAAGAACATCCCGATGTCATGGACTCGACGGGAGGCTGATGATGAAAAAAATTTCAATACTTGACATACAGCGCCTGAAGCAGGAAGGCCGTAAAATTACCATGCTGACGGCCTATGACGTGCAAATCGCCAGAATACTTGATGCGTGCGACGTTGACATGATTCTGGTCGGAGACTCGCTGGGTAATGTCGTGCTGGGATTTGAAAACACGCTCCCGGTGAGTATGGATGATATGGTGAGGCATACGCAGGCGGTCGTGCGCGGGCGTACTCGCGCGTTTGTCGTGGCCGATATGCCGTTTATGTCATATCAGGCTTCGTGTGAGGACGGGCTGCGCAATGCCGGCCGGCTGATCAAGGAAGCGGGCGCCGAAGCGGTCAAGGTTGAAGGCGGCGTCAACGCGGCGCCTGTTATCCGGGCGATCGCCCAGGCCGACATACCGGTCATGGCACACATCGGCCTCACTCCCCAGTCGGTACACCGGATGGGAGGGTTCAGGGTGCAGGGCCGCGAGGAACAGCAGCGTCAGAAACTGATTGCCGATGCCATGGCGGTTGAAGAGGCCGGAGCGTTCAGCGTAGTGCTTGAATGCATTCCGTCTGATCTGGCAGCCGAGATTACGCAGCGCATTTCAATTCCCGCAATCGGCATCGGCGCAGGCCCGGACTGCGACGGACAGGTGCTGGTGATCAACGACGTGCTCGGCCTGTGCGGTCCGTTCCGGCCAAGGTTCGTCAAGCAGTATGTGCAGCTTGAGGACATTATACGAAAAGCGGTCGGAGACTATGTTGATGAGGTTCGCGGCGGGATGTTCCCGGGCGACGACCATATCATGAAGTAGTTCCGTGCAGTTGCCGGCACACGCGCACAACCACAGTTTCCGGACAGCACTTTCACAGCTTCGGGGAGATCATCGGCATGGACATACTCCATAGCGTGGCAGAGATGCACCGGTTCGCCGACCGGGTACATCACAGCGGCAGGACAATCGGGTTTGTGCCCACCATGGGGTTTTTGCATGAAGGTCACGTGAGCCTTATGCACATTGCCCGGCAGCATGCCGACGTGCTCGTGGTCAGTATTTTTGTAAACCCGACTCAGTTCGGTCCGGGAGAGGACTTTGAGTCCTACCCGCGCGATTTTGAGCGGGACCGCCGCATGGTGGCAGCGGCGGGGGCGGACTGTCTGTATTATCCTGACGCGAACGAAATGTATCCTGACGGATATCAGACAATGGTGTGCGTGCGGGACGTGACCCGAAATCTCTGCGGCCTGTCGCGGCCCACGCATTTTGAGGGTGTTGCAACGGTTGTAACCAAGCTGTTTAACGCGGTCAAGCCGCAGTGCGCTGTTTTCGGGCAGAAGGATTTTCAGCAGCTGGTTGTAATCAAACGCATGGTCAAAGATCTCAATATGGATATCGACATTATCGGCGCTCCGATTGTACGAGAGCCCGACGGCATTGCCATGAGTTCGCGCAATAAATACCTGGGGCCGGCGGAGAGGCAGGCTGCGCGCTGCCTGTCGCGTGCACTTGATGCGGTGCGCGCACGGGTGCAGGCAGGTGAACATGCGGCGCAGGCACTCATCAGCCTGGCGACTGATATTATCAGTGCGGAACCGCTCGGCCGCATCGATTATATCAGGGTGTGCGACGTCGAAACCCTGCGGGACGTTGAACTCCTTGAGAACGATGCTGTCATGGCGGTGGCGGTTTTTTTCGAGAAAGCCCGGCTGATTGACAATGCCGTGCTGCACGTAAACGGGCAGCAGTCCTGATATGCTGCAGGGGATCACAGGGCGCATAGCGACACAATGAACAATGGCCGTTAAATATCATAGCGTAACATTCCTGCCTGAAAATAAAGTCATCAGGGTTGAGCATCTCAAAACCATTTTTGAAGCAATCGGGGAGGACAATCCCGAAAGCATTCAGCTTTTTTTCTCCTGCGGCGCCGAGGGCATCTGCCAGAAGTGCAAGGTGCGCAGCCTGCAGCGCATGGGGCCGCTGACCGCAACCGAGAAGGGCTGTTTAAGCCGGCAGGAGCTTGCCCGCGGTGTCCGGCTTGCCTGCCAGGCCCGGGTCGTGCAGGACAGCCAGGTTGAAATTCAATACAAGCGCCCGTTTACGATTGCACTGGTGGATGAGCAGGCAGGCTCTCAGTCCGTTGCGCGTTTAAAAAAGATTGTCGTTAAATCGGGGGCCGGACCGTACCCGGAAACGCCCATAGTATGCGCGGCGGCCTGTGAGGCCGGTCTGGCGGTGTGCACCCAGGTACTGGAGACCCAGATAGTGAGCTGCCTGACGGGCGTTGCCGGAAGCTCCCATGCGCTGTGGACAGCCGTTTTTCTGGAAGAGCGCCTGATTGCCCTTGAACCGGGCGATACCAGCGGCGCC
>VGSH01000097.1 GCA_016875025.1 Deltaproteobacteria bacterium
GGCCCACTTGTCAAGCTCTTCAAGGTCTGCATAGGCAATGCGGTCCCGGGCGGGATCGAAATCGGCCAGCGTGCCCAGCATGAAGCGGCAGGTGTTTCTGATCTTGCGATAGGCTTCGCTCAGGCGCTTGAGAATGTCGTCTGAAATGCGCATGTCCTCCTGGTAGTTCTCGGAGGCGACCCACAGGCGCAGCACTTCAGCGCCGTATTGCTTGATGACTTCCTCTGGCCGGATGACATTACCCCGCGACTTGGCCATTTTCTGGCCCTTGCCGTCCATGACAAAACCGTGCGTGAGCACGGAGCGGTAGGGCGCACGTCCCCTCGTTCCCACGCTGGTCAAAAGCGAGCTCTGGAACCAGCCGCGGTGCTGGTCGCTGCCTTCAAGGTACAGATCGCAGGGGCTTGCGAGTTCTTCGCGGCGCTCAAGCACGGCCGCGTGGCTTACGCCCGAGTCGAACCAGACATCCAGAATGTCGGTCTCAGGCCTGAACTCAGCATGACTGCACGCCGGGCAGCGCGTACCGGCGGGAAGGAGCTCTTCAGGGGTGCGCTCAAACCAGATGTCGCTGCCGTCTTTTTCAAACAGGTCGGCCACGTGATTGATAACGGCCTGGTCAAGCAGCAGGTGGCCGCACTCGGTGCAGTAAAAGGCCACGATTGGCACGCCCCAGGTGCGCTGGCGCGACAGGCACCAGTCCGGACGGTTTTCGACCATGCCGCGAATGCGGTCGATGCCCCAGGATGGGATCCAGTTTGTTGCGGCGATGGCCTCAAGCGCGCGCTTGCGCAGGCCGTTAGTTTCCATGGAGATGAACCACTGCTCGGTTGCCCGGAAGATGACGGGCTTTTTGCAGCGCCAGCAGTGCGGATAGGAGTGGCTGATGTTCTGCTCGCCCAGCAGGGCACCAACGGAGCGCAGGCGCTCGACAATAGGAGTATTGGCCTTGAATACGAACTGCCCGGCGAATTCTCCCGCCTCGGCGGTAAACACGCCGGCGTCATCCACGGGTGCGAAGATCTCAAGGCCGTAGCGCAGGCCCGCTTCGTAGTCTTCCTGTCCGTGGCCGGGCGCCGTGTGCACGCAGCCCGTGCCGGCCTCAAGGGTGACATGCTCGCCGACAATGACCAGGGAATCGCGCTCGCACAGCGGATGGCGGCAGATAAGCCTTTCCAATTCACTGCCTCTGAACCGCGCGAGGATTGCATGCCGGTCGATGCCGCAGATGCGCATTGTGCTTTCCAGCAGGCCTTCGGCCAGGATCAGCACTTCGGCGCCGGTCTGCACCGCGACATAGTCAAGGTCGGGATGCAGGCAGATCGCAAGGTTGGCCGGCAGGGTCCAGGGCGTTGTGGTCCAGATGACCACGGAGGCGTTTTCACGGGCAGCTTCGGGGAGCTTCGCACGGCTCTCAGGCGTGAGCGCGAATTTCACGTACACCGAAGGGGTTGATTCATCCTGATATTCAACTTCGGCCTCGGCAAGGGCAGTGCCGCAGGAGGCGCACCACTGGATCGGTTTTTTGCGCTTGTATACGTCGCCCGAGGCGACGAATTTGCCGAACTCGCGCACGATGGTCGCGCTGTAGCCGGGCGTGAGCGTCAGGTAGGGCTTGTCCCAGTCCCCCAGAACGCCGAGGCGCTTGAATTCCGAGCGCTGAATGTCGACGAATTCGCCGGCATAGACGCGGCATTTTCTGCGGATCTCGGACTTGGAAACGCTTTGCTTGTCGCGCCCCAGGCTTTTTTCCACGTTCAGCTCAATGGGCAGGCCGTGGCAGTCCCAGCCCGGAATATAGGGGGCCTGAAAGCCGGCCATGGTTTTGGACTTGATAATGAAATCTTTGAGCAGTTTGTTGAGCGCGGTCCCGATGTGAATGTTCCCATTGGCATAGGGCGGCCCGTCATGCAGGATGAATTTCGGAGCGGCGGCGCGGGAGGCCTTGATTTTTTCGTACAGGCCCGTTTGTTCCCAGTGCGCCAGCAGCTCAGGCTCCTTGCGCGGCAGGCTGGCCTTCATGGGAAACGGTGTCTGGGGCAGGTTGATTGTGTCTTTGTATTCCATGCGTGTCTCCAAACAGTTGCGGTGTCAGGTTTCGCACCTGACATAAAGTGATAAAAGGTAGCGGTATGAGCCAGTAAAGTCAAGTTAAAACAGGGCAGTCGCGCCCTCCCGACCAGATAAAATCTTGCTTCAGGCATCTGTGCTGTGTTACATTGGAAACCTTTTAAAGCAGCGGCCGCATTGCCCGGCCCGGTTGACACACGCGCGCGCAAAGGCAGCATCCATGGATCGTCACTATACCCCGCAGACAATTGAAGAAAAATGGCAGTCATTCTGGGATGCCCATCAGAGTTTCCGCGTGAGCGACCGGGATGACGGGCGCCGGAAATATTATGTGCTTGAGATGTTTCCTTACCCGTCAGGCCGCATTCACATGGGGCATGTGCGCAATTATACCATCGGGGACGTGATCGCTCGCTACAAGGCCATGCAGGGCTTTAAGGTGCTGCATCCCATGGGCTGGGACTCCTTCGGCATGCCTGCTGAGAACGCGGCCATCCAGAACAAGACGCATCCGGCCGCCTGGACATATGCTAATATCGACATCATGCGCGCTCAGCTCAAGCGTATCGGGTTCAGCTATGACTGGCAGCGCGAGCTGGCCACATCGGACGTGGGTTATTACGGCCTGGAGCAGCGCATATTTTTGAAGATGTATGAGCGCGGCCTCGTATACCGCAAGCAGGCCTTTGTGAACTGGTGCGGGACCTGCAGTACCGTGCTGGCCAATGAACAGGTCGAAGCCGGCCGGTGCTGGCGATGCGGCGATGAAGTGACGCAGAAAGAGCTGCCGCAGTGGTGCTTTAAGATCACCCACTACGCCGAAGAGCTGCTCGACGGGCTTGATCGCCTCACGGGCTGGCCCGAGCAGGTCATTACCCAGCAGCGTAACTGGATCGGCCGCAGCTACGGCTCAGAGATTGTCTTTCAGATTGAAAACAGCGACGAGGCTATAACCGTTTTCACCACCCGGCCCGACACGCTCTACGGCGCGACCTTCATGAGCATCGCTCCGGAAAATCCGCTGGCCGTGCAGCTCTCACGAACCACCGCTCAGTCCTCTGCCGTGCGCGAGTTTGTCGCGCGCGTTTTGAAGCAGGATAAAACCGTGCGCTCATCCGATGATCTTGTCAAGGAGGGCGTTTTTACGGGGGCGTACTGTATCAATCCGGTTACGCTCAGGCGCATGCCGGTGTATGTGGCCAATTTCGTTTTGATGGAATACGGCACCGGCGCGGTCATGGCGGTTCCGGCCCATGATCAGCGCGATTTCGATTTTGCCCGCACCTACGGGCTTGATGTGCAGGTGGTGATACAGCCGGAAGGCGCTCCTCTTGACCCGGCGGCAATGACTGAAGCCTACGTTGACGACGGGTTTTTGGTGAATTCAGACCGTTTCAGCGGCCTGCACAACCGCGAAGCCATGCAGCAGATTACCGACTATCTTGCTGAAAGCGGCCGGGGCCGCAGGACGGTCAATTACCGGCTCAAGGACTGGGGTATTTCGCGGCAGCGCTACTGGGGCGCCCCGATTCCGGTCATCCACTGCCCGCGCTGCGGCATCGTTCCGGTGCCCGAGCGTGATCTGCCCGTGGTGCTGCCGGAGAAGGTCTCGCTTGAGGTGCTCGGCCGCTCACCCCTGGCCGACTGCCCGGAGTTCGTGAACACGACCTGCCCGCAGTGCGGCTGTGCGGCGCAGCGCGAAACCGACACCATGGACACGTTCGTGGAATCATCCTGGTATTTTGCGCGCTACGCCTGTCCGGACTGCACGGACGCTCCGCTGGATGCGGCCCGGGTCAATTACTGGCTGCCGGTTGATCAGTATATCGGCGGCATCGAGCACGCGGTCATGCACCTGCTCTACGCGCGCTTTTTCACCCGGGTGCTGCGCGACCTGGGCATGCTTGATTTTGATGAGCCCTTTACCAACCTGCTGACGCAGGGCATGGTGTGCATGGAAACCTCAAGCTGCCCGCAGTGCGGCTGGCTGTTCCCGGAAGAGGTGCGCGACGGTGCGTGTGCGCGCTGCGGCGGTGAGGCCCGGCAGGGCCGCACGGAAAAAATGTCCAAGTCCAAAAAAAACGTCGTCGATCCTGAAAAGCTGATCGCGCAGTTCGGCGCCGATACCGCGAGGCTGTTCTGCCTGTTCGCTGCTCCGCCTGAGAAAGATCTTGAGTGGAATGAAAAGGGCGTTGAGGGGTCGTTCCGTTTCATCCAGCGCCTGTGGCGCCTGGCCGAGGAGAACGCGGATTTGCTTGCGAGCGTAAGCGTGGGTTCATATATGGAGTCCGCGCCCGGTGATCATGGTACAAAGGCCATGCGGCGCAAAACGCATCAGACCATCGCCAAGGTTACCGCAGACATTGAGAAGAGTTTTCATTTTAACACGGCCATCAGCGCTGTGATGGAACTGGTGAACCATCTGTATCAGTTTGTTCCGCATGCACGGGACCATGCGGCCGGCATGCAGGCCTTCAGGGAGGCCTTTGATGCTGCGGTGCTGCTGCTCACCCCCATGGCCCCGCATGTGTGCGAGGAGATATGGCAGGGGCTTGGACGTCAGGGCCTGGCCGGGGATCAGCCCTGGCCCACGGCTGATCCGGCAATCGCGGCTGCCGATGAGGTGCAGATCGTCGTTCAGGTGAACGGCAAAGTGCGCGGCAAGCTGACTGTTGATGCGCAGGCCGATGACGGACATGTGCGTGAACTGGCACTGGCCTGCGAGCAGGTCCAGCCCTGGATCGAGGGCCGGGAAATTCGCAAGGTGGTCGTGGTGCCGAAGAAACTTGTCAGTATTGTCGTTTAGCCCGCAGGGTACACTGCAGAGGCTTTTTCCCAGAGGATGAAAGGTGATCTATGAATGCTGCACGATCGTACGTCTTGAGTGCTGTGCTGGTGTGCATCTGTTTGAGCGGCTGCGGCTACCGGCTGGCGCGGTTTGACAATCCCGAGCTTGACGGCATTACCACGATAGCCATTCCCTATTTTCAAAATAAAAGCTTCGAGCCGGGTATTGACGCCATTTTTACCCATGCCTTTGTAAATCAATTTGTGGAGACCAAACGGCTGCAGGTGGTCGGCGATGGCGAGGCTGATGCGGTGCTGCGCGGCGTCATCAAGAGGGTCGACGATGACTCCCTGGCCCTGACCCGTGACCGGCGCGCGCTTGAGTGGCGCGTCTGGGTGACCATCAGTGTTGTGGTTGAAGAGCGCAAAACCGGCCGGGTGCTCTGGAAGCGCTCCGCGCTCAGGCACGGTGAAGAGTTCCGCACAACCCATTATATGGAGAAGGAGCGGAATCCCCCGGCGCCGCCTCCGGAGATTCTGGAGGTTCAGGATATTCAGCTTGACGAGGCCGACAAGCGGCGCGCCTTTCAGGACCTGGCCGCTGATCTGGCCGAGCGGGTGCATGACGGGCTCCTGCAGGGTTTTTAAATGCCGGCCGATGATCTGCAAGCCCTGTTGAAAGGCCCTGTTGCCCCGCTGTACTATTTTTATGGGGAAAACACCCGTCTGCTGGACGATGCTCTGGCCGGCCTTAAGAAAAATCTGTTCGCGGACGCGGAAGCCGATTTCGACTGCGAGCGCTTCGACGCCCAGGCGCATGCCCCGGCCGCTGTGTTAATGGCGGTCCGGACCCTGCCGGTATGCTTCAAGCGCCGCCTGATAGTGGTACAGCGCATCGATGCCTGGGAGGATGATGAACTTAAAAAGCTGGAGCCCTACTGCCTGAAACCCTCAGCTTCTTCCTGCCTTGTATTTGCCAGTACAGCGGAAAAAAAGAAACTCAGCGGATGGCTGAAAAAAACCGGGCGGGTTTTTGCATGCGCCAACCCGCGCTGGGACAGTGATGTGCGCACGTTTGCGCAGCAGGAACTCGCGCGCCACAGGAAAAAGGCCGGCCCGGGAGCGCTGGCTTTGCTGTGCCAGAATCTGGACGGCAATGCCCAGACCATGGCGGGTGAAATTGAGAAGCTGGTGCTGTACTGCCTTGACCGGCAGACTATTGAGGAAGCGGATGTTGAACAGGCCCTGAGCGTCGGGCACCGCACCACAATATTCAATCTGGTTGACAGTATCGGCGAGAGCCGCCTTGATTATTCGCTGAGCTGCCTTAAACAGCTGCTCGATGACGGTATGCCTGCACTGCAGGTTCTGGCGATGGTCGCGCGCCAGTTCCGCCTGCTGGCGCGTGCCCGTGATGAGGGTCCGCAGGCAGGCCCGGCCCGGATCAGGCAGCTGCTTGGCCTGAAAAGCGAATATCTTGCGCGGGGAATAATAAAGCAGGCCGGGAACTGGTCACCGGCCTGCTTCGGGGCAGTGTTTCAGGAGCTGGCATCGGCTGACCGGCAGCTGAAATCAAGCCGCAAGCAGGGCCGGCTGATTCTGGAGAATCTGCTGCTGCGCCTTGCCGGTCTGCGCGGATGAGGTATCAGCCTGCCAGCAGCACCGTGTTGGCGCGTTTGGTCAGCCGTGAAATCGTGCGGCTGGCGGTATTGCTGTGGATAATGCCCTTGGTTGCGGTTTTGGCAATAAGGGATGTCGTGGCGACAAGCGTGGTGCGCACCGTGTCCTTGTCGTTGGATTCAATCGCGCCCAACAGCTTTTTGACGGAGTTTTTCATGGCTGAGCGCTGGCTTCTGTTGCGCAGGCGCCGGCCAATGCTTTGACGATGGCGTTTAACCGCCGATTTGTGATTTGCCAAGGGTGCTACCTCCATGTGTTTAAAAGAGTATTTCTAAAAACGATGTATAATAGCATTGTTTTGATGTTTGTCAAGCGTTTGTTTTCGGCTGTGCGCGGTACATGGACGGTGCTGCAGGCCGGAGCGGAAGCGCTGCCATGATCTGGTACGATTGTGTGCGGACACCGGTCGGCTGGTGCGCCGTGGTGGCGGGACGCTCAGGTGTGCGCCGCGTGTTGTTAGCCGAGCCGGATCGTGAGCATTTGCTGGCGGCTGTTTTCAGGCAGTTCCCCGAATGCCGCCCTGATGCCGGAGTCTGCCGGGGGGCGCTTTTGTTTTTGGAGCGTTATTTCAAACAGGGAGCAGCTGCCGCGGTCCCCCGGCGGCTTGATCCCGGTCCGGCAACCGCGTTTCAGCGCATGGTCTGGGATGCGGCTGCGCTGATTGCGTTCGGGCAGGCGCGCACGTACGCCTGGATTGCAGCCCAGATCGGCCGCCCGGCAGCAGCGAGAGCTGTCGGAAGCGCTCTGGGAGCTAATCCTTTGCCGATCATCGTACCCTGCCACCGTGTCGTATGCGCCAATGGCAGCCTCGGCGGGTTTTCAGCTCCGGGCGGCACAGACTTGAAGCGACGTTTGCTGAAGCATGAAGGGGTGGTGAGTGTGGAGTCGGGAGTCCGGAGAAAAATCAGTTCAACGTTCAAGGTTCAATGTTCAACGTTTAGAACCACATAAGCGGTGGCGGTGTGCGAATATTTTTTTTATTTGGATTGAGCATGCAGCCCGGCAAATAGTCTCTGGGGTATGGTTTAGCTTTTTTGAACCTTGAACCTTGAACCTTGAACCTTGAACCTTGAACTCTTGAACCTTGAACCTTGAACTCTTGACCTCTGTTCCCCCCGCTGAAAGGAGATACTACAGATGCAGGTTTCACCGCTTGACTGGGAGCGCACAGCAGCTGAGGCGGCTGAACTGCTCAGCGCCTACATTCAGATCAACACTGTAAATCCGCCCGGCAATGAAACCGAAGGCGCCCGCTTTCTGCAGGATATTTTAAAACGCAACGGCATCGGCTCCGAGATCATCGAGTCCAAACCCGGGCGCGGCAGCCTGGTATCGGGCTGCACGGCAGGCGCAGTGCCCGAGATCATGCTGCTGCATCACATCGACGTGGTGCAGGCCGAGGCCGGGCGCTGGCAGGTGGAGCCGTTTTCAGGCTGTGTTCGCAACGGCGAGCTCTGGGGCCGGGGCGCCCTTGACTGCAAGGGCCTCGGCATTATCGAGCTCATGGCCTTCCTGCTCCTGAAGCGCCAGGGCCTTGATCCCGAGCGCCGGATCGTATATGCCGCAACCGCGGACGAGGAGGCCGGCGGCGCCTGGGGCGTGCCCTGGCTGCTGCAGCATCACCCGGAAAAATTTCAAACGCGCTATGTGATCAACGAGGGGGTCGGCTGGGGACTGCGCACCGGCAGCCGCAATGTGTACCTCTGCCAGGTCGCTGAAAAGGGTTCCTGCTGGCTGAAAATAACGTTTGAAGGCCGCCCCGGGCACGGCTCCATTCCGCACGATGAAAATTGCGTGCTGCACATGGCGCGGGCCATGCAGGTGCTGGGCAATCACCGCTTCGGACTGCAGTGCGCCGCTCCGGTGCGGCTGCTGATGGAGGCGCTTGCCCGGGAGCAGGAGTATATGCGTCCGGAGCAATTCCTGGGACTCATGGACCCCGCGTGCAGCTGCGCAACGTTCGATTTGATCGCTGATGCGCCCATGCGCGAGATGCTGGGGGCGCTTTTGACCAACACCATGGTGCCGACCGTTGCGCAGGCCGGCAAAAAAACCAATGTTATTCCGTCGGAGTGTTTCTGCGAGGTGGATGCCCGCATTCTGCCCGGAACAACTCCGGAAGAACTCACGTCACTGATCGAGCGCCTGCTCACAGATGCCGGGTGCCGGGGCTTTACGGTAGAACTGCCCGGAGGATCGCGCGCGTCTGAATCATCAATGGATACCGAGCTGTACCGCGTGCTGGGCGATACTATCGAGCAGCATGACCCGCGCGGCATGCTGTTGCCGTACCTGTCGCCGGGCGCGACCGATTCGCGGTTCTTCCGCGAGCGCGGCGTCGTTGCCTACGGCATGCAGTTTGATGCCTCGATTGAATCAAACCGCCTGATCCACGGCCATGACGAGCGCATCAGCCTCAGGCACCTTCTCTTTGGCATTCAGGTGCTCTATGATACGCTCAGGCGCTTTCTTGTGTGAGATAGGGCGTCGTACCCGGAACTGGCGCGGAAGGTATACGCTAACGCTGCTGCGGCGCCTGCCCGGGCACGCCGTACGCACCGGTTTTTTCAGAGCATGTATCTAAATGTTATCGCCTGAAAGACAGCACCGTCCGTTCGCCCTGGACCTGTCGAAGGTTGAACGGACAACGAATGTGCCGCTGAAACCCGTCTATGGTTCGACAGGCTCACCACGAACGGGTTTGCTTCCTTTCGAAAAAAGCATAGAAAAAAATATATGCTCTAATTGAAAAAAAGGCGATCCTCTTTTTCCTGCCGTCAGTCTACGGCGAAGTTTGACGGAGCCGCTGCTGTTCCTACCTTGTTTGTGACCTTCAAGGGATATGTTCCCGCAGGGAAACTCTTGGATGTCTTCGGGACGACAAACGAGATGCTCTCCATGCCCCACGCGGTGACCTTGCAGGTCTTCTTCCTGCCGCTCACAGCATCCTCGAGGTACACCTTGCCTTTTTTCGTACTGAAGAAATCCCCGGTTATTGAACACAAAAATGGGACAGGCGAACTATGTGTTCAGCAATTAAATCCGCTTGTGGATGCCTTCAGTTTTGTTTCACCCGCACGACTGTATTTATTCCGGGGCTGATCTGCGCATTTTTAATGATTTAGTAAGCGCTAAGGGGCAAGCCGGTAGATATACTGGGCAGTTTTTCTATGCAGTTCGGGGCTTGTTGTATCTGTTGGACTTGTCTGAAGGCCCTAAACACCAAGGCGTTTGAGTGAATACATGCCCTCAAGTCCGGCAACCCGTTTTGGCAGCCGGTCTTTGCTGATGTTGAGCGCTGTGCGGAAGCGCTGAAAGCTCTCCAGCACGAATTCGCGGCTGCCGATCACGGCTGAATCGGTAAAATACCGGCTGCGGCGTAAAAACCGATCTTTGCGCGTAAGTGCGTAGCCCTTCCTGCGCTCCTGTTCGGCAATCCCAGGCGCAATCCGGGCGCCATGTCCGGTTTCAAGCTCGCCGACCTCATACACATACTGCCGGTATCTGCGCAGGCGCTCGCCAGTATTGAGTGGGCCAGCCTCATTCAAGCCGAAATCAAGCGACAGAAACCCGTCCGGATTGCCCTGCTGCACATGGCAGCCAAGGCTGCTCCAGCGATAGTCTTCAGGCCGGGCAACGATCCCGGCCCGAACCGGATTCAAATCAATATAGGCCAGGCAGTTAATCAGGGTTTCACCCTTCTCAACGATCACGCTTTTAAACCGCTCTGACCAGAAAAACCCGCTGCGCCCTGTGCGCCGGTTGTACCAGCGCGAAAAGCTTTGTTTAAGTTCTTTGATGAATTCCGAAAGACTCGCGTATTTCAGGCGGTAAAAGGGAATATGGCCTTCGCAGAAGCGCCTCTCCTCGCTAAAGAAGCGCTCATGGCGCTGTTGCAGCTCAGCGTCGCTGAAGCTCTCTTCAGGCAGCATGCGAACCAGAAGGTGGAAGTGGTTGCCCATGCAGCAAAAGCCAAGGATTTCCGTAAAGTAGAGGCGGCTGAGGCGCTTTATCAGCCACGTCAGGTGGTCTTTCTCGGCGTCGCTCAGCGGGAGGCCGTCTAGGGCAGAGCGGCTCATGACGTGATATACGGTTGCCTGACCGGGGATTAAGAGGCGAGAGGTTCGGGGCATAAAAAAATCAGCCTGCAAGCTATGAACGTTTACGGCGCTTTTTTTAAACACACCGTATTAGTCGCAAAGCGGAAATTTTTCTTCCCAACTTTTTTACATATTTTGCCTGTCCCCGATTCTTTTTCAGGTGCTCTATGATACGCTCAGGCGCTTTCTTGTGTGAGATAGGGCGTCGTACCCGGAACTGGCGCGGAAGGTATACGCTAACGCTGCTGCGGCGCCTGCCCGGGCACGCCGTACGCACCGGTT
>VGSH01000098.1 GCA_016875025.1 Deltaproteobacteria bacterium
TATTCATTCTGGGAGATTCCTTTACGTGGGGCTGGGGCGTGGACAACGAGGAGGCTGTGTTCCCCAAGCAGCTCGAAGCCATGCTCAACCGGGAACCGGGTATTCCCGGCGCCGGTTCTGTTGAAGTGCTGAACGGCGGGGTGCCCGGCAGCCTGACCGGCCAGTGGCTGGAACTGCTCGAAAAACACGGCGATGATTTCAATCCCGATGTCGTTCTTGCCGTGTTTTTTCTTAGAGACGGTACGAACGTTAAATCCATCGATGATTTCTTCGACCCCATACGGAAGAATATTGTTGAGCGTAACAGGGCTTCGCTGCTCTACCGCCATGTGCGCGTCTTCCGTCTGGCCAAGGACTATGTCGACCGCATGCTTGTCGCCACGGCCTACAGTCGTTCGATCAACCGGGCCTACTTCGGGAATACGAAGCAGACCGCCGAGTGGCAGAGGGCGCAGCGCAATTTGCTTTTGATCCGGCAGTATGCCGAAAGCCGTTCCGCCGCCATGGGGCTGATCATATTCCCTGTGCTGGTAGAATTGAACGAGAGCTATCCTTTTAAGCGGGTGTGCAACACGATTGCTGATTTCGCACGTGAAAACGATATCCCCGTACACAGCCTTTTACCTGCATTCCTGGGAATGAACGGATCTGACCTGTGGGTGTCTGCCTATGATCAGCATCCCAATGAAAAGGCGCACCGTATTGCGGCTGAATCAATGCTTCCTTTTGTGCGCGCGCTGCTCAAGCAGGCAGATACTAAGCCTTTCTCAGGATGAGGAAGCGCGGTGGTAATTGCATGCACGATGCAGGTTGCGATTGAGAGCAAGTATCTTTTTTCTGCAGCCTTTTAAAAACATAATCCCGTTCGTCGTGAGCTTGTCGAACCATGAAGGGGTTCAACGTCAAATGCGTTGTCCTTCAACCCCTGAACAGGCTCAGGGAGAAGTGACGGTGTTGTGTCGCTGGATTACATATGGTATTTATATAAAAGTTCTAACAGGCTGTTGAAAAAGTTCTTTTATACAGGCTGTTCAAAAAGGACCGGATGCAAGGCGCGCAAAATTACGAAGACTGAGGCGTACTTCTGCGTACGCCGCAAAGACGAGTGATGAGCGCAACGCCGCAGATGGGCCTTTTTCTACAGCCTGCTAAGAAGTGTATGATTATTGAACCAAATCATGTTGTCAGTGAGCTGATGGTATGAAAACTGTAAGCAGGATTCTGGCCGTCGCCGTTGTACTCGGATTCGCAACGGGCATGGCATCCGCCGTGGATGCTATCGCGGCCAATCGATATCTCCATTATGGGATGTTCAGGCTCGCCGCGACAGCGGCAGTGCACAGCGTAAATACATTTCTTGTATTTTTTTCAGCCGCGTGCTGCTGCGTGGCCCTGTGCCACCAGGCGCTGCGGCTTGCCAGGACACACTCGGGCATCCGGCTGAGCCCGGGCAGGGCCGGATATTTTCTGGCGGCTGTGGCCGCTGCCGCCGCGGCAGGCTATGGCCTTTTGAGCATATATCGCTACGGCTTTGACTACCAGGCCAACCCCGTCAGGGCCGCGTTTAATATCGCCGTGCTGTCTGCCGCCGGTTTGGCGGCTGCCGGCTTCCTGGCAAACCGATCGAGTCACAACAGCAGGCGCAGGCCAGTGCTCAGGTATCTTAACGCAAGCGCGGCCGTGCTGCTGGTGCTGACGCTTGCCGGCAACGGCGCCCTGCTGCTTGACCGCACCAGCGGCTTCGTCCCCGGCCCCAATATCATATTCATCGTCGTCGATACATTGCGCGCGGACCATGTCGGCTCCTACGGGTACGACAGAAACACCACCCCGAACATTGACCTGCTGTCGGAAGACTCAGTTGTATTCAAGAATGCAATCGCAACCGCTCCATGGACGAGCGCATCAATCTGCTCTTTGATCACCGCGCAGTATCCGGCCAAACTCAGGATGGCTGATTGGGCAGCCACCATTGATGAACAGTCGCTGCTGCTGTCGGAAATTTTGCGGGAGCATAATTACCGCACTCACGGGGTGATATCGCATATCTTTATTGCCGGGCGCTACGGCTTCGGTCAGGGGTTCGACGGCTATGATGAAGACAATGCCCGGGGCGGAGGGCATATTTCCTCACCGTCGGTCACGCAGAAGGCGATCGACTATGTTCGCGGAGCCGGCGATAAACCCTTTCTGCTTTTCCTGCATTATTTTGATCCGCATTATTCCTATATTCAGCATGAAAAGCATGTTTTCTCCGCACCCTTTGACGGCCCGCAATACAGCGGAATGGACTGGAACAACCTGATATACCGGGCGCCGTACATGTCCGTGCGCGACGTTGAATACATCAGGGCTCTGTACGATTCGGAGATAGCGTTCACCGATGAGCATATCGGTCGGTTCCTGGAAGAGTTGAAACGCCTCGGATTGTACGAGGATGCACTGATCGTGCTTACCGCCGACCACGGTGAGGAATTTCTGGAGCGCGGTGACTATTATATCGGCCACATGCGCAAGGTGTTTCAGGAGATGATTCATGTGCCCCTGATCGTCAAGCTGCCGGGGCGCGCCCTGAAAAAAACGGTTGAGCGGTTTGTGAGCCTTGTTGACCTTATGCCGTCCATACTCTCTGCCGCCGGCGTACCGATGCCTGCAGAGTATGAGCACAGCGGCAGGGTTATTGATTTTGCTGATCCCGATTCAGGGCCGGATAGAATGATTTTCAGCGAAACACGCTGGACGCTTAACTTTCAGTCGGTCATCCATAAGGGCTGGAAGTTTATCCAGCTGCCGGAGATGGGCATTCGCATGCTGTTCAACCTGAACGATGACCCCGGCGAGAAACAAAACCTGGTGGATGTGCATGAAGACAAAGGCAATGAGCTTGAACTGGCTTTGCAGGCATGGAACCGGGATATGTCCGACTCGGCATCCGGGGAGAACCACCGGGAAACTGAATTTTCTGAAGATGACAGGGCCAAACTCAGGGCGCTCGGTTATCTGCAGTAGCATCCTGCCGGGCGGTGTCCGGGTTCCGACGGCTGCGGTAATGCTCTGTGCCGATTCAAGTTGTTATATGAAGAATTCTTGCAGTGCAGGTGTTTCCTGCCCCCATATGCGCCAGGGCGCGCACGACAGCTACTGGCAGAGAGCAGAACCGGCATAATGAATTTTTTTATTAACCACTATAACCAGCACTTCCCCATTGTGGATCCGAAGGCCACCGGATTATTCATCGGCTCTTGCGTGTTGCTGGCCGTTTGCATTTCTATGACGCGCCGCACAGGAGTTTCTCGGTTCTGGGATGTGCAGCAAACCAATATTTTGCGCGGGATCGCGATTCTCTGTATAATTTTAAAACATGTTGATGATTTTTTAATACAGGGCGATAAGTGTTTCCCCCTGTACCTTGCGACATACGGGGTGGCCCTTTTTTTCTTTCTTTCGGGCTACGGGCTTATGCGCTCATGGGAACAGAAAAGGGGCGGCCTGACGCGATTCGCGGGAGCGCGTATCAGACGTGTTTTCATACCGTACTTGATTGTCACCGTACTAGTTTTGATCCTCGATTACGCGCTGCTGTCAAAAGTTTATCCACTTCAAGATGTGCTCCTGGCCCTGCTTGGCGTTACTATCAGCCAGGCAGGGCTGTTCCTGAACGGCCCCGCCTGGTTTATCACGATGCTGCTGTTTTTCTACGGCATTTTTATTGCATCGATTCTTTTACGTAATCCTCGCGCTCAGCTGCTGTTTATAGTTAGCTGCCCGGTTATCGTGTTTTACGCCGGCGTGCAATCCGGCATACTTGGCAAAACGGTTGACGGGTTCATTCTTATGTCGTGCTCCCACTATCTGCTGATGTTTCCACTGGGCTGCTGCGCTGCACGGTATTATGACGTCTTGAGCCGCCTGGCAGGATATGCAGCCTCAACGCGGTCGAAAACCGCCGCCGTCATGTGCGTGCTTGCGGCGCTCTTTGTGCTTACCCGGTTACTCCAGCTGTGGAGCCATGTTCATCCGAATGGAATCTATTTTCTGGCGGCTTTCAATCTGCACTGCATCACAGCCATTGCCTGCGCTTCGTTTGCGGTGCACGTGCTTGCATCATGGGGCCTGACCTCCGGATTTCTCGCGCTGGTCGGCGGCCTGTCTTATGAGATGTTTTTGCTGCATTGGCCTTTCATGGTTAAATATGACTTTATTCTGTTTCGCATGCCCCTGAAATTTTCCTTTGTTTTCTATTTTGGAATATTGCTGCTGCTGGCGTATTTTTTGCGCAAAATTTCATTCGGCATTCCTCGAAGACGCTCATCTTGATGAGGTTTTCAAGTGGTGGGTATGATACGGTTTTTATCCTGTTACTGTGCAGCCGCCGAAACGGTTGCAGATGTGCTTGATAATCGTTGATGTCGATTGTCATTGCATATATTCGGCCGTATGATTTGTTTCCGGGCCATTATGAAAAACATGTTTATAATGCCGACAGTTTATTTAATGCCGCTTGTTCGGTGAAATGGCTTGCACCGTAATACCTGTGAACGGGGTACTTTACCACCAACCAGCATGGGCATATATTTATTCAGAATAAAGGAAAGCGGAGCAAGCAGCAGCATCATAGTTGATACATACAGTACACAATACACAAAGGTGGCCAGCTGTGAATCCGGGACGAACCCGCCATAGCGTATTAGTGGTGTATCGATAAACATAGTTGTTATACCACCAAGGCCAAGATAAATTGCTGTTTGTCTCCCTATATATTCAGCAAGTTTGAAACTTCCAGGGATTAGTCGAATTAAAAACAATATGAATAACGTCCCGGAAAGGGCTGTAATACCGAACAACAGAAAATTACCATAGCTTGAACACACCATCATAACTGCAGGAAGAACAGCGGGAAACGGCCCATCATTTAAATTGAATGTCGAGAACAAAATAATGCCGAGTACAAACAATACAGGTATTTCCTTTGTAGGCCGAACCGGGCTGCAAAAATAAGTCCTGGAGGCAAAGCCCGCGATATAAAAAGATGCTGCAAAAAATGCATCGTTTATATACCAAAAATTATTTTTCATATGAAACAATTGAGCTATTTTGTTACCATGCACATTAAGAAAATATCCTGTCAAGAAAAAAAATACGGCATAAGCACACAGCCTGTAATGTTTTTGTAAGGAAAACTGTCTGGCGAAAATCATCATCCCGATTTCGACAGTGAATAAGCAGATAAAAAACCATGTTGCCCTGTTAAGACTTGGGAAGCCGGTAAGATAGTTCCAGTAGACATCATTGATCAAGCTGAGCAATGATTTATCCTTCATCAAAACCCACAATGGCAAGGCCATAGCACTGAAGAATAGCACGGGAATAATTCTTCTTTTGAATCTGTCGTACGCAAAGGGTAAAAGACTGCTGCCGGGTTTAAAAAAAATACCGGAGAGAAAGAAGAAGAATGGGATATGAAA
This sequence comes from Deltaproteobacteria bacterium, assembly GCA_016875025.1. Lineage (GTDB taxonomy): Bacteria > Desulfobacterota > WTBG01 > CAIYCZ01 > CAIRTM01 > CAIRTM01. Next base: position 5,466 of record VGSH01000098.1, read on the forward strand.
TGAATAAATCAGCTTCCATTGGAGGCCCGCGCTGGCAGAGCCGCATTCTATTAATCTTTGCGCGAAGTGCCCATAATATACCAGGAACATTCCAGCTGCTTTTGCAAGATCAAGTTGTGGGTTGCGGTTCATTGCAGGGAATCTTGGCCGTGGGTTAGATAAAAAATGCGGGTGTAATAAACACGGGTCTCATGTGCGAATTACCATGCATTGGCGTTTGCACGCATGCCCTGGAATGGTTCGAAATTTATTGACACATCATGACTGAACAACTATAGTTTTAACGGGTTAAAAACGCTACTATTTTTTTTGTGGGTTGCCCGCAGATACAGGCTGGTACTGCACATCATTCGTATACAGCTTATCTCGTTTAATCAGGGACATTATTATTCGGTTTCGCCGCAGGTATGGGAAGTCTGTGAAATCGTTATATGATCAGGCCATATGCAGCGCACGCACACATTCAATGTTTATGTACCCTTTATATTCCTTATAGCCCTCTTTCTTTTAACCGTGGTCTTGTGCTGGCGCGCGTCCATTGAGCTGCTTCTTAACTTCACCAATGACGATGCGTTTTTTTATTTAAAGACCGCTGCTAATTTTGCAACAGGGCTGGGTTCTACGTTTGACGGTATCAATCCCACGAACGGGTATCACCCGCTCTGGTTCCTGCTGCTGGCAGGGGTGTACTTTTTCCTCAATGCCTTTCATCCTGTTTCCCCGGAGTTTTTTTTCCGCATCAATTTTATAGCGGCTTTCTGTATGTGCCTGTGTGCTTCGGCCCTGGTAGTGCAGGCCCTCAGGCCGATTGCCCGCGTCAATAATCCGCAGAAGTTCCTGCTGTTTTTTCTTTTCCTGATTTTTATCTGTATTCGCGATGTCGGCCTGGAAACACACATAACTGTGCTGCTGCTTGCTGCGTACGTCTATCTGGTTGCGCTGGAGGAGTCGCGGGCCACATCAAACATGGGCACACGGGCGTTTGTGCTTGCGGCCCTGTTTCTTGCGCGAACCGACCTTCTTTTCACGGTTATCCCGTTACTGATCGTGCTGGATTTCTGCCTGCCGACCCGCTGCACCTTCCAGAAAAAAATTATCTCCTATGGTTTTTTTGCCCTGGTCGTGCTGTCGTATTACATGCTTAACTTTGTGCTTTACGGCCATCTTACGTCCATTTCCGGCAGTCTCAAAAATATTTTTCCCGAAATCCGCCTGGTGCAGAATTTGACACTGTTCGCTGAAAATAAAATAATTCTGGCGCGGTTCCTTCTTCCATGCATTGCATTAGGTGTGTTTGCGGTTTTTTTAAAAACACGCACCCGTAGCGTATCATCAAACCGAAGGCTTGATTTCACCCTGCTGGCAATGCTGGTCGGTGGGATTGCATTTTGTTTTTTGCATTTATGTTTTAACGCCGATGGCATTAAAGGCTGGTATACAGGAGTACCTGTTTTCGCCAGCCTGATCATATTTACAAGGATGGGTTTGGAGCCGGGTGTGAAAAATGCATGGTTTACAGTTTTTATAGTGCTGTATGCCGCTGGCTATGCATATATCGACATCTCCCGGATGACATCAACCATGCTTGTGCCGGCATATCGCTATGCTCTTGACCTTAATAAAATTACATCTCCTGAGGCGCGTATTTTTCAAATTGATATTTCAGGTGTTGTAGGTTATTTCTCGGAACGCAGCGTGGTTAACGGCGACGGTCTGATCAACAGTTTTGAATTTGCCGAAAGCCTGCGCAATCGCACACTGGAAAACTTTTTGCGGGAAAAGAATATATCGTATTATTCTACCTATACAGCCTCAGCCGGCGTTGATGGGCACGGAGCACCATATTATTCCGACGACAGGTTTTACGATTACGGCGGCTATCTGTTTTCATTTCCCGGGGATGCTTTGATTGCCGGTATCCCATTGCACGGCACGATTCCTTTTTTGCTTTTTGCGTTTCCATGGGCCGATATCAACGGTTATACTCCCGGGTGACTCCTGTCTGAGTCCGGAGTACTGTCAATGACTTCAAGGAACGGGTTTTTTTATCATGGGTTCAAATGCACGGAAAATTTTATTTGTCCTGCTGCTTGCCTCGGTTGCAGTTAACATCGTGCTGCTGGCCAGGGGACGTATCCCCGGTTATCGATCCGGCAATCCTGCAGAGCCTCCAGCGGAGGCCGGCAATAAACCGCCGGGCCGCTGGCATGCGGTCGACCGCCAGCCCGGGGGGCAGGACATGCGCAGCGCGATTGAAAAACTCGAATCCATCGGCTATGTAACAGGCTCAACCGCTGCTCCCGAGGCCATGAACGTGACTGTTCATGACGATACATCCGCATACAGCGGATTGAACCTGTACACTTCCGGGCATGCGCCAGAGGCAATTCTGATGGATATGCAGGGCACGGTATTGCATACCTGGCAGTATGCCTTCAACAAAGCCTGGCCTGACAGGCAGATACCCGGCGAAACAACCGGCCATCAGTACTGGCGAAGGATTCACCTTTTTGAAAACGGAGACCTGCTGGCAATTTTTGAGGGTTTGGGTCTGATCAAGATCGATAAGGACTCCAATCTGCTCTGGAAATATCCAGCGGGCGCCCACCACGACCTGTTCGTTGCCGAAGACGGCACCATCTATGTGCTGATACGTGAAATCAGCATGTATAACGGCAAGCCGATACTTGAAGACTTTGTTGCACTGCTCAATCCCGACGGAGTGGAGATCAAGCGTGTTTCTATTGTAAAGTGCATTGAAAATTCCCTGTTTGCCCCGTTGCTTGCGAATAATTCAACTGAAGGCGATTTTTTGCACACGAACACGATCGAAGTGCTCGACGGGCGCCTTGCATCCCGTTCCCCCGCGTTCAGGCAGGGTAATGTTCTTGTTTCGTTTTTGTATTACAACACCATAGGCGTACTCGACATTGAAGCTGAAAAAATGGTCTGGGCATTGTCGGGCATGTGGCGGTTTCAGCATCAGCCGACGATCATGCCGAACGGGAATATGCTGATTTTCGACAACCTCGGCCTGGGTGAGCGCTCCCGCGTTCTGGAGCTTGACCCGTTTACGCAGCAGGTCTACTGGGAATATTCCGGCACGGACCATCAGCCGCTGTATTCTGAGAACTGCGCTTCCTGCGCAGTCCTGCCGAATGGAAATATATTAATCTCTGAAACAACGCGCGGCCGTGCCCTTGAGGTTACGCCTGACAAACGGGTCGTCTGGGAGTTTATTTCTCCCTGGCGTACCGGCAAAGACAACGAACTGATTGCGTCGCTGCTTGAGATGATACGGCTGCCGGCCGATTTTGCCTCTGCGTGGCTTGAAAAATGATCCCGCGGCCGCACGCCTGCATGGCGCCCTCGCGATGCCATTAACGGGGCTATTCCAACGACATTAACGCTGCGGCTACAGGAGCGCTGCATGCAGTCAAACACACGCGGTTTTTCACCGCTAAAAACAATTTTCTTCAGCTGTATCGTGTTCGCTGCTTTTTTGTGCCTGCTTGAGGTGGCCTGCCGGGTTACCCTTGCATTTCAGCATGGATCAGCGCGGTCTCTCTGGTACGGTTTCACCTCAGGGCCCCGCTTTCAGACAATCCGGGTCGCGCCGCCGTATGTTGATTATTATAAGGGCACGCCCACTCGCAGCCGCGCACATCCCGTCAACAGCCGGGGCCTCAGGGGACCCGAGATCGGCCCCAAAAAAAGCCCGACGATACGCATAGTCTGTTTAGGCGCGTCAACAACCTATGGAGACAACCTCGACTACCGCGACACGTATCCGGCCCTGCTGCAGGAGAAGCTTGACCGCTCCTGCGGCCGGGGGCGCTATGAAGTCGTAAATGCCGGGCAGCCGGGGTTTGACCTGAACCATATCGTTTCGTTCGCAAAGCACGAGCTGCCGGCCCTTGAGCCCGACATCGTGCTGCTGCTGAGCACGAACAATAATTTCAAAGTTTCGGGTTTCTGGTTCGTGCAGGTCAAGAAGGTTACGCACGTTGAAGATCAGCCTGCTGCCGGGCCGAAGCCGGAAAATGTTCTTCTGCACCGCCTGCGCAGGATTTTTGTCCGCTACAGCGCGATAGGCAAACTTGGCGAAGACCTGATGCTGCAGGGCTGGCAGAAATATGTAGCTGATTTTGACTGGGATGGGTTTGCGCGGGCGCTGATGGCCCCCGACAACATATGGGAGGAAGAATTTCGCGGCAATCTCAACAAGTTAATCAGTCAGATCGCCGCTGATGATCCTGGTACCACGGTTATACTTCTCGAACAGGCCGTCAATACGATTCGATACCCGGTGCTGGCGGCGCCGTGGGAAAAAGCCGGTTCAATAATGCGGGAAGTTGCAGAACAGTACAGCAGTGTGTACATGCTTGATGCCCGCGGCCCGGTTTTACGCGCAGCGCAAAGCGGTGTGCAGGTTTGGCAGGACGAGAGCATGCGCGATCCGCTGCATCTGTCCAGGGAGGGAAATGCGATTGTTGCCGATACCATTGCCGCAGCCCTGCGTGATCTGCGGCACGATCAAAAATAAATTTCTTGGATCTGCTGCCGTTGGTGTACATAAAAAGTTGATGGCTTCGTACAAAGTCCCTGGAGCCTTTTCCTGAATACTATAGCCCAACAACACCGTCCGTTCGCTCTGAGCCTGTCGAAGGGACGAACGGATCATATATCGCACGGGTGACCGTTCATGGTTCGACAAGCTCACCACGAACGGGTTTGCTCTTTTATAGGACTACAGTAAAAAATTAAAATGCTCTAAAAAGCCTGCTTTTACGAACGCAGTAAAAGTTGACTGCATCTATACACTACAGCTTAGTACAGCCCCACAGAAAAGAGGGAGCGGTTTCATGCGGCCACATTTTCGGGGACAGGGAACCTGCCGGACTAAGAACCGGATGTTCGCTAAATTTTTACGATACCGCCGGACACGCTTCGCTTAGTCCGGCCTACAATTGGCACACAACGCCAGGTTCATGTCCGGCTTTTGTTTTGCAACCGGCCCCCCTATTGTGCGGCGCTGTACTGAGAACTCTTTGCAATGTGACACGTTGTGAGGAGGTTCTGTGACTGCCATGAGGCGGCATGCGGCGACTTTCCCCATCAAACAATGCTGCTTAAAAGTTGAGATCGCCACGCGGAGTTTATCCTGAGCTATGCCGAAGGGCTCGCGATGACAGCCCTGTGTGTGTCATTGCGAGGAGAGAAGCGACGAAGCAATCTCGTAGTACATTAGAGCATTTTTCATTTTACTATAACCGGATATACAATGTCATTTCGACCGAAGGGAGAAATCCTGGTTTAAGATTTCTCAGTCGCTTTCGCTTCTTCGAAATGACAGCAAGGCTACAATATTTAGA
>VGSH01000099.1 GCA_016875025.1 Deltaproteobacteria bacterium
TCTGCATCTATTGCCTTTTGTCGCGTTAAGGGTTTTCTGCAAAATTATTCTTAACAAAACAAGGCAATAGATGCTATTTCCATTTTTACTCGGCGGTTATTTTACCCACAGTTTTTGTTGTAGACCCAAAAATATTACCTATCGCTATTGTCACGGTACTTTTGTGCTCTTGCTCTGCTTACCAGAGGCAAACACGAATTGTAGCGGCGGGATCAAGTGGAGACGAGCATTTGCCTCCTATTTATGCGTTAAGGGAACAGCCACGTACTTCAATAACGAGTAATTGTGGAAGTAATATTATTGTTACGCTAGGCCCTTATATTTACATGCCGATGCCAATTGTCCCAAATATTTTCTTCCCATTTCAGTACCTGTACCAAGCAAACGTAAAAGCAAAAATTGAAGTGCAAATTGCTCAGCCCGTGGATGATGACCATGTTTACAGTATTAATTTGTCAGGCGAATACCCAATCGAAAAAATAAAATCCTACAAAGAAGAACATGATGAACATATCTTTCATGAATCTTTATTCTCCGTAGAAAAATCATGCTCAGAGATGGAAGGTTCTGTAATCTTAATAGAAATGCGTAATGAACACGATACTCTTGAGCAACGGAGAGTAAATTTTAAAACTTCTTATGTTCTATTCGTTGAGGGGCCCTAACAATCGGTTAGAGAGGGACGCGAAAAAAACCACGCCGCGCCCCTCATCCTTAGCGTTAGATGCGGTAAAACTGTCTAACAGGTTGTTGAAAAAGTCTTTTTGAACAGCCTGTTAAAGCCCCGCGCCGCTAAAAGGTATGGCCCTGAACATATCGGCGATGATATCTTTTTTTTGCACCCCCAGCTCATTGCGCAGAATCCCGACCATGCCCCCGACAAATCTGCGTGACCCGGAAGCAATAAAAACCGGGGCACTATAGGCCTGGGCCGCCTTGGCAATGGCTGCGGCATTGATGTGCTCGGGGCTTGTTATATACGTGATGCCAAGCGCGGGCAGTGTGCTGTGCAGCGCTGTCAGCTCATCCTTGAAAATCATCTCTTCATCGCGGTTTGCATACAGCAGCGTTGCCTTCAAGGCACCGGATGCAGCAGCGTGATGCAGCAGGGTTGCCCTGACCGGAGTTATGCCCAGGCCGCCGGCAAGAAACACATACTGCCGGGCGGTATCAAGCGCCCGGAAGCAGTCATACAGCGGCGACGGGCCGAAAGACCACAGCCTGTCGCCCGGCTGCATACTGAACAGGCTGCGCTTGAACGAGCTCGACTTTTCGCCGAAATAGCGGGTGGTAAAAGCGAAACCGTTTTCCTCCGGGGCTGAGCAGACCGTAAAAACCCGGGTCACACCCTTCAGGTCGAAGGGAAAATGCGGCTTCAGGAACATGAAATGCTGCCCGGCCTGCCACGCGGCCCGGGGCTTTTCAAACACGAAGGTATGGGCATTGGATGCTTCTTTTTTGACGTCCCGCAGCCTCAGTTTTCCGGTAAACATGGCGGTATCCATCCGTGCAGATGGTGAAGTCGCGCATGCTCCACGCCGGGAGCCGCCCGGGCGGGAACTGTTACCTGTTTAAATAGAGCGCGGTTTTGCTGCTGGTGAAAAAATCGTGAATGCCGTCGGCAATTGCCTCAGCCAGCAGCTGCTGATGTGCAGGGTCCTGCAGGCGCCGCGATTCCGCGGGGTTGCTGATAAAGCCTGCTTCAAAAAGAATGCCGGGCATTTCGGCATCAATCAGCACGCGCATGGGTGCGTGCTTGACTCCCAGATTGCGCATTTTTTTGTACCTGCCGGTGATGGCCGCAGTGAGCCGGTTGTGCACATAGCCTGCCAGCAGGCTTGAAATATTGGTTTTCTCGCCCTGCATGAGGTCGAATAAAATCATTTCAAGGTCGCCGATTTCTTCCGCTGTTGTAAAATTTTCACGGGCAGCCACGCGGCGCGCTTCGGCATCTGATGAAAAGTTGAGATAATATGTTTCGATACCATCGATACGCGCATCAACATGCGAGTTTCCATGAATGGAAATCAGAAGGTCGGCCCGGCCTTCAGTTGCGATCCGGGCGCGGTCCTGCAGGGACACAAACCGGTCCGCTGTGCGGGTCATGAGGGTGGTGTAACCCGGCTTTCTGTCCAGCACTTTTTTCAGTTCCAGGGCAATGGCAAGGCAGATATGCTTTTCCTTCAGGCCGCCATGCCCGATGGCGCCCGGGTCCCGGCCGCCATGCCCGGCATCAATCGCAATCAGATATGTGCGGGGGCCTTGCGCTGCAGGAGCCTTGGGTTTCGGCGCTGCCTGAACAGGCGGCAGTGGGGCAGGCTCCGCGCTGATCACCGGAGGCGCTGTGACAGCCTGCGGTTCCGGAGCGAGGGCAGCCTCTGCCGGCGGCTTTTGTGCGACCGGCTCCGGGCTCTTGTGCACGCGCGCGCGTATTTTCTCCGCATGCACAATAATCTCCAGCGCAGGCGGGCTGGCACGCTCAATGATGATATAGTCCCCCGCTGAAAGCGCGTGGTTCAGTTCCAGCACAACCCGGGCGGTGTGCGGATCATTCAGGGCCGAGCGCACTACGCCCACGAAAGCACCCTGCGAACGGATGTTCCTGTTTACACCCGGTGCAAACGTGGTATTTAAAAGATCAACATAGAGACGGCAGGGCAGGTTCGCACCGGGATTGCGCTCCAAGACATTGGCCTTAAATGCTGCCGGGCTGCTGAGGGATATGGTTATTTTTTCAGAAGTACCGTCAACTGCGTAGGAAATTGCGCGAATCCTGCTGGCCGCGGCGGCAGACGCCTGTGCGGGAGCCATACACAGCCCGAGCGCGGCAAAAAAAAGTGCGAAGCTGCACACCCGGCCCCGAAGCACGGCGGATACCGCAGGAATTGACAGGTACGGCAAAATCCCACAATGAGTAGTATTTCGGGCGGCACTGGTCATGCCGCCCAGTGTATCACAGTCACGCATATTGAACAACCAGGATAGGCGCGCGTTGACGAACAGCGCCGTCAGAAACACCCGGCATCGACAAAGCCCTAACGGCTTTTCAGCCAGTCCGCGTATACGCCCGATCCAATTGCGAAGGGCTGCCCGTCAATAACAACTTTTTTTACATAGACTTCCTTTTGAGCGGGCAGGGTTTCACCCGGCTTGGGCCACTGGTAGGAAACCCAGGCGCTGTCGTGCTCCCGCAGCGCGGCGAGATAGTCGCGCACAAATGCCCGGCCGCGTGCATCAACCGCGTTGATCACGGAGCGGCCCTCGAGCATGGGGAATGCCGGGTTAACGACTTCACGGCCATCAAACGATGTAACGAAAACATAGGTTTCGTTGAAATAATAATCGCCTTTTCGGTCGCGCAGCAGGGCAAAGCCCTGCCGGCCCCGTTTCTGCAGCATGGCGGCGGCATCGTCAACCATGTCAACAATAAAGGCCTTTTCCATAAGCATGGTATGGTCTCCGCTGCCGATGATGTACTCCGTGCCCGAAGGCGCGCGCGTGCGCACCACAAATGTCGTCTTCCACGTGGGATGCACGTCATCGGGTCGTGTCCACAGATAATGCGCCCAGCCTTCAGTGCGGGGCGGCTGCACTGGCCGCGTAAATATCTCTCCGAACGGCCTGCCGTTAAGGTCGGTAAGGTCAAAGACATTGATGCGTTCATTGTCGGGGTCGGGAGGATACACGTAGCGGTTACCGGCCGTATCGAGAACGAACACATACCGGCCGCCCTCGCGCCAGGGGCCCGAAGGCTTTTTGAAAAGAGCGAAAGCTTTTTCTCCCTGTTGCGAAACCAGCGCAGCCGCATCGCGCACAAAGGCCACGAGACGCCCGGTCTCCGGATGCTGATAATCCCCGGCTGTGCTCAATCCGCTGGTCAAAAGCACAACGGCCGCAGCAGCAGTACATGCACTGGTTTTTATATTCACAAGCCAGCCCCCTTTCTGCAAAAAATCACCTGTACACTTGAGCATTTTTCTTTTTACTGGAACCCTTCCCGTTCGTGGTGAGCTTGTCGAACCATGAACGGGTGTTTATGCGATACGTAGTCCGTTCGACCTTCGACAGGCTCAGGGCGAACGGGCTGTGTTTTTAATGCTGTCTTGAAGAAAAATGCCCTCGCCGCCCCGCAAGAATCACATATTCACCATCCGAGGTCAACAGGCAAAACACATTCCGCTCCGGCGGACTATTTTTTTGTTAGTGTGTCAACAAGCGGCACGCCGATTTCGCCGGGCCTGACGGTGCGGGATGTGTATCTGTCAATCAGAGGGCTGAGACTGTTCATGATGAGCAGTGCGTAGCAGACCCCTTCCGGATAGGCGCCATAGAGCCTGATAACCATGGTGATTATCCCTGCTCCGCAGCCGAAGATAATGCGGCCTGCAGGAGAAAGCGGACTGGTGACCGGGTCGGTAGCCATGAAAAATGCGCCCAGCATCGCGCCGCCCGCGCACAGATGAAACAGGGGGTCATGGCCCAGCGCCAGACACAGCAGCGCCATGGTGCCGAGCATGCCGAGCGGCGCATGCCAGGTGATGGTGCGCTTATACAGCAGATATGCCGCGCCCAGCATCAGGGCCAGGGCCGAGGTTTCGCCCAGGCTGCCGCCGACAGAGCCCAGCAGCAGCTGCACAAGCGGCGTGGTCTGGCCGTCGAGCGCAAGCGCGCCGAGCGGGGTGGCGCTGCTGATTGCATCAATTGCCGGGCCGGATGCCCGGCAAACAGGGGCCTGCCAGGCCGTCATCGGAGCCGGCCAGGCAGCCAGCAGAAAAGCGCGCCCTGCCAGCGCGGGATTGAAAATGTTATAGCCCAGGCCGCCGAACAGGTGCTTGGCGACAACCACGCCGAAAACAGCTCCGACAATCGGCACCCACAACGGCACGCCGGGCGGCAGGGTAAAGGCCAGCAGCAGCCCGGTGACAACGGCGCTGCCGTCCATGACGGTGATTTCCTCCCGCGTAAAAAAGCTGAAAGCAAAATCACGATAATTAAAGCTGCGGCATTTAAACAGTATCTGAACAGCTGCCTCGGTTACGGCTGCGGCAAGCATGCCGGCAAGCATGACCGCGAGTGAGCGCAGACCGAAATAATAGATGGCGCACAGCGCGGCGGGCAGGGCAGCCAGAAGCGCGTCAAACATCAGGCAGTGCGCGGTTTCCCCGTTGCGGAGAAAGGGTGTTGATGCGACGATAAGTTTATTGTCATTCATCTGCACATGTCCCGCTCATGAACTCAGGGTTTTAAATATATTAAAAATAAGCAAACTCTCGCGGCCCCTGGTCTGCAGCTTGCCGAGTTTGATGATTTCAACCAGCGGCAGCTGCGAGGGGCAGACATAGGCGCACAGTCCGCACTCAAGGCAGGACAGCAGCCCGCACTCAAGGGACCTGTTCAGGTCATGGAATTTAACCTGTTCGACCACAGCTATCGGAGTTATGCCCGCCGGACACACTTCAACGCATTTGCCGCAGCGAATGCAGGCGCAACTCTGGTAAAACCGCGATTTGCGCTCATCGGGAAGGATAAAACCGGCCGCGGCAAACAGGCCGCGCACCTTCTTGCCGATGCCCGCTTCAAGTGAATAGCGGGGCCCTCCCATCATGGGCCCGCCCAGTGCGACCCGGCCGGCGAAGGGAAATGAAACACCGGCGCGCCTGAGGATTTCAACAAGCGGCGTGCCGGCATGGAGCCAGACGGTCTGCGGCGCGGGCACGGCTGATCCGGCAATCGAGACGAGCTGCCTGATGTAGGGCTGCCCAAGCTCAAGCGCTTCATAAACGGCAAATACCTGACCGGGCCCCACAATGACCGCCGGGGCCGCCTGTCCGCTCAACCGCTGCCGAAAGCTCATAAGCGGCTGAAGCGTATCAGGCCAGGCACGCGCCACTGCCGTGAGCCGCACCCCCCTGACGCGGTCCGCAATCGCTTTCAGCCTCGCGCCCAGCTCCCGCTCGGCCGCGTGGACCAGCAGCGTAATCTCAGTATGTCCGGTTGCAGCCATGAGATGCCGCAGTCCCCCGGCAAATGCCTCGGCATGGTTCATGATAATAGCCGCGCGCGTGCTGATGGTGGGTTCGAATTCAGTGCAGTTCACCATCAGGGACCTCGCCGTGACGAGCGCATCAAAATCAAGCGGTACGCCCATGTCACGCAGAAACATCAGCCGGTCGCCGCTGAACTGCGAAAGCGGCACGGCCGGGGCGCTTTTCTGCTCCGGGGCCGCGGCGATCTCCACGGCAAGCACGTGCCGCTCGCCGCCGGCTTCATGGATGCGCTGCTCGACCGCCGTGACCGTGCCGGAGAAAGGCGCATGCACGGCCAGATAATGCGGCCGGATGCCCATGGTTCCGATCTGCTGCCCGGCCAGCACATGTTCACCGGTTGTTACCAGCACCTCGCAGGAATCCTCCGGCAGATCCTGCAGCGGCAGCACCACCTTTTCCGGGACAGGCATGTGCGCGCATGCCGCTGCCGGCACCGTTGTTCGGCCGTCCGATACAGGCGAGCGGGAGCGCCGCATAAAAGTGGGCCATAAGCCATCCATTATCCGGCTCCCCCCGTTTGCTGATAGGCCTTAAGTACGGCGCGGGCAAAGTCTTCAGCGCGCCGCAGCCGGGCCTTTGTCAGGGCCAGTCCGAACAGCGTTGTCGTGTAGTGAAAATTAAAAGGGCGTGCGCCGCGCCGTTCAAGCAGGGCTTCGAAATCAGCACGCACATGGCTGCGCGAAAAAGGAGCAGCGCCCGTAAAAAACCCGGCAACGATTTTATTTTCAAGATTCTCGCATTCACGGATATAGCAGGCCATAAAAGGGTGCACGCGCATCACCATGGTCCATCCGCCCAGAAAAATGAGATCATAGACTTCCAGATCAATCGTAAAGGCAGGGCAATACGTCTGCTGCAGCCCGATGGGATTGAGATCCAGCCTGAGCATATCTGCGCTTCCACCAAGGCCGCGCTGCACAGCCTGCGCAACGCGCTCCGTCGTACCGGTTTTTGAGCAGTATACAATAATCGACTTCATCCCGGCAGCGCCTCCACGGTATAGCTCTCCTGAAGGTCTATAATAATCCCGCGCGGGCAGATCCGGATACATTCGCCGCAGGCGGTGCACAGAGCGTAGTCTATCTCAATATGTCCGTCTATGTGCGCGATTGCATTATGCGGGCAGACCTTGACGCATTGCAGGCATTTAATACATCCCACCGTGCAGACCGCTCGTACGACAGAGCCTTTGTCCCGGGAGCTGCAGGCCACATGCGCACGCGCTGAGGCCGGTACAAGCCGGATAATATGGCGGGGGCACTCCCGGACGCATTTGCCGCACCCGGTGCACACCTGCGGGTCAATGCGCGGCGTAAGGCCGCGCGTATGGGTAATCGCGCCGAACTGGCAGATTTGAAAGCAGTCGCCAAAAGCCATGCAGTTATATTCACAGGCATTGCCCCCGCCGCTGTAATATGCGGCGATACGGCAGGATTGAAAACCGCCGTAGGCGAACAGCTTTTTTGAGACCGGCCCGCCGTAGCATTTGATCACCGCTACCTGGCGCTGCCGCAGATGCACCTCCCGGCCCATGAGCCTGCCGATTTCACTCGCCCCCTCTTCGCGCAGCTGCACGCACAGATCGGGCGTAGCGCCCTCATTGACAATGCGGGAGGCGTACACGAAACACGACGGGCTGCCGCACCCGGAGCAGTTGGCCCCGGGCAGCACTGCCTCGATTTTTTCAATGCGCGGATCGACCTTTACCGCGAAGACCCGGGAGGCGAGGGCAAGGGCGGCCCCGGCCAGCAGCCCGCAGGCGCACAGAATTAAAACCGAAACAGCAATCGTTCCCATAGCCGTGCTACCCTGCAAACAGACCCTGAAACCCGAAAAAGGTCAGGGCCATCAGACAGCCTGTTATAAAGCAGATCGGCACTCCCTGCATGGCCAGCGGAACCCGGCTCATCTCAAGGCGCTCGCGAATGCCCGCCATCATGCAGATAACCAGCGCGAACCCCAGTCCGCCGCCGAACCCGTGCACGATCGCCTCACTCAGGCTCATCTGCTGCTTGATGTTCAGCAGACACACGCCCAGCACGGCGCAGTTGGTCGTAATCAGCGGCAGATAGATGCCCATCACGCGCTGCAGCATGGGGCTCAGTTTTTTAATGACCAGTTCAACGAACTGCACCAGGGTCGCAATGACCAGAATGAACACGATCGTCTGCAGATACATGACCCCGAAGGGTATAAGCACATGGTCGTTCACCGCCCAGGTCACGGCCGAGGCCGCCGTCATAACAAACGTAACAGCCGCTCCCATGCAGGCTGCCGAGCGCAGATCCCGGGACACGCCGAAAAACGGGCACAGGCCCAGAAATTTGGCCAGAATAAAATTGTTGACGATCATCACGCTGAAAAACAGGGCAAGCAGCTCCATGATCACGGCCCCCGTTTCTGCGAAATATAGTTAATCAGGCCCAGCAGCAATCCCATGGTGAGAAAGGCGCCGGGCGGCAGAATCATGATGATGACCGGCGATTCTGCGAGCACCGGCACGCTGAACCCAAGCAGAGTACCGGTGCCGAAGAGTTCGCGCACGCTGCCGATCAGGCTCAGCGAAGCGGTAAACCCGATGCCCATGCCGAGCGCGTCGATGACAGCCGCACCCACAGGCGCCTTGGAAGCAAAGGCCTCGGCCCGTCCCATGATGATGCAGTTCACGACGATCAGGGGAATAAAAATGCCGAGAGCGCTGTGCAGCCCGGGAACAAACGCGGCCATGAGCAGATCAATCACGGTCACAAAGGTTGATATGATGACGATGAACGCCGGAATGCGCACCCGGGCGGGGATGAAACCGCGCAGCAATGAGATGGCGGCATTCGAGCCCAGCAGCACGAATGTTGCGGCAAGGCCCATGCCGAGCGCATTGGCAAGCGATGTGGTAACAGCCAGCGTCGGGCATATGCCCAGCACCAGCCGGAAGGTAGGATTTTCCCTGATGATTCCTCTGAGCAGTTCTTCTCGGACGGACATCAGGGCCCCCGGTGCGCTTCAGCCTGAGCGCTCAGTATGCGTGAACGGTTGGCGTTAAAAAAAACAGCCTGTTTCCGTACGGCCTGCAGCACCGCCGCCGATGATATGGTCGCGCCGCTCACCTGATCAATGGTGCCGCCGTTTTTTTTCAGATCCCATGCGCTTGCATCCGGAGCGAGCCCGGAAAACTGGGAGCGGAATGATTCTTTCGTGATGTTGGCGCCCAGGCCCGGGGTTTCGCTGTGGCTGATAATGCTGATGGCGCTGAGGCTGCCGTCCGGCAGCAGACCGACCATGACGTCAATGGGCCCGCCGTAGCCGTCTGCAAAGGCTTCAAGGGCAATGCCGCGGATGCGTTGTCCTTCTGAAAGCAGAAAGACCTCCCGGCAGGCCTCAGCATTGTCGTCGGCACACACCTGCATGCTCGATCCTTCCGTACCCCCGCCCAGCGGCAGATCCGGGAAAACCGCCGCGACTGCGCGCTGTTTTTTGAGCTGCTGCTGCCGGGCAATCGGCTCTTTCGTCAGTTCATAGACGCTTCCGAGCGCAAGAGCGGATGCGCAGCAGATAAGGCCAAGAATGATTGAAAGTTTGAGAAGTTCCTTCATGGCGGTGCTTCAAAGAAGAGATGCGGGCTTTTCGCCGTATGCCGGTTAACCGCTCCAATCTCTTTTTAAAGGTTGCCTCACAGTAGCGCGAAGGATGGTGCGTGGCAAGTAAAAATTTTGCGCGCGTGAATTGCTCCGGTAAGCGCCGGGTGAAAATTTTGAGTGCGGAGAAAAGGGTAAAAATATACAGGTAGGGGCGGTTCGCGAACCGCCCCTACGATACCGCCGCGATCAAACAATTTTGGAGGCTTTTCATTAAATATGCAGGAAACAGCGCTCAAGCGTCGCGATCAGGGCGATATCGTGCTCGGCGGCCGCCTCGATGACGGCGGCGTCATTCAGAGAGCCTGCCGGCCAGATCACCGCGCACACCCCGAGGGCGGCAATGGTATCGATGCAGTCGCGCTGCGGGAAAAAAGCATCCGATGACATGACCGAACCTTTGAGGTCATGGCCTTTCTTGACCGCCTTGTCAATGGCCTGCTCGACCGCGCCGATGCGCTCCTGCTCGCCGGTGCCCACCGCGATCGCGGCCCCGTTTTTGACAAACACGATGCCGTTTGAGCGCACGTTGATGTTGATGTACCAGGCGGTCAGGCAGTCCTCGATCTCCTGGCTGGTGGGCTGGCGGCCGACCACATAATCCTTGCCGTTGTTCTTCTCCGGATCGCTGTTGGGAATCATCGGGTCAACGATCAGGTCAGCAGCGCTGCGCACACGGGTCAGGTAGGGGATTTCAAACGTCAGGGTGCCGTCAACCAGGTTGCGGATATTGTACAGGCCCGTGATGTCATCGCCGATGAATTTCGGCAGTTTGTCGAGATTGTCGACCCGGGCAACGCGGATGGCATTGTTGCGCTTCTTTGTTCCCTCGTTGCGTTTGAGCACCTCGAGGGCCTCGGAAGAAAACGCAGGCGCGATAACGCCCTCGATAAACGTCTCCATGATCGCCTCGGCGGTTGGCCCGTCAACCTCGGTGTTAAAGCCCACAATGCCGCCGAACGCGCTGCGCGCATCGCAGTCGCGGGCAATGCGGTAAATTTCTTCAAGCGGCTCGGCATTGGTCTGCACCTTGAAGCCGCAGGGGTTGACATGCTTCATCACCACGCAGGCGGGCCTCGAGAAAAACTTCAGCGTGTTCAGGGCCTGGCTCATGTCCTGCAGATTGGTCAGTGAAAGACCGGCCTT
>VGSH01000100.1 GCA_016875025.1 Deltaproteobacteria bacterium
CCATGGAAAATACGATCGTATTCTTTCCTGCTTTCAAGCAGGTATTGTAGACGCCGATAACATGCCGGTAAGGCACGCGCGCTTCCGGCTCAACCACCAGCAGAACATCGTCGGGCAGCATGGTCAAAAAGCCGTGCAGTTCTTCATAGCTGCGCACCTCCCGGTCCTGCAGAAAGATAGACGGCATGTCGCCGCCGGCAATGACCAGCCGTATGCGCAGGCGCACTATTTCCCGGTCCTGCGGCTGAGCCGCTGCGAGCCCGCCTTTTTCAGGCAGGCGGTTTGCAAGTACGCCCTCGGGTTTCTGGAACTGCATGGTCATGATGAAGAAAATAAGCAGCAGGAAGATGACATCAATCAGCGCTGTCATGCGCATTGTAAGGTTGACCGGGCCGCTATGCGCTTTAAGGGGCAGTTTCATCGTGTGCCTCCGGTATCAGCGGAGCCGGCGGCTCCATGTAGGCGGCAAAGTGGATGCGGCTGACGCCGCTCAGGGCCACCTGTTCCATAACCAGCTGCAGGGTCTGATAGGGCAGGTTTTCATCCCCCCGAAGGGTGACGGTTGTACGGGCAGGGTCCTGAATGCGCTCCTGCAGAGCCGTACCCAGCTGCCGCAGTGAAAGGGGCTGATGTCCCAGAAAGAGGCTGTTTTCATTTTGGATCGTAATAATAAGTTCGGCCGGTGTGCGCTCCTGCTCGGGTTTGGCCGCGTCAGCCAGGGGCAGGTCGATTTTGCGGCTCAGGACATCCGAAAAATTCAGCAGCATGATAAAAAAAACGATCAGCAGAAACACAACGTCAACAAGGGGCGCCATGTTGAACGCGATATTGGGTCCGGTTCGTCGGGAATGAATGCGCATGGTCAGTCCCCGTTCACTTCCGTCTTGAATGCATGCACAAGCTCCTCGGCCCTGAGGGCTGTTTCGGCGGTCAGCTCATCAACCCGGTTGCGGAACAGTGCATAGCAGTAGATCGTCGGTATGGCAACGATCAGGCCCATGCAGGTGGTGATCAGGGCTTCGAATATGCCGCCGGCCAGCTGCTGGGGCTCAATTGCTCCGGTTACCTGCGAGATTTCGTTAAAACAGCGCAGCATGCCGGTCACGGTGCCAAGCAGGCCCAGCATGGGTGCGATATTGCCGATGACATTCAGGTGTTCGATTTTGCGCGCCAGGGCTGCATTCAGTGCTTCAACCGTGTCCTCCATGGCTTTGAGCATGGCGTTGTAGCCCTGGGAGGTTTCCTTCAGGCCCGCAATCACAACCTGGGTCAGAAACGATGTCTTGCCGCTGTCGAGTTTTAAAATGTCGTCAAATCTGCGCTCGTGGATGAGCTTTTGCAGCACCAGTATATCGCGCGGCGGTGCCAGGCGCGGCCGGCGGATGCTCGTGGCGTATTCAATCACCAGTCCAAGGGCGATGCAGGACAGCAGGATAATAATCCACCCGACCACTCCGCCCAGCTGGATCAGTTTAAACAGGCTCATGGGACCATTGGCCGGCGTTTCCTCGGAGCCAGAGGCGGTTATGGCCTCAGGCGTGATCGCGGGCGTTTCCTCCTGTGCAAACGCACATCCCAGGCTTATGAAGCCGGACATCATAATGACGATCAGCATACCAGCAATGTTTTTCATGACAGCTCCTTATAATGGATCAACACAAGAGTGTTTTTGACTGCAGCAGGCCCGCGATGCACAGACGGTCCGGCCGGTTTATTCGTACACGTTTACAGGCTTTTCATAAATTCATCCAGACAGCCCTCCCAGCGCGATCCAAACACCATCACAACCATCTGACGGATGACCCGTTCGACATCGTTGAGCCGGGCCGCCTCGCCGCCGCCCAGGTCGGCCAGCAGGCGAAAATCGGGCAGCACGCGGTCAGTAGCATTATACTCGGCGGCGAATTGCGCTGACGGCTTGAATGTGTCAAGGCTGGTATCCAGGGCCGAGACCATGCCGTTCATCTCCCGGCGGAATTGCACGACAAGGCGCGTGCACGCCGTGACCGCTTCGGCGTGCGGAGGGGCATCCCCCATGAGCACAATGATTTTTTTTGCTTTAGGCCGCCATTGCATCTCCTGTATGGCAACGCGCAGGCCTTCATCAATGGCCTCCTCATAGTCTCCTCCGGCTTCAGCCTGAATCTGCCGCAGGAAATTGTTGAGGGAGATTGTGCCGTGGCTGAGCGGATGCGAGCGGGTTACAAATGACTCGTCTGTATCGCGGTAGGTGACCAGCCCGACCCGGGCGGTCGGAACCAGCTGTTTGAATACAGCAACCAGGTTTTCAATTTTATACTTCACCTGCCGCAGCACTTCGGCCATGCTGCTGGTGGAGTCGAATACGAACACAATGTCAAGGCCGCCCTCGCGCATCGTTTGAATGTGGCGCGTAAATGAACCGCTCAGCTTTTCTTCGCCGGTGTACAGCGGCTGGCGGCCGCTGGAGGGTTCCAGCCATTCACGGCTGGCTGACTCGATGCCGACCAGGTCGAGGCTGTGCTTGATGGTGGGCTCGGGGAAGAACTTCAGCTCGGGAAGAACGGGGCGGTAGTCGATCTCATCAAGCGGGTACACCATGCGGTCCTGGGCTTCAAAGCTGTCAAGCTTGTCAGTGCCCTGAAAGCGCATCCGGTCTTCCTGCAGGCCCTGCAGGGCGATCAGTGCGGCTGTATCAACGTCCCTCGGCTTCGTCTCGGGCGCGTACCATGTTACCGTGGCAAATCCCAGCAGCAGCAGCACATGCAGCGCAAGCGAGAGCGAAAACGACGGCAGCCGCCGCAGGAGATTTCCTTTTCCCGGTTGCGCTCCACTCATTGCCGTGCCGCCTTCCGTCGTATCGGCTGGAGATATGAAAACCGCCAGCCGGGGTCCACCCGCACTAAAAAGCAAGCTGTCGTACTCATGATGTCAGATGCCCAGCACAGTGGCATTTTTTGACAGGGTACACAAGAATATTTTTTTACCTCCGGCCGGATCGGCTGAGAAATCCGGCGCGGGACAAGCTCGGTATGTTGCCGCCCTGCCCTGGACGGCGTTCATGCGCTGACTATCGCATGCGCGATCGCAACCTTAAAACTCATACCGCAGGCGCAGGATCACACTGTCTTTATGGTCCATCGTGTGTGAAAGCCCGTTTTGCGCAGCATATTTATGCTTTGCTCCGCCATACAATTTCAGGCCAAAATCAAACCGGAAGCCCTTCAGTCGGCCTGAATCGGCAAACATGTACGTGAACGACGGCACTGCCATCCATTTGCCGATCTGGGTATAGTAGTTGCCGATAAAGACAAAGGTCCAGCTTGCGTTATACATCTGCTGCATGACAAAGAGCGTGATTGACTCCATGGTGCTGCTGCCTGGTTTATAAAAGCGGTCGGCCAGGCACAGGTCATTGTTATAATTAAAAACGCGTTCATTGAAGTAGGTCAGGCCTGTCTGCAGCTGCTGACCCGTGCCCACCCCGCGTGTAAACCAGGGGATGGTCCAGTACCAGTTGGCCTGCAGCGCAATGCCGAGGATGTCGCGGCGGGTGGCTGCGTAGATGTCCTTCGTATTTCCATTGAGGCCCTTTACAAGGGGGCTGCCGGCTTCATAAAACCACTCCAGGGCCAGACTGTATCCTTGACGAACGTTGTAAAAGTCTGGGCTGTGCCGCCCAGGGTCTGGTAGCGCTTGTACTTATAGACGCTATAGTCCGGCTGGTTCGGGAGCGTCGGGTTGCCGAACACGTCAAAATATACCATGCCGTGCTGTACAGCACGTGCGGGATCAGCGCTTGTGGGGCCGTCAGAGAGTGCGTTCCAGTAGAGCAGGGTCCAGTCAATGTTGCAGGTAAATCCCTGTATTCTGCCGCCGAACTCATAGTTATCCAAAGCCCAGTGTGTCGGTTCATCAAGCCGCCATTTTTCCTGCATCCATGAATAATAGCCGCGGTCCCTGAAGTCGGGGAGGGGGTTCTGCTTGAAGTATTCCGGGCCCCAATGGGTGCCTTCGTAGGGCAGCCTGGCAGCTTTATAATCACCCGGGTTGAAGATGAATTCGAACAGCAGGTTGCCGGGCAGCTGGGATTGATAAAAAGTCCTGATCATCCACAGGCCGCGTTTGACCTCCTCCCAGGTGTCAACGCCCGGAACGCCCCAGCGCAGATCCAGCGGGTTGACCACATCAGCCACGCGGTTGATATCGAGCTGACCCCAGATGACGATCTGTTTACCGGCCCGCACCTGCCAGGGGCCGCTGGTGTAATCGACATACATTTCCGAAATGACGTCTTCGATACTTTGCGGAAGTTGGTAGTTTTTGCGGTCCTTGTCATATAGATGGCGGCGAAGGTTGTCATCATAGCGCGCCGCTGATTCATACCAGCCCTTAAAGCTGCTGAATATGCGGAAGGCGCTGTTCTGGTCCTCCTTGACGGTATAGAGCATTTCAATCAGGCCCGAAAAGTTTGAAAAGTCGAAACGGGTGTCATGGTTTGAGGTTCGGTATTTTTTATCGAATTCCCGGTCGTAGTGCGACAGGCGGTAATAGGTTATGTTTTTGACATAGCCGCTCAGGATCAGCTTGCCGTCCATGAGTGCAATTTCAGCCTCTGATGGGGTCGGAACTGCCAGAAAGAGCACGGATACACACAGCATGAGCGAAAAAAAGAAATATCGATTCATTGTAACCGTTTCCTTTGTCTGTGATTGTTGTTAGCCATGCGTATGTAGTATGCATGGGGTGTGCCAAATACATGGCCCCATGATAATGCAAAGTAAAAACAGTCAGTTAGAAATGAAGTTCATGCTCTATCTGAAGATGGAGCACCGGGCAGGTTTTCTCAGAGGTTGAGAAAAGAACCCGGCCCAATATGCTAACAGTTTGTTTTTCCTCGGCAAATAAAACAACGTGCGTTTCTCGGAAAACGAGAATGGCGGGAAGATGTAGGTGGAGATGAACGGCGGTGTGTTATTGGATTTCTTTAAGTTTGCGGTAGAGAGATGAGAGCCCGATATTGAGCATGCGGGCAGCTTCGGGGAAATCGTTATTACAGACCTGTAAAACGTGCTGGATGATATCTTTCTCGGCATGCAGCCGGGCTTTCTGTGCTGCGGCCTTGAGCGGGTTGGAGCTGGCCAGCAACTCATCCAGGGGAAAGTCCGTTGTGGGACCCTGCGGGGCTGCCGGTGGCGCGAACAGGTTTTCTGCACTGCGGCCGAGCAAGCAGTAGCGTTCGAGGATGTGTTCAAGTTCGCGCACATTGCCCGGATAGCTGTAATTGAGAAAAAGCTGCAGGTCGCGCTCGGGCAGCCGCCCGATATTCTTGCCTGTTTTTTCGTTCATACGCTTGAGGAAGTGTTCAATCAGAAGCGCAATGTCGCCTGAGCGCTCGCGCAGAGGCGGCAGGCGCAGCGGCAGAACATAGATGCGGTAATAGAGGTCTTCGCGAAAACGACCTTCGCGCACCTCCTTGTGCAGATCCCGGTTGGTGGCAGCAATCAGGCGCACGTCTACCCGAATTGGCCGGCTGTCGCCCACCCGCGCCATTTCGCCGCGTTCCAGGACCCGCAGAAGCTTAACCTGCATGTCGCGATCCATCTCCGCGATTTCATCCAGAAACAGGGTTCCTCCGTCGGCTTCGGCAAAATAGCCTTTTTTGGTATTAACAGCCCCGGTATAGGCACCTTTGACATGCCCGAAAAATTCGCGCTCCATCAGCTCGCGCGGAATCGCGCCGCAGTTCACCGAAATAAGCGTTTTGTTCCTGCGTGGACTGTTATAGTGGATAGCGTTGGCAACCAGCTCCTTGCCGGTTCCGGTCTCGCCGGTGATCAGCACGGTAGCGTCACTGTCCCGGATTGACTCCAGCGTCTGGTACAGCTTGCGCATCGGAGCGCTGCTGCCGATAATGCTGCCGTAGGCGTATTTATCCTGCAGTTTGCTGGTGAGGCTGTCGATGGTTTGGGCCTGAGCGGTGGTGCGTTGTTGCAGCGAGCGGATGCGCAGCAGCGATTTTAAGCGCGCCAGCAGCTCAATTGAACTGAAGGGTTTGACAATATAGTCATCTGCGCCCATTTCAAGGCCTTCAACCTTCATTTCAGTATCGGCCCGCGCAGTAATAAATATGAAGGAGATATCCTGCCAGTCGGGGTTCTGCCTGACCTGGCGCAAAAATTCATGGCCGTCCATTGCGGGCATCATGATATCGCACAGGATTACGTCGGGCCGGTGCTCGTGCATGCGCTCAAGGCCCTCTACGCCGTTGCGGGCGGTCATGAAATCATAGGTGTCGCGCAGCATCATGGTAATGTAAGTGCGCACGTCGGGATTGTCGTCAAGCACGAGCACCAGCGGTTTCTCGCCGCTGATGTGTTCCGGGCAGGTATCCTCTGCGCTGAATACATCGGCCATTTCGATATCGGTCTGCACCCGCAGCGCAGCCTGATCAACGCTGTCATCAAGTACGGCCGCTGCCCGCCCGCTGCCCGCGGGCAGATACAGGGCAAATGTCGAGCCGCGGCCGGGCGCGCTCGCTGCCGTAATACAGCCCCCCATAAGCTCAACAATTTCGCGCGTGTGCGCGAGCCCTATCCCGGTTCCGCTGTCGGATACATCCGCCGGTGCGCTGCCCTGATGGAACCGTGCGAAAACACCGTGCAGCTCCTGTTCCGAGATACCGATGCCGGTGTCGGTAACGCCGATCCGGATGCAGCCCGGCCCGGCAGCTGCAAGAATTTCCGGCCGGGTTGCGCTGCCGATAACGGTTTCATGCGCATATCGTGGGATGTCGGGTTCGCGGACAAAATCGAGCGCAACGCGGATGCTGCCATTGGGGGTGAATTTAAAGGCATTGCCGATAATATTGAACAGACTCTTTTCCATTTTGACAGGATCAACCAGTGCAAAGGGAATGCCGCTGCCGGGATTGAATTCAAGCGCGATGTTTTTTTTCTGCGCGATAAACCGGAAGGAATCGACCACTGCGCCGACAAGGTTCTGCATGTCTTTTTCCACCAGCACCACGTCGCGCCGGCCCGAGTCAATCCGGCTCAAATCAAGCAGCCGGTTGATCAGGCGCAGCAGCTGGCGCGCATTGCGAAGCGACAGCTCCATCTGCTCGCGCTGCACCGGACTCACGGGGCCGGCTTCTTCGCGCAGGAGGCTTTCCATCGGCCCGATGGCCAGGGTCAGGGGAGTCCGCAGGGCGTGCGTAATGTTTGTGAAAAACCGGCTGCGGAACTGATAGGCGCGCTGCAGGGCGTCTTCAGCCTGTTTTTTTCTGGTCAGATCGCGCGCCGAGGTAACCGAGCCCCCGGCACTTCCCGTGCGGATTGAAACCGTGAGGTCAAGCGGCACAACGCGGCCGTCGCGGTGGTAGGCATAAAAATCCCAGCCGTCAATAATGCCCCGGCCACTGTCAAGCATGTTCTGCAGCTGCTCGATGCGTTCGGTCTGGTAATCGCAGTAGGACTGGTCAAGGATCACCTGTTCGCCGGTGGTTGAAACAAATTCGCCCAGCAGTGGCCCGAGGTCGTATGATTTTTTGCCGGCAAGGTCCTCCGGGCGCATGCCCAGCATGGCCGCAAATGATTCGTTGGCCTGCCGTATGGTGCCGTCAGAATCGACCAGCAGAATTCCGTCGCCGCAGGATTCAAGCAGGCCTTCGACAAGGCTGCGCATGGCGCTCAGGTCGCACTCAAGCCCGGCCTGTTCTGAAGGTGTCGGTTCGCACGACTGCATGCGCACATCTCCCGGTATGCGTTCAGGCGTCAGCTTCTGCATTCCGCCGGCAGGCTGCGCACGGTAACGCACGATTCTCAATCCGCAAACGCTGCGCGGTCCTGCATGTACTGGTTCAAAAAGGCCGTAAGCTGCTCGCGATGCGAAGCTGTTTTGGGTTCGAATGCAATGCCGCAGCGCTTGCGCACCATCGTGTCTTCCGGCAGCTCCTCACCGGCTTCATCAGCGGCCGGCTGCTCATAGATAACCCGGCACGGCATGTTCACGATATGCATGTAGGTGCCGCAGATAAAAATATCGACCGAGCAGCCGCTGAACGCCTGCGCGTCGGTATAGGCCAGATATTCGAATGCCGCGCCGCTCAGGCTGATATCCAGAATGCTGCCCACGCAGGTGAAGCCGCCTCCGAGCGAAATAAAGGCATTGTTGCACGGTTTGTACCGCTCTTGAGAGCGGTGCTCAGAACCCATGGAATCAACCTCCTGTTGCTTCGCCGCGGCCGCGGGCCTCAAGCCTGACAGCTTGTTTTCTTGCCTTGTGGGGCGCTATGATGTAGCATGCATCCCGGATGCGGCGTGCGCGCGGGTGTCGCAAACGAAAGCATGCCCGCAAACAGCCACGCTCCGAAGCCCGGCGCCTGCCGCGCGCCGGCGGGTATGTATGCTGCACAGGCTGCCCGGGAATATTTAATTTGTATCTATAGCACAGCTGCTCAGCCGGAAACCATGAATTTTTTAACTGCCTGTTCGAACATTTTTTTTCAGCACGGTGAGCGGCCGCATGTGTTTGTTGAACACGGGCGGGGGCCGTATGCCAACACCCGTGCGGCCCTGGCGCATTTTAACCTTGCAACGGTGCGCGGTAAAAAAGTGCTCCTCAAGCCTAATGCCGGTCGTGCGGCTGCGCCCGGAGAGGGCATTACAACCGATCCCGGGGTGGTGGCGGCGGCAATCGATGCCTTTCAGGCCGCCGGTGCAACTGTTGCCGTCGGGGAGAGCCCGATTACCGGCGTGAAGGCATATGCGGCGCTGGAGGAAACCGGTATTGCCGCGGCAGCGCGCGCGCGCGGCTGTGCTCTGATAGATCTTGATGCCCGGCCGCCGGTTGTGCGCGCCATTCCCGGGGCACGGGCCCTTGCTGCGATTAAAATCTGCGCCGAGGTGCTGGAGTATGATGTCGTCGTGTCCCTGCCGGTCATGAAAATGCACATGCATACCGGCGTAACGCTTTCGGTAAAAAACATGAAAGGCTGCCTGTGGCGGCGCAGCAAGGTTGATTTGCACATGCTGCCTGCAGCGGCCGGCAGCACTGAAAAGCCTCTCAATATCGCTATTGCCGATCTGTCCGGCGTGCTGCGCCCACATCTTGCCGTCATCGATGGCACAGTCGGCATGGAGGGCATGGGGCCGAGCGCGGGCACGCCCAAAGCTCTGGATGTTGTTGTTGCCGGTGCGGATCCGTTTGCCGCCGATGCCGTGGCCTGCGCCCTGATGGGTGTCGCTGCCGACCAGGTTGCCCATCTGAGCCTCGGCGCAGAGCGGGGCTACGGCGTGATCGATCTTGATACAATAGAGGTCGTGCCCGGCAACTGGCGTGACCGGGCGAGCGCTTTTGAGCCTGCGCCCGCAAATATTGACATAGAATTTCCGGGCATTGAAATACTTGACCGCAACTCCTGCAGCGCCTGTCAGTCAACCCTGCTGCTGTTTTTGAAACAGTACGGCTCTGCAATTCTTGATTACTTTCCCGCAGGCAGCACGCTGAGCATTGCCATCGGATCGGGGCATGTGCAGCTTGCCGACGGTACGATCTGTCTTGGCAACTGCACGGCCGTGCATCGCGGGGCGCACTGTTTTGTCGCCGGGTGCCCGCCTGTCGGCAGTGAAATATTGAAGGCCATTACCGGCCGCACATCGCTTGACTCAAGCAAAGTCAACACGACGGTCAAAGAGTAATATGCGCACGGTCGCATGCCGTCTGACGGGGAGTTGCTGGATGCAAAGACCGTGCCCGCACCCTTTTCGGGCCGTGTCGGGAAATAAATTCTGACAGCGTTATTTTTGTGGACATTCCACTTCACAGTATGCTACATGCATGGGCATACATTCACCTTTCATAAAGGAGTTCTTATGGCTACCGCTACTGTAAAACCGTTGACCAAGGCACAAGTGGTATCGCAGCTTGCAGAGAAACTGGCCATAACAAAGAAAAGCGCTGGCGAAGCGCTTGACGCGCTTGCCGACCTCGCCTGCAAAGAGACCAAGAAGAAGGGCTCCTTTGTGCTGCCCGGATTCGGTAAGCTGGTGAAGGTACAGCGCAAGGCCCGTACCGGCCGCAATCCCGCCACGGGAGAGGCTATTAAAATTAAGGCCAAGACGGTCGTGAAGTTCCGGATTGCCAAGGCCTGTAAGGATGCGATCCTGTAAGTAACGGGGTTGTTGGCTGGCGCGCCTGCATCACGCTCAGACATGTATCCGTTGTGCTACATGTTTAAGGCAGGGCTGTTGTCTGTAAGGCAGGGAAGTGCTGTCGCGTACGCAGCGCAGCCGAATCCGTGTGCGGATTTGATTGCCATGCCGGGGATGGGGGCTGAAGTCAGAAAGCACTTGCGCTGTGAAGCCGTAAGTGCTTTTTTTGTAGTTATGCAGATTTGTCCAAAATAAATTATTCGATCGCTGCTGAAGGCCCTCTGACCGGGGCCGTGCCGTCCCATCCGGCAAAGAAGACCTCATTTCATGTTCGGCCCGTGTGCCGCAATGTTTCAAACGGGCCAGGCACGCCCCCGCGATTGTTGTATACAGCAGTGCGCCCGGGCCGTGTATACAATGAATTTTACAGGACGTGCCGTTGCATCGGCAGTGCAAAAACTGCCGGATGGGACGGCACGGCCCCGGCCAGAGGGCCTGTTCTATACATAGCGACATAAGTATTTGCGCATATCGATCTTTTCTGCTATACTGCCTTTATAGAGCAGAAAGGAGGTTGTCATGCGCAAGCTTCAAATCACAGAAGCCGATCTCATGCGAATCGCGC
>VGSH01000101.1 GCA_016875025.1 Deltaproteobacteria bacterium
GGAGAGAGTTTCTGGTCGCGCGGGTACTTTGTGTCCACATGTGGAAGAGATGATGAGGAAGTCAGGGCATACATACGGCACCAGGAGAGCGCAGACAAGCGGCTCGACCAATTAAAACTGTTTGATTAAAGCCACCTTGGGTGGCTCAAGGTTTATCAATCCGCTTTGAGCGGTTCACATGTTTCAAGCCTCCGGCTTTGCCGGAGGTATATGACTGCAGCCGTGTTCATCGGGAGTTGATAGCGGCCGATACCGGCCGCGGCCCAGGTCCACGATGCGGGCACTTCACGTACCAGGGTACACAGGTCAAGAACCCGTCCCGGCACGCTGCCGAGCGAACCCAGCAGAAAATTGACATAACAGTCCCGGGGCAGAAGGCCCTTGCGGCGCAGATAAAATGCGTAGTTCAGCATGCCCAGGTCAAAAACTTCAAGCTCGGGAACAATCAAGCGCTCTTTCATGCGCCCGGCAAGCTGCCGGATTGTTTCGGGCGTGCTTACAGAGGCGGTATTCGGGAAATTAAGCGAGCCCAGCGTCAGCGAGGCCATATCGGGTTTTGCGATGCCGTCGAGATCCAGGACGGCCGAGCGTTTTTCGAAACTGCCGTGCTCCCGGCCGCTCGTGGTGGCGATCAGAACGACGTTGCTGCTGTGCCTGCGGATTCCTTCAAAAATGCGCGCATAGGCTTCGGGCCGCCAGTCGGGTCGGCCTTCGTCGCAGCGGGCATGAATGTGCAGCATGCTTGCGCCCAGCTCAATCGCCTGCATAGCATCATCGATAATCTGATCTGCGCTCACAGGCACGTGCGGTGCGATGTCGCGGCTGAGTACATTGCCGGTCAGACAGGCATTAATAATCAACGGGGTGCTGCTGATTCCGTCCGGGGCCAGGCCTTCGTACAGGGCCGTGCAGGGGCTTTCAGAATACATACGGGCTGTTCCTTTTTGCGGGTTCCGGTTGTACGCAGAGGTGCATCTCAACAAAAAACTTTTCTTGTTGCGGTCACCTGTTCAAGCCGCGACAGGCGCACCTGCACACCGATTCCCGGGCCGGTTGGAACATTGAGCGTGCTGTCGGCATTCAGTGTACAAGGGCTTTCAACGATATCTTCGCTGTAGTGTCGGCCGTCGGCGTAAATATCAGCCGACAGGGTAAAATTTTCGAGCGAGGCAAGTGCGAGATTGGCTGCCCGGCCGATTCCGGTTTCAAGCATGCCGCCGTGCCACACAGGGAGTGTATGCGCACGGCTTCCGAAAATCCGCCCACCCTGCCGGGCTTTATATTCATTGCGCGGCAGCTTTTCAGCGCGCAGGCAGCACGGGCAGTATGAAGCGAGCAGATACTTTCATCAAGAGCTACAGTTGTTGCAATCTGGCGCTGCAGCTCTGCGTGATCAAGGAGATCTTCGTGGTGGAGCGGCTGTTCAATCAGCCGCAGGCTGTAATCATCCAGCTTTTTCAATAGAGCAATGTCGCTCAGTTTATAGGCTGCATTGGCGTCAACCTGCAAAGGAATATGCGGAAATTCACGGCGCAGAGCTTTTACCGTCGCAATATCGTTTCCGGGCGCAATTTTAATCTTAACCTGCGCATACCCTTCGGCACGAAATGCTTCCACCCGCCAAATCAATTCGGCAACAGCAGGCTGCATGCCGATGCTGATACCGACAGCAACTGTATGTTTCGTGCCGTTCAGCATTGTCGCCAGGGAGACATTTCTGGACTTTGCGAACACATCCCACAGAGCAGCTTCGAGTGCGGCTTTCGCCATCCTGTGGCCGCGCACGCGGGCCATAAAGTCATTCGCCTGATCGATACCGGACAGCTTTTTACCCAGCACGGAGGGGAGTAAAAAATTCTGCAGCGCGTGCCACGCGGTTGTTACGGTTTCGCCGGAATAGAACGGAGCCGCCTCGGCAACACATTCACCCCAGCCGGTCAGGCCTTCAGCGTCAACGCGAATAATAATATGCTCAACATCCAGGTCGGTTCCCATGGATGTTGTAAACGGGGCGACCAGCGGCATCTTGATGTGGCGCAGTTCGATTCTTTCTATTTTCATAGCGCGCATCGCTTTAATGTACGAAAGAACAGGGCGCTGACAGCGCCGGTCTCATACGACAAAAAAGACACCGCCGCAGGTACTGTGAAGCACCGTGGCGGTGTCTGCTTGTGCTGCCTGAAACTTTTTTCAAACCTGATCCGGCGAGTCTATCCCTCATCCATCATTTTCTTCAGTTCTTTGCACAGGTCAAGTGTGATCACCGTCAGTGCCTTCTCCCGGGCATAGGATTCGGTGCCCTCGATTGCGCCCTGGCGGACCCCGCCCGGAATTCTCATCATCTGAGACCTGGCAGCGTCTTCCCACTGCATGGTGAAGACCGGCTTTATCTCCCGGGTGACGCCGTCCTTGATCATAAACAGCCACAGTGCCAGCAGCAGCGTCGCGATGCCTTTAAACGCAAAAGCAGCCTCAGGTGAGACCTTGTCAAAGAGCAGGCCGCCCAGCGCGAGGAAAAACAGGATGCCGACCGGCTGCATGGTATTCATTCCGCCCATGATTGCCCCCATCATGGTTATCGGCGCTGCATCAATGGCCAGCGTATTGGTGCCTGCAATAGAGCCGGACATGCCGATCCCGGCGAACACCGCGCCGATGAAACAAAGCGGATGAAACGGATTGGGAGCCAGAGCGAAAAGCAGCAAACCCGCAGAGGCAATAAACATCGATATGATAATCGTAAACATCCGGCCTTTTTTGTCCAGCATGATGCCGATTACCGGATAGGCAAGCAGCGAAACCACGCCCATTATAATCAGCGGCAGGGTTGCCCTGCCGGTAGCTTTCCCGGCTTCAATGCCAAGTTCGGGGGCAGCCTTTACACCCCAGGCTATTAAAAATGTTCCTAGCACCACCATGTCAGCCCGGGTAATGAGAGAACTTACATATGCAGCTTTGAGGGCTTTGCTTTGTTTCACAACCGGGATCACATCGCGCAGCCCTTCTTTTTTTTTGGGTTTTTCAGGCATGTGGTCCTTCATGAAAAGGGCCGTCAGAATGGCCGCGATTACAGCAAGAGTAACCGCGGTATAAATACCGGCGATGACACCGGCCTTGCTGAGAATAATGCCGAAAATTCCGAAGACCAGAATGGAAGAGAACCCCATTGCCATGCCGTTAATCGCCATGCCTTTGCCGCGGTCTTTATCCGTGGTGTAGTCGCCGACCATTGTTATAAACTGCGGAAAGGCCAGAATGAGCCCTATGCCGACAAAAAACCGCATGGCATAGGCGACCAGAAGCCCGGGAGCAAAAGCTTCAAACTCAGCAGCCCGGCCCGGGATAAAGCTCAGGTATGCACACACAGATGCTGCGAATTCAGGTGAAATGCCAAGCCCCTGTGCAATGGCGCTGGCAGCACTGAAACAGTAAAATGAAACCGCAAGCACGGCAAAGCCCATAAAAATCAGGATCTTCCGGCCCGTTTTATCCGACAGGGCACCAATGACGGCAACGAACAGAAGCGTTGCAATCTGGCTCATGTTCTGCAGAAAGCTGTTGATTGAGCCTGCAAAGCCGGGCTCAATCCGGATGATGTCATTCATGAAGGCCGGCTGAATGACCGTTGGGATGCTCATAAACATCCCGATCAGAAATGTATTAAAAAACAGGAAGAAAAAATTTACGCGTGTAAGTCCGGGCGGTACTTCAATGCCTGCGAATTTTTTTACTTTTAGTGTTTTTTCCATTGTTCCTCCTTGTTGTGCAGAGTTGGTGTAAAAAAAGCAGTGAATGCGGACAGTGGAGTAATGTGTATCAGAACTTCTGTCGACCGGACAATTATAGTAGCTGCAGTATATTTGTCAATTACAGACATGCTGCCGGTGTCGGGAGTTTAAATACTTATTGGCAAGTCCTGGTAAAATCTGCTATACCATTGCCCATACTCCAAAACAGAGGAAGCCATGGCTGACGAGCAGCGGACCAGTACGCGCACCCCGACAAAGATTGAAATCATGTTCCGTGAATATGGAGCGTTTGTCAAAGTGTACATGCTCAATGTCAGCAAGGGTGGAATTTTTGTTAAGACTGAAGATCCCTTCCCGCTGGACTACCCCGTTAACCTTAGACTGATTCTACCCTCTGACACCACTCCGCTTGAAATCGAGGGCCGCGTAGTCTGGATTAACCCCAAAGGACGCAAAAACGCATTTCCAAAAGGCATGGGCATACAATTCGTAAAAATGGACGATACCGCGCGGGCCAAACTGGATGATTTTGTAAAAAAATACCAGAAAGAAATTCAAAATTATTCCATCCTGTAGTGCGTATACCCGCCCCACAGTTTTTTTCAGTTGCCCCTGTTTGCCGCACATGTGCAAACCCCTGAGCAGCATGACAACACGTCTCCGCTACCTTTGCGTGTGAGGCGTGCATGCCTGACTCTCAACGTGCGGAAAAATCAATGAAATAGAGTTATAGATAGTAATACAACAGTCGAAGCCGGCAATCCACAGCAGGAGTGCAAAAGCTGTGGATTGTTCTGTTGAAAAACGCTCTGCAGGCCGTAAAATAAGGACTTTCAGCACATTGCTACAAAATTGAGCATTTTCTATAAATGATTGTAAAAACAATATGTTAGACAATCAGTTGGTAGAAAAATTATTGCTTGTTCCGGCACTGGTTTAAAAACAGATGTGATTTCAACAGGATAAAAATCAAACCATCGGTTTGCCGGCCTTTTTTAACATAGAAGACAAAGGCCCTGCCGGGACGCGGCACAGTCTTTCGAAAAAATTACCGGATTTGAAATTACAAACAGATGTGCAAAGGTGGCTCTGTTTGCTAAAAAGTTTAGCAAAAACCACTGAACATGTGCTGATGGTTCCCGGGGGTGTTTTTGGGGTGTTTTTGGGGTTGACAAATTATTGTTTAGCGATTATACAACATCTTCACTTTTGCAGGCTCTAAGAGGCGTTCTTGCCTGCAGTTTCGATCCAACACAATAAACGCTCTGATGTTCTGAACTCGGGAAGCTTTTTCAGGGCTGGTAACCTAACGGGAATTCGGCATGAAAAAAAACGTTGTCCTTGTAAAAAAACTGCAGAAAATGCGCGCCGATATATTGAAAGAAATCGGTGATAACATTTCAACCGAGCGCAGAGCCCCTCAGCGCGACGTTGGGGATTTCTACGACGACGCCGAGAGCGAAAAGGGGCGGCAGCTTAGCCATTTATTGAGCGAGCGCGACCGCATCAAACTGGCCCAGATTGATGACGCGATTGAAAAAATCGAGGACGATACCTATGGCATCTGCGAGGAATGCGGATGTGAAATTCCCAAAAAGCGCCTGAATGTGCTTCCATTTGCGCGCTGCTGCATTGAATGCCAGTCTGACATGGAGAGGCAGGGCATCGTCAATAATGAAACCATGGAAGATAAGCTTCTGTATAAGGATGTCTCTATTACCGACATTGAAAGCAACGACGAGTAGCTTTTGCTGCGGTAAAAAACACCGCCGCAGGTTCACACCCCGGGAAACCTGCCGATAGATTTGAAGTACACGGTTCATTTCCGTCGGCTAGAGCATTTTGCTTTTTATTATCACCGTAACTGTAGTGTCATTTGACAATCTGGCTACGATATCCAGGAAAATTATCTAAATCCGTTTTACGCAAATTCAGTTTGAACCTTTCGCTGTCTTCTTCGCATAGTTGAAAACCGGGAGTTACTGCATAAAATGTTCCCCGGACAGAAAAAAATTAAAAAATTTTTTACTTACCACTTGCGCGTTTTTCAATTTGTGTTATAACAAAGTCAGCACAATTCTTATCCCCCCTCCTCGCCCCCTTGGCATTGCCCCTGCCAAGGGGGCTCTTCTTTATCGCAAAAGTACGGCTTCGGCTTTGACAAAGCAGCCATCAGCACGTATACTCTTGAAATTACAAACGTTTATAACCCCAGACACAGGAGCCTGGCATGAAAGTAGCAGTCCCGTCACGCAATGGAGAAGTTGATTCACATTTTGGCCACTGTGAATATTTTACCGTTTTTTCCTTCAACGAACAGCGCCAGATCAGCGCCGAGGAGACGCTACGTCCGCCTGCCGGATGCGGCTGCAAATCAAATATTGCCGAAAGCCTTGCTGAGCGCGGTGTGCGCCTCATGCTGGCCGGGAACATGGGACAGGGTGCGGTCAATAAGCTGGCTGCTGCCGGAATTTCGGTTATTCGCGGCTGCAGTGGTCCTGTCAGGCAGGCAGTTGAAGACTATGCCGCCGGAAAACTAACGGATGCGCCGGTTGTGTGCAGCGATCACGGCAGCTGTCCGGGCCACTGACATGGGCATTCGTGATCGCACCCGGCCGGACACCTCGAAAAAACCGGGCTATATCACGGCCGAAGGATTCCGCCGCCTGCAGGAAGAGGCTGATGTGTTGTGGAACCGCAAGCGCCCGGAAGTAACCGCTGCGCTGGCGACAGCGGCTGCCGAAGGGGACCGCTCGGAAAACGCTGAATATATCTATCGCAAGAGGCAGCTGGCCGATATCGACCGACGCCTCCGCTTTCTGGGCAATCGCCTTAAGGCCCTGCGGGTTGTAACCGAGAAGCCCAAAAATGACGGCCGTGTATATTTCGGCTGCTGGGTGACGCTTGAAGATGAAGAGGGCCGGCGACTGCGCTACCGAATTGTGGGCCCGGATGAATGGGACACCGCCCGCGCAGAAATCAGCGCTGAGTCTCCCCTGGCACGGGCGCTGCTGGGCAAACAGGCCGGTGACGACATCGAGGTTCAGCGGCCGGGCGGCGCAGCCTGGTACGAAATTATTGACGTAGTCATTGATAAACAATAGTCATCATACCCATAATCGAATCCTTTTCGTGCCGAAGACCGCCTCTGAATGAAAAACGTGTATAAGACATTGCGGATTGTACTCCTGTGCGGGCTGCCCTGTGCCCTTTTGGCCTGTCTGGTTATCGGCCGGCTGTATCCCGGGCAGGCTGCCGTTGACTGGGCGTTTGCAATCGCTCTTTCCGGTCTGGTGGGCATTGGCACCAACAGCCTCGCGATCCGCATGCTGTTTCGCCCTCTTCGGCCGACCATATTCGGTCGACAGGGACTTATCCCCCGTAACAAGCCGGCCATTGCCGACAGCATCGCAACGGAAACCGAAAAACGGCTGCTCAATGTTTCCATTATCATGGCTCATATCGAGCGGGAACGGATCGTCGAGCAAACGATCGAATCGGTGGTCGCGATGGCTGAGCGCTATCTGGCGCGCAATGAAAACCGCCGGGCGATTGCAGATATAGTGCTGCGCCTTTACAGCGATTATGCCGACCGGCTGTTCATGTGGCTGGCCCGCAACGTGGAAAACTGGCTGGCGGAACTCTCAGGCAGGCCCGGGGCCGCTGAGCGGGTATGGTCTGCTGTCAAGCCGCGCCTGCAGGCCTTTTTCGCCTCAGAAGAACTCAAGCGCCAGACCGCCGCCTGGATTGTAGAGCATCTGGTGAAACGCGCTCCGGAGCTGTCCGAAATGATTGCACAGGCACTTGACCGCTATATTGCCGGTCAGACGGCCTGGAAGCAGCTGCTGCTTGAGGGGGTCCGAACGCTGTCCGGTGTTCGGGCCGCTAAAATTGAACAGATGCTCATTGATTTTCTGCACGATCCGGGAACCTGCGACATGGTCGCCGGACTGATCGAAGACAACCTGCACAGTATTGATTCGTATCTTGAGCAGGACCAGATGCGCGAACGCGTTCAGCAGTGGTTCGAGCAGACCGTGCTCAGCGCCATCCGCTCCCGGGCCCTGCCGGCCCTGCGGGAGCGCATCGACTCCTGGCTGAGCGGACCGGGGGCCTGGGCTGATATTGACCGGCTGGCACAGGCCTTATTGAAGACCGCGCCCGACCGGGTTCGCCGGTTTCTGCAGCGCCCCGAGAACATAAAAAAAATTCAGGACATTATCCCGGGCATTATTGAACGGCTCAATATCCGCAGGATTGTAGCGGATAATATTGAAGGCCAGCCCACCGAAGAATTCGAGGGTATGATTATGCGAATTGCCGGAGAAAATCTGGCCGCGATCGAAGTGCTGGGAGGCCTGCTGGGCATGCTGGCTGGACTGGCCATGTACAGGCCGCTGTTTTTGCTGATACTTCCGGCTGCCGCACTGCTGCTTTTTGGGGTTGAAAAAGGACTTGCCTGCTGCCGACGCTGACGCAGCGCCGAAGGAGCGATAGCGAAAGCGACAAAACGCAGGGAGCGTATATACCCCTCCGTTCATGGTTCGACAGGCCCACAACGAACGGGGGTACAGTTGTTTTTGCAGAGGGTAAAAAAGCAGCGCACACTACCGCAGAATCGCAAGAAAAGCGAACACGAACACGGCAATACTGACACAGCCGTTCATCGTAAAAAACGAACTCTGAACCCGGTCGAGGTTGTCGGCTGATATGATGCTGTTTTCATACCATAAAAAACCCCCGACCGCGGCCATGCCGAGGTAATAGACCGGCCCCAGTCCGAGAATTGCTCCGGCAGCGCAAAAGAAGAGCACGGTCAGGCCGTGCAGTGCTTTTGCGGTTCTCAGCGCTGCCGCGATCCCGAAGCGTACAGGTATTGAGTGCAGCCCTGACGAGCGGTCAAAAGCATAATCCTGACAACTGTAAATAATATCAAACCCGGCTGTCCAGAGCATGACGCCAAGCGCGAGCAGCCAGATGCCGGTTGGCGGCAGCGTGTTGGCTGTGGCAACCCAGGCTCCGGCCGGCGCCAGCGCCAGGCACAGGCCCAGAACGAAATGACACAGCCAGGTTACATGCTTTGTCAGTGAATACAGCGCCATGGGAATGAGCACAACCGGCCAGAGCCGACGGCACAGGGGGGGCAGCATGACAACCGCCAGGAAAAACACTGCCAGGCTTGCAGCCAGAAACGCGACTACCTCTGCAACGGAAACCAGCCCCTGTGGAAGCGCCCGTGAAGCGGTGCGCGGATTGCGGCGGTCAACATTCACATCAAGCAGCCGGTTCAGTGCCATGGCAAAACTGCGCGCGCCGATCATGGCAAGCGTGACCCAGAGGATGGTTGCTCCGTCCGGAATGCCGCCGGCAGCCAGCACCATACCCAGATAGGCGAACGGAAGGGCAAAAATGCTGTGCTCGAACTTGATCATGGCCAGGATGGTTCCGGCCTTAGCGAGTAAACCCATACTCGCTCCAGCGCCTGGTCACAAGCTCCCGGGTAGCCTCATCCATGGTGATAACTTCGGGCCACTCGCGCGGATGGCCTTCGGCCGCGGACTTGCGGGTAGCATCAATGCCGACTTTTGAACCGTAGAGCGCGACCGGGGAAGCATGATCCAGCACATCGAGCGGTCCCTTTGTGTAAAAAAGGTCGCGCTCGGGATCGACATTGCTGAACGCGGTCCAGGCGGCCTGCGAGCAGTCCTGCACGTCGACATCGGCGTCAAACACTACGATCAGCTTCGTGAACATCATCTGGCCCATGCCCCAGAGCGCGGAGGCGATTTTGCGCGCGTGCCCGGGATACTGCTTGCGTATCGCCACCAGCACGCAGTTGTGAAACACGCCCTCGGCCGGAAAGTTGATGTCGATGATTTCGGGCAGCTGCAGCTTGATCAGTGGCAGGAAGAAGCGCTCGGTGGCCTTGCCCAGATAATAGTCTTCCATTGGCGGCCGGCCGACAATGGTTGCCGGATAGACGGGGCTGGTTTTGCGTGTGATCGCCTTGAGCGTAAACAGCGGATACTGATCGGCATCTGAATAAAAGCCGGTATGGTCCCCGAACGGGCCCTCGAGCATGGAATGGTTGGCCGATACCGTACCCTCCAGAATAAATTCGGCATGCGCCGGGACCATCAGATCAACGGTTTTGGCCCTGACCATTTCAACCGGACTGTTGCGCAGGAAACCCGCAAACAGCATTTCATCCAGCCCGGGCGGCAGCGGCGCGGTCGCGGCATAGATGGTGGCCGGATCGCAGCCCAGGGCCACGGCCACGTCCGTGTCGCGGCCGCGCTCCTTCCACAAACGGTGATGCCCTGCGCCGTCATGATGCAGGTGCCAGTGCATGAGCGCACGCTTCTCATCGACAATCTGTATGCGATACATACCCGTATTCTGCATGCCGGTTTCAGGATGGCGGGTAAACACCAGCGGCAGGGTTATAAAGCGGCCTGCATCACGGGGCCAGCACTGCAGCACCGGCAAATCGCGCAGATTCGGCTCCATGTCAACGACCTGCTGCGACGGGGCGGCTCTAACGCTTTTAGGCTGAATGTTTTTCAGGTCCCGCATATTCCACAGCAGCTTCAGTTTGTCGGTAAAGCCTGTCAGCGGCGTGGTGGGAATCATGTTTGTTATGCGTGCGGCCACGTCATCAAAGCGCTCCACCCCAAGCGCAAAACAGGCCCGCTCCGGCGTGCCGAATACATTGATCGCCAGCGGGAAACGGGCGCCGGAGGGCTGTTCAAACAGCAGGGCCGGGCCGCCCTGTTTTACCATCCGGTCGGCGATCTCGGTTATTTCCAGCAGCGGATCAGCCTGGGCGCGCACACGGTGCAGCTCGCCGCGCTGCTCAAGCATCTGCAGATAATGGGCAA
>VGSH01000102.1 GCA_016875025.1 Deltaproteobacteria bacterium
CAAGCTCAATGAGGTGCTGCTGCGCTTTCTGCGCTGACAGGCGCCCGGCGGTTCCGATAACAAGCGGCCGGCCCTGCCGTTCCCTGTGCGGCGCCGGTGAAAATCTGGCCGTATCAATCCCGTTGTAGAGGACCGTTATTTTCTTCTGTGCAATCTCCGGGTTGAGGCAGGTAAGCGTGCGTGAAGTTTCCTGTGAATTTGAAATAATTTCCGTAATCACGTTTTTGAAAAGATACCGGTTTAAAAAAGTGTTTTTGACCGGAATCGCACTGCCCCTGCGGTAGATCCGGTGCCTGATGCCGGCCTGGCGTGCGGCAAGGCCGCCGGCCTTGATGTCGCGCGAGAGATTGAGCAGCACCAGGCCTGTACTGGTTTGCGTGAAGATGCGCCTGATTTTCCGCAGATGCAGAGCATTAAGGAATGAAACATTATTCAGCTTTAATCCGAATGCCGAAATGCCGGCAGCCAAAGCTTTTTCATGCAGCGGGCTGTTTGTATACGCAACAATGCATACGCTGTAGCCACGGTCCCGCAGGCCGCAGGCGTTCTCAAAATGCCACTTTTCGCCGCCGCCCCACACTTTGTTTGTGTTGAAAAAACAGACAGTGCTATTTTTCAGTTCGGGCGGCCCGGTTTTTTTCATATAATTTTGCATAGCGCAGAAATACCGCATGTGCCGAATTTACACTTATGATCAGTCCATACCATCCGTCAAGAAACCCCGCTTTCAGCACATAGTTTTTAAAAAACTTGAACAGGGGCTCTACCAAAACCCTGACAGCATTAATTTTTTTACCTTTCCTGAACAGACCCTCGGCCTTTATTTCCGAAAACCTGTTGATCTGAGCAATATGCTCGGCAACCGATGCAAAGGTGTAGTGCAGCAGATCACCCTGCAGGCGCTGTGTCGTTGCGCCCGGGCTCATGATGATGCGGTCGTGCGGGTTTACGCCGCCCCAGCGCGCTTTCCGGCGGTCGAACAGCCTCAGCTTGCTGTCGGGATACCAGCCGCTGTGGCGTATCCACTGCCCGCAATAGCAGGTCAGGCGGCTGCATTCGTAGCCATCATAGTTCCAGTCGTTTTTTACCGCCGCGATGCCGGCCGCAAGCTCGGGGCTCAAGGCCTCATCAGCATCAAGCGACAGGATACAGTCATGGCGCGCCCGGGACACGGCATAATTTTTCTGTTCAATATGGCCTTCGAAGGCATGCTCAATGAAGGCTGCGCCAAGGCTTTTGCTGATGTGCTCCGTTGTGTCCTGTGAAAACGAGTCAACGACCAGAATCTCGTCCGCAACGCTTTTGACGGATGCAATACAGCGCGCGATATTTTTTTCTTCATTAAAGGTAATGATGACAACAGATATCTGCGGCATGTGTAATTGTCCCCGTGCTCAGTGCCCGCACTGAAGCCCGTAGGGCACAGTCTTTTTCCTGCGGCTGATATCCAGTATGCGCCGGTAGTAGCGGGCGCGGTCAGTATAGCAGGCTGCCAGGCGCGAGTAAATCCGGAAAAAATGCAGGCGGTCGCGAAGGGTTATGACGGCCGCGACCGATGCGTTAATCTGGGCCAGGTTGTTGGCGCGGCGCTCAAACGTAAGCGGCCGCGAGAATGAAACCCGGTCAAGGTCGATAAACAGGAAATCCCAGGAGCTGTCGTTCTCGCGCACAAGGATGTTGGTTGACTTTAAATCGCCGTGGTAGATGCCCCGCGCGTGCAGGCCCGCAACGGTTTCGGCAAGGCAGCGCATGAATTTATTTTTGTCGGCCTGCGTCCACTGCCGCGCCTTGATATAGGCGTTGAGCTCCGGGGCCCGGGTATCCCAGCGGCAGATATAGTAGCTTTCGCGAATAAGCGGTCCAAAGCGTTTTTCAATCATGGCCAGGGGCTGCGGCGTCAGCATGCCGCGCACGACCAGGCCGTTGGCAGCCTGCCAGGATTTGAGCGCCCGCGATCTGAAAAACAGCGTTATCAGAGCATACAAGGCCCCGCGATAGCGGTATCCCTTGACGCAGACCCTTTCTCCGGATGGCAGTTCATGCGTGGTCAGCATAGATTTTGACGACTGTTTTATGACCGACTCCTGCCTGAAGTGCTCTTCGATGAGCTCGCGTGCGGCAGCATGCCCGAAGTCGCGCCGTCCGCAATAACGCTCCGACATTGTCCGGCTGACTTCAAAGGCTGAACTTTTGAGCACGCAGCGCCGGGAGCGGCTCTTGATACGGCGCGCCTCAAGCCGCTCTGACATGCGGCTGATTGCGCGTATACATTCCGGCAGGGGCATGCCGGGCACAGGGGCCTGCTGATAGTACTCGTGTATAAAACGCAGGCGTGTGCTGAGAGATGACGGCAGCGAGTTGGCAATTTTTGCAAGGTCACTGATGATATGCGCGGCCCTTGCTTTTTTCCGGACACGTGCGCTGTGCAGATCAATCAGAAACAGTTCAAATCCCCCGTCTGCGGCCGGGCGGATGACGATGTTGCCGGCATGATAATCGCGGGAGATCATGCCCGCGGAGTGCATGGTCGCGCTGAGCCGTGCCAGCTGGCGCGTGAGCCCAAAGCGCTGCTGTGCCGTCAGGGCGGCAAGTCCGCTGAATCTGTTCAGGGCCTGCGCGCCGTCAATGCATTGTGTTACCAGGCAGGCCTGAGAGAGCAGGCCCCTGGAACGCGTTTCAAAAAAAGCAAGCGCCCGTGCACACGGCAGGCCGCGCTCCTCAAGCATGCGCAGGTTGCGCCACTCCGCGAGTGCCTTGGAGGCAACAAAGAGGTGCTTGATGCGCTGCAGCGCATCAGGCTTTTTAAACCATTTGACAAACAGGCGTGGACAGCCCGGCACGCCCGTGTCGAAAAAAAACGAGCTGCGGACATTGTTATCCTTAATCAGCGGCACGGACTGATCTATGGCCGGACCGCGCACGAGATCTTCTATTTTGGCCAGCGCCTCAGACGGGAATTCGTCGACGGCTGTCCAGGAGAACGATTTGCCTGTTATAATTTTTAACATTGATCGGTTATGCGGCTTGTGGTGCTTGTTCAGAAAGTCCTCTACCGTCGCTGCGGAGAACCGTGAGAGTATCCAGCTTGTAACGTGAAAGTGCCCTGGATTAAGCAAGCCGGCAGTGTTGCACCGGCTTGGTCAGGATTGTTGGCGCAGCGTGTTTTAGGCTCACAATGTAACAGAATTCAGGGGCAAGTCAATACAAAACACTTGAATTGTAGAGGGGTTATAGCCTGTTTTTCAATGTCAGAATCCCGGCGTATGTATCCAACCATGGCGTGTCTAACAGGCTGAATAAAAAAATTACTACCCTGTTCAGCGGATTCCCGCAATCGGGGCCGAGTGTGGATATCCCAGGGGCATGTCGTGCGAATATTGCCCTTTTGAAAAAAAAATGATACCTGTAGAACTCTGTTGTTAACCATGATTAAGCGAAAGGAGTCTGTGCATGAGCGAGGAACTACTTCCCGGCATGAGCCATGAAATTGAAGTCACAACCGGGCCCGAGCATACGGCCCGCTGTTTTTATGAAAATCTGCCCGATGTGTTTGCGACCCCCTTTCTGGCCGGATTTATGGAGCGTGTTTCTGCCGAGCTGATCAACCGGCATCTTGAGCCGGGGCAGCAGTCGGTCGGCATTTCAATGAACCTGCAGCACAGCGCTGCCACGCCGCTGGGCATGAAGGTGCGCGTTCGCACTGAAGTAACCGCGCGAGACGGCAAAAAGCTGACCTTCAAGGCCGAGGCCTGGGATGCCGTAGAAAAAATCGGCGAGGCCGTGCACGAGCGCTTCATCATCGACGCTGCCAAATTCAACGCGCGCGTTGCGCAGAAAAAAGCCTAGCCCGGCACCGTGCACGCATGCAGCCTGAAATCATCTACAGCGATAATCACCTGCTGATTGTCAACAAGCCGCCGGGTCTGCTCTCACAGGCTGACCGCACCGGCGATCCTGATCTGCTTACCCTGATGAAAGCCTGGCTCAAGCAGACATGCAGCAAACCCGGCAGCGTGTATCTCGGGTTGGTGCACCGGCTCGACCGGCCTGTGTCCGGCGTGCTGGCCCTGGCGCGCACATCCAAGGCGGCCGCCCGGCTTTCAGCGCAGTTCAGATCGGGTACGCCCCTGAAAAAGTACCTGGCGCTGGTTGAGGGCCGCGCGGACGCAGGCGGCACCTGTCGTGATTTTCTTTTCAAGGATGCGGAGCAAACCGTGCACGTTGTTACAGAGCAGCACCCCGGGGCCCGTGCAGCAGAGCTTGTATGGCGGACAGTTGCTTTTCACAAAGGACTGAGCCTGGTCGATATCACGCTTAAAACCGGGCGCGCGCATCAGATCAGGGCGCAGCTGGCTTCACGGGGCATGTCGATAGCCGGCGATGTGCGCTACGGAGCGCGCCTGAAATTCGACCGTAAAAACCTTGCCCTGCATTGCTACTGTCTGGAGCTTGAGCACCCCGTGAGCAGGGCGCGCAGGTGCTGGGCCGCGGCCCCGCCGGTGTCATGGCAGGGTTTCTTTGAGCCCGAGGTCGCGCGTGTGATTGAGGCGGCTTCATCCGCCTTGCAATAACCATCAATTATCGCTATTCTCATTGCCGCAAGCACGACAGGCTGTTCATAACTATATAAGGGCAATAACTCATGCACATGATGAGCGCGCAAACAGTTTGGGAAACACTGCTTGAGGGTAACCGGCGCTATGCCGTCGGCCGGGAGCTCAGGGCCGACATATCCGCGCAGCGCCGCCGCGCCACCGCCGCAGGTCAGCATCCCTGCGCGGCTGTTCTGGCCTGTTCTGATTCGCGGGTGCCGGTTGAGTATCTGTTCGATATGGGCATTGGAGATCTGTTTGTTGTCCGTGTGGCCGGCAATGTGATCGGCATGCAGGAGGCCGCCTCCCTTGAATACGCGGTAGAGCATATGCACGTACCGTTGCTGCTGGTTCTCGGCCACACCGGGTGCGGGGCCGTGGATGCGGCCCTTTCGGGCTGCAGGGTCGGCGGAGCCATCGGGTCACTTATGAAAAAAATCGCGCCCGCAGTAGATCGCGCGCAAAGCCGCGGCATATCCGGCCCTGATCTCTTGCGCGCTGCCTGTGTGGAAAATGTGCATCAGGCAATCAGCGACCTGCTCAGTCTCAGCCCGGCTGTCAGGGCTGCAGCTGACAGCGGTACGGTCACGGTTGCCGGCGCTCTCTATGATATTGAAACCGGCGAAGTTACCGGCCTGAAAACATAATCGGTCAATACATGAGTCCGGATGCCTTCGCGAAACCGCACTGCAGCCTGAGTTGCCATGTTTAACCCTGACGACCCGCAATCAGTTGAAAAATATTCCTCGGCCGTGACACTCTCCGACATGGAGGTGTTTATCTTTCCCGAGCTGATGTATGCGCTCGTGCTGGCCAATATTATGAGCCCTTGCATTTGGCGCTGGCGGAACGACCCCTGGTTCAGCGGAATGCAGAGGCTGAGCCCCTACCGCCGGATTTTGCGCACCAAGCAGTACCTGATGGACAATTTCGCCTTCAACCTTGACCTTGACACCTGGGGCCTGACCACCAAAGAACGCGAGCTGGAGCGCTTCCGCGATTTTATCGACCCCGACGTGCTGGCGCGCAGCAATGCGCTGTTCGGCTATGAGGGGGACAAATTTTATTTCGACATGGATATCCGCCGCCATTTCGGCCTTGATACATACGACGGCAGCGTTATTCCCTACTGGAAGACCGAGACCGTGGAGGCCATGGAGGCGTTCCGATACAAGCCCGGCTATCCGACCGGGGCGGGAGAGTGTGTCTCGCTTGCGGCCCTGTATGCGGCGGCCCTGTTTATCGTCGCGGGCGTTCCGCTGGAAGACATCTACATGATGGCCACGCCGCTGCACTCGCAGAACTTCATCGATATCAACGACGGCCTTCTGACCAACAACCGCCGCATTGTGACTAAAAACATGTTTTTTAACGGCACGGAGATATCCGCCAAAGCGCGGCGCGCCCTTGAAAACGAGCAGGTCACCATCGTCGCCCACTGCAGCGGATATATTCACTCCATCTATGACCGCGCGACCATGCCCGCGGGCATATTCAGGAAATTTTCAAACCGGCTGCGGCAGTACTTGAAAACGGATATCACATTTGAAGTTCTGGCGAATTTTCTGCGCCAGAACAAGAAACTGCAGCGCTGTTTCCAGCTTTCACATACCTGTTGCGGCAAGCCCCGCTTTATTGAAGCTGAAAAGGTTTTCCACTATGAGCACAGCAGCACTGTGCGCATCGGCGACAGCAGCCGGGCAAAGCTGCTGCACGATATCGACGAAGATGAATTTTACCCCAGCCCTCTTCCGGGCCGTCTTTTACTTGACGAGATTGAAACCTTTTTTCGCGCAGGATCATTTTCGCTTGACTCGGAAGAGGCCCGAGCCCAGCTTCGGCAGCACCTGAGCTGCAG
Organism: Deltaproteobacteria bacterium; assembly: GCA_016875025.1. Classification (GTDB taxonomy): domain Bacteria; phylum Desulfobacterota; class WTBG01; order CAIYCZ01; family CAIRTM01; genus CAIRTM01. Next base: position 6,451 of record VGSH01000102.1, read on the forward strand.
CTGTTTTAATGCCGAAGAGGTTGTCGCGGATCTGCTGAGGTTCTGCACGCTTGAGCCCAGGCTTCCGCTGGAGCAGAAAACCTGGGCGCCGGGCCCCTGCGTGCGCATAGCCCCGGACAGTACCCGGGATGAAGTTATTGCCATGCTCGATGCTGAACGCTCGCGCAGTCCGGTTGCTGACCTGGCTTTTCAGGCCTGGCGCGACATGCAGCGCTCACACTGGAAACCTTTTGTGAAAGCCGCGCTTGAGCGCAACCCGGTCAGTGTCGCCGCGCTTGAAGGCCTGGATCTCGCTGATGCGGCCGAGCGCTTGCGGCGCATGGAAAACGTCTCCATTTACGATGGAACGCGCATGAGCCAGCCTGATGAAGTGTGGAATTTCCAGCGCGGCGACGGGCTTGAAAAAGCCCTGTGCCTGATGAACCTTGCCCGCCACCGCTATCCGCAGGACAGCGCCCGCTTGACGGTCGACAAACGCAGCGTGTGTGTCGGCGTGCGGGGGCGCGACTACCGATTCGAAACGGATCGGCAGATTCCACCGCCCGGGGATGATGATTTTGCGGGATAGAAGAAGATGCAACCGGTTGGACACGGCCTACTGATAAATCAGAAACGAGCTTTCGATAGCCGCATGAATGCGCTCTCCCAGCTTGCGGCCTGCGTCTGTGCGCCAGCTCGAATTGTTGACTTCCAGCCGCACGCTTTTATTAAAGCACACGAACCGGTAGATGGCTGTCTGGACTGATTTCTGGTCGCGTTCGCTTGTAAAGTGCAGCGTATAGCCCGGACAGCCCGCGTGTTTCAGCACGCCGTATTTCTGGACATGCCGGCTGCCGCTGCCCTGCATTTTTACGATGGATGCATACATTTCGTCTTCGGCATTCCAGACAGCCGATTCCGGGACAACCGAGAGCGATAGCGTAATATCGGTGCCGTAGCTGATAAGGACACTGGTTCTATCTTCAAGGGGTTGCTCGCTGATGCTATAGCCCGGGGGCAGATTGATTGAAATCCATCCTTTATGGTCCAGAAACAAATCGACAACCGCTTCCTCGTCGGCTGCGGGCTCCGGGTGTCCTCCGGAGCCGGGTTGAGCCACAGCAGCGGGTTTTTCTACTGCCTGAGGATCTTTTTTCGGGACCTTCTTCTTTACAATCCGGGGCGTCTCTACTGCAGGTTCTGGAGCAGGTTCATCCGGAAACAGAACCGGTTTGAGCAACAATCCTGCAACAGCAATCACAAAAACGGCCGCGACGCATGCAATCGCTTTTTTCACCATACGCTGCCTGGCCTGCTTTAATTCATTATCATAGTCATCAAGGTTGCCCTCGTCGCCGTAGGCTCGCAGCGCCTCAGCAACCTCATTTTTGTCGACAGGTTGAAGCTTGGGGCGTCCGACCGGCTCTATATCGGAAAAGTCAATTCCGGCCAGATACTCTCCATCGATTTTTATAACTGTCTGTCCCGCAGGAGGTATCTCCTCACTTAGCCATCGGTCCTCCGGGGTGTTTGAGTCCGGTGCGCCGGGGCGGGCAGCAGTTGTTGTTTTTGGTTCGAGCTCGAGCACCATATCATTGGGCTCCGGAGGCAGCTCAGCCTTGTGCGCCCGAGTGTTTTCAGGGGCTGCAAATAAACTTTGGGTCGTCTGCTCGATGCGTTTTGCCGCCGGGTCTGCAAACAGGCTCTCAGGCGTCTGCCCGGATTGCTCAGACGCCGGTGCTGCAAACAGGCTCTCAGGCGTCTGCCCGGATTGCTGAGCCGGACCGGGCACGGGCCGGGTACTGTCCGGGCCCTGGGAGGAGGGAGCAATCACCTGGTCGGCAGCAGCGGCAACAGAGAGTTTGCGCTCACTGATCTCCTTGTGCACACTGGCCGGGGGGCGCTTAAGAGTGTTTTTTTCCCTGATAATAAGGCCGGCAGTAACGAGCGAAAAAAGCGTTTTGTATACTTTTAATTCATCATACCCGCTGTCTTCAATCACCCTTTTTACCGCACGTTTCCCGTTGATAAGGCTCAGCACCGCGCGCTCGGCGGTGTGAAGCGTAGCTTTTTGGAGGGCTTCGCTGTTTGCGGTAATAGCAAGTATTTCATTGTCCTGCGGGACCCGCTGTTTTAACTGGGAAATTTCATCAACCCTGCGGGAGGCCTCAAGAACGACTCCCATCGTGTCAAAGCTGGTAACAATCTGATCGCTCAGATCGAATTCCTGATCGCGATACTCAAATTCACCCTGCTCCCAGAGGAACAGGCTGAACAGGGTCTGCTCGATCTGGCGGTGCAACAGGCTCTCAAGCAGTTCCTGCGAAATAAGGCCCTGCTCAACCAGCACCTTGCCGATTTTTTTTCCGGTGTGCGCGGACATGTTCAGGCCTTTATCAAGCTGCTCGGCGCTGACAATGCCTTCACTGCGCAGATAATTTGTAAGGCGTTCAACCCGGCTTGAGCCGAAGGCATTGATAATGGTGCCGTCCCGGAAAAAAACCTGTACGATATCGCTGCCGTCGGTCAGCTCAAGGATGCCGGTTTTTTTGTCATTTGACAAAAGCTGCAGCAGGCTGGACAGATAAAAGGTCTTTATATTGCCGGTGATGGCCATGCGGAATTTTTTCTAACAGGCTGTTGAACAACGCCCATCTGCTGCCTTGCATCCGAGCGTTTTTGAACAGCCTGTATAAAAGGACTTTTTCAACATCCTGCTAAAGCGTTTTTTGTGCCCTGCAGTCAAGCTTTGTGCCCCCGGCCGCGTGTAATCCGGGAGTATACGGGAGCGCGGAGTGAGGGTTGTCAAACAAATCCTTGGAGGAGAATATACGCCCTCGTTTCTGCAGCGGCGCCCGCCGGGAGGGCTGCTGTCGTTGCCTCTGCACTTTTTTTATCTTTTCGCCCTGTTTCTTGCAGCCAGCCGCGCCCTGGTCATGCCTTCGCGCAGGCCGCCGCCAGCAAGGAAGTCCTTCTCGAGCCTTTTGATCTGCCGGTCAAGAAGCAGGCTTGCGACCCGTATCAGGCCGATTATTACATTTGCCGCTATTGCCGGGTCGGGGTGCTCAACACCTTTGTTAAATGTCTCATAGTCAGCGTCGGTAATCCGGCAGAGATCCCTGAGCCGCTTTGCGTAGGGATGTTCAGCGGGCCATTCTTCGATTCCCCTGATTTTAAGGAAATCCCGATAGTCCTCCAGAAGCTCTTCCAGGCTCGCGCGCGCGACGTTGGTTAATTTTATCTCCATCTCTTTGGACGTGGCCGAGGCCATGCTGCCTTCAACGATGTTCTGCTTGCCGGACCGGGCAGCCTGTTCCATCTGGTCGCGGGTGCGGGAGCCTCGCGGTATCCAGCGCCGGACGAAATGAACTGTTGCCCGGTGTATGATCTCCGCCTTCTGGTAAGAGTAGAGCTTTTTGTATCCTCCGTGCACGGGTATGAACCCGTTGTGCGCCCCTCCGCGCATATTTTCCCCTCCAATAGATTTTTAACTGTCAGCTTTGATGCAAAGACTTCAGGGACACCAAAGACACCAGGGACTGTGGCTGCCGGGATCTTTTTTTATGCTTTGTCTTTGCCTGTCTTTGAAGTCTCTGAAGTCTTTACAAAGCCGGCTTATGGTTGACCAGTCCCTGCCGGTTCAAACGTTATCAGCGTAATCTCGTTGCTCGATCCCAGCCTCATGGGCGGGCCCCAGGTGCCGGTGCCCGGGGTCACGTACAGCAGCAGTCCGTCAAGGTCATACAGTCCGCGGCTGTAGCGGTAAAACAGCTTTACCAGCGCGTTGAAGGGGTAGAGCTGGCCATTATGCGTGTGGCCGGAAAGCTGCACCATGACCCCTGCGCGGCGCGCGTCCTCGATGCCGACCGGCGTATGGTACAGCAGCACACTGGGCCGGCTGCGGTCGAAGGCAAGGCGGCCGATCACCTCATTAT
>VGSH01000103.1 GCA_016875025.1 Deltaproteobacteria bacterium
TGCGGCCAGTTCGCGGTTGTTCCGGTGTATGATGGCAGGGAAATACGCAACGCGGAGCTACGGCCGTAAAAAGGCGCATACGGCGTTGCGTGCCTGATGTTACGTAATGATTGCGGCATTCGGCAGGGGCACGGCATGCCGTGCCCCTGCCGAATGCCTTGTCTGCGAACTTTTTACGAGCGCTTCCGAATCTTTTTTACAACTCAATCCATGAGAAGTGTTAATGACTATTGACCGGCAGATTGTCGACAGCATTGAACGCGCAGGGATCGACCTGGTGTGCTCGGTGCCCTGCAACCTGCTTGGCGCTGTCATGCAGCTGCTTGACGCGGGCAGGGTGCGCCATGTGCCGGTAACGCGCGAAGAGGAGGGCGTCGGTATTGCCGCAGGCGCGGCCCTGGCAGGCAGGCGGACGCTGCTGCTCATGCAGAACTCAGGGCTGGGCAACTGCGTGAATGCGCTGGCATCGCTCACCGGCCTTTACGAGCTGCCGCTTTTTCTGCTTATGAGCCACCGTGGAGGGGAGCGGGAACGCATCCTTGCTCAGAAACCCATGGGGCAGGCCGCGCCCCGGGTGCTTGACGCACTGGGAATACCCTATGATGTAATCGCCACTTTGAACGATTGCATGCGTCTCGAGGAAGCGCTGCGCGCAACCTATGCCGAGAGCCGCATGCGGGCAGCCTTTCTGCAGCCGGAGCTGTGGTCATGCAGCGCATAGACATTATCCGCCGCGTTGCGGAACGAGACGGACTTATCATCGCCAATATCGGGTTTCCCGCGCGCGAGCTGTTCAGTGTGCAGGACCGGCCCGGCAATTTCTACATGCTGGGCTCAATGGGGCTGGCGAGTTCGATCGGCCTCGGCCTTGCCCTGAGCCAGGCCCGGCCCGTCTACGTGATCGAGGGCGACGGCGCACTCTTGATGAACCTTGGCTCCCTTGCCACCATTGCCCGCGAGGCCCCGCCGAATTTATGCCTGGTTATTGTCGACAACCGCGTGTACGGCAGCACCGGCAACCAGCCGACCGCGCGCGCCGGCGCAACCGACCTTGCGGCCCTTGCGCGCGCTGCGGGGTGTGCGCGCGTGCTGGGAGCTGAAGACGAGCAGCAGTTGCAGACAGCGCTTGAGGGTTTTTCTGCCGGATTGACCGTGATCGTGGCGCACGCCGAGCCGGGCAATGCCGATGTGACTATCATTGAGCTTTCTCCGTTAGAAATAAAAAACCGTTTCATGCAGCATCTGCAGGCCGGGTAGTATGAAGGCGGGAGTATGGAGTTCGGAGTCGGAGCCGGGCAGAGGCGAAAAAATTTTCGCTCCGGTTGGGGGGCTGCCGGATCGCAGGCATCCAGACGACTATTTTTGTGTTTCGTGATGTGCGTGCCGCCCGCCTGCAGGGCTACTGCTCGATCATGTTTATAAAATGTTCAACCAGTTCGGGGTTCAGGGCCTTGCCGCTTTCATGGCGCAGGATACTGATGATTTTATCCTGTGCCACAGCGTCGCGGTAGGGGCGCTTGCTGCGCAGCGCATCGAAAACATCGGCAACGCTCACCATCTGGCTGACGATATTGGGCCGCCAGCTATCATTGATATGCGGATATCCGCTGCCGTCGTATTTTAAATGGTGCTCCATGGCCGCGATCAGGGCCAGCGACGGCACATCGGCCTGCTTCGTCAGATATTGAAGTCCCATGAGCGGGTGGGTTTCCATGACCGTGCGCTCGTCGGTATCCAGCTGTCCGGGCTTATTGAGGATTTCATCGGGAATGACCATTTTGCCGACATCGTGCAGCAGCGCGGCCACGCCGATGTTTTCAAGAGGCTTGCCGGAGAATCCCAGATATTCGGCAAGGCTCATGGCGAGCAGGGACACATTGGTCGCATGCACGTACGTATATTCATCCTCGGACTTCAGGGACGCCAGCAGACTCAGGGGATTCATGGACCGGGTGAAATTTTCAATAAACTGGGCAACGATGTGCTTGACCTCGTCGATTGCAAATTTTTTACCGCTGCGAATGCCGTAATAGAGTGCCCTTAAATCCGCTATGATCGTATTCCTGAACTCTGCGAAATCATCCGACTCGCCGTCAAGCTCACCGTCAAAAGAAATTTTTCCGACCTTGATGCAGCTCCTCGATGACACGGTTTTTACGTCAACGGAAGCAAGATCGTTCAGAAAATCGAACAGCTGCTCTCTGGGCAGCCCTTTCAGCAGCGTGATGCGCTCAAGGTCTTTCTTGGTGAGGAGCTTTACGAACGATTTCCCCACCGGACCGACATTAGGCAGCGGCTTGCCATGCAAAACTATATCCTCGTCGACAAGGATCAGCGTCAGCTCGGGCACAGCTTCAAGCAGCATGGAAATACTTTCGTAGAGACGATCGACAAGCGGGGCCACCTGGGGATGTGTGGGCGGATAGAGATGCATGTTGGTGACCGTGGATACGATCTCTGTAATGATTTTTACAATATCCTGCCTGTCTGTTTCAGTCATACTGCGCACCTGTTCGCTGTGGCGCTAACGGAACCCGTCGTGTGCATCACGGCCGGCTACCGCCGCGCATTGATTATTTCCTGACACGCCCTGCGCACCCCGGGATTGCCGGAGCTCAAGCCCTGCTGAATAATGGCGGCAATAGAATCAGGCGGATAGCCTGCAAGGCTTTTGTACAGCATGACCTGCGTCTGGCTCAATGCCAGGGGTGTTAATGAAAACCGTACCGAGGCTTTGTGCTTGAGCACCGGAATCACCGCCGGGTTGCCGAGCGAGCTCAGCACCGCCAAAAACGCCTTGTTGCGGCTCAGGCTGTCCCGGGAGACAAACCGGATTTTAATCATGGCCGCCAGATCTGGAGCAACCTCCCGCACATCGTTTTCCTGAATAAAAAGCAGGGCCTTTTCAACCGTTCGTCTGTCTCTGGCGCAGAGCATTTTCTTTAAAACAGGCAGCACCGAGGCATCCTTTATTTTTAAGAGCGTGCGCAGGGCCTCAAGGCGCAGGTCGGCGTTGTCGCTGTCCAGCAGTCGGCGCACTGCCTGTATGCAGGCATTGTCACCTGTGGCGCGTATCAGTTTCAGCAGGGCCATGGCCTGTGCGTCATTGCAGTCAGGCAGAAGATCAACAGCTTCCTCTGCCGCGCGCGCCCCGAAGCGGCCCAGCAGGGCAAACAGCTGCTGGCCGCGCTCGCTGCTGTAGAGCTGCAGATACTGTTTTATCAGCCAGCCGAGATTGCGTGCGCCGGTAAGCATGACAAGCTCTTCAAGCGCCGTGTCTTTTGCGGCAGGCTGGGCGGAGAATGCGTCGGCCAGCAGCGTTATGCAGCGCTCCTGCGAAAAGGCCTTTACCGCCGCGGCGGCTGCGTTGCGGGTAACAAGGCCTGCTTTGTGGGAAACATGGTGAACCAGCGCTTTATATATATTAACAAGCAGGGCGTATTCGCGGGCATGTATCAGATCAGCGATCCCCCGGGCGACCCGAGCGCAAAAATCGGCATAGACCTGCTCGTCGAGATCTCCGCTCATCAGGGTCATCAGCGCAATGGTGATGTCCCGGTTGACGCGTTCATCCTGCAGGGCCGGCAGGTACTTTTCCACGTCAAAGTCGACCGTTTTGTCGGTGCTTACAAGTCCGGCTGAAATTTTTTGAAGAATACTGGAATAGTCCTCCGGCACGTATTCATCATAGCGCTCCTTGCTGAGCAGCTTTTGGATTTTCTCGCGGGTGGCGGAATCAAATTTACCCGAGGTGTCCGGCGCGCCCCCCTGATCCTGCGCCCGGGCTATGTTTGCCATCAGTTTTATCAGGGCCGGCGATAGCTGCTGCCCCTGCCCGGAGATGCGCTCCAGCGCGGCAAGAAGCATTTCGCCCGGCATGCTGAAGAGCATATCCTGAATCAGGGCCTCATCCTCGACCTCGCTCAGGTGTCTGGCGGTTATTTCCATCAGCTGATTTTTCAGCTCTTCAGCAAGATCAACCAGGGCATTTTGAAGAGATTCGAGAAAGGCCTGTTTGCCCACCAGCGCTCTGCTGTGTTCGTCGGCGGATGAAAAAATTTTTTTCAGCATCTCTTGATAGCTTTTCAGCAGGCGTCCCGGGGTAACATTATATTTCATGCAGAACTGCCTGAAGCCTTCACGGTCATAGCCTGCGTTCGTGTCGGACAGTGCTGCCGCGCGAAGCTCCGGATCTTCATCCGGAAGGCAGTTCAGCATAAAGTCCTGCCAGAATGTGGTCTGCCTGCCTGTGTGAGCCGCGTCCTCTGATGTGCCGTCCTCGGTGAGCAGTACGCCGCTGAAATCAAGTTCGGCAACCTGCATGTGGGGCAGCGCCCTCATCTGCTCCTGAATATCCAGGGCCTGATAGAGCAGGGCTCCCTGCGGGATGGCAAGCGCCAGGCGGAAGAACTGCTGCAGTTCTTCGGCGTCGAGCCCCTTTGCAATGGTCAGCGAGCCGATGCCCCGCTGGTTGAGAAACAGGGCGAGTTCCTGAATGTGCGGGCTTTTGGATTCAAGCGGGATGCTGTTGATCGAAAGGGCCTTCTTGGTAGCCGCGATCGTAAGACTTGTGTCGTCTGCAAAAACATCGCAGAGGATTTCGAGCAGCTGGGAGCTTGTGCGGTTGATGGTTGTATGGCCGGGGGGATAAATCCCGATATTCTTTTTTAAAACGGTCAGGCCGGTTATCAGATTCTGAAAAACTTTATCGGAATAGTTCCCGTGATCAATATCTGCCATTGCTGTTTCCGCCCCCTGAGCGTATCGAATCGCGCGTTGTTCTTCCTGTATGATGTCGTATATGATGGTAAGAAGTGCCGTTGTGCCCGGCGCGTTTTATTGTATAATTAGCACAGCACACGGCAATGGTAAAGCCTTTAGCGTGATTTTGCAGGGCCGGTGTTAAACGGCTCTGCAGCCATCGGCGGAACCGGGACATCAAGCGCATAGGCAACAGCCCGGAGCAGGACGGCTTCTGACGGGCTGACCTGCCGGTCGTGCAGCACGCAATGCGCGCAGGCCTCAAGCAGCACGCGCTTGACAGCCGGCCGGGAGGCGGCAAACTTTGAAAGCGCGCTTCCCACAGCTTCCAGGCTCACATCAAGCGGGCACGCGTCGTGCGCTTCGCTGACCGGAATCCGCCCCATCCCGGCCTTGAAGGCCTGCCGGGCCTGAGCCGGGTCGGCGTTGCCCTCGGCGGAAATTTTTGAGATGATTATGACCGCATCGTCAAGCAGCTGCCCGATGCTGCGAAATACCTCCCTGCCCGCGCTGCGGTTAAATGCCGCATCAAGCCGATGCAGAAGAATCTGCTGAACGGTAAATTCAAACAGGGATATTGTGCCGTCGGCCTCAACCAGAGTGCGCACATGCTGTTTAAACTGCGCGTACTGCCGGGGCGACAGGTTCCGCAGGGCCGGAAGTGAAAGGTCCAGCAGGGCCAGGATCATGTCCGGCGCAAGGCCGGCGATGATGGCGTGCAGGCGCGCAACGCGCTGGAGCACCTCCGCGGGCAGTGCGGCGGCCAGGGCCTGCAGCTGTTTGTCTTTTAAGTGATCATTGCGGTCAAGCAGCAGGCCGTACATAACACAGCTGGCGCCGAACGGGTCATACAGCTCGGTACGGATCTGCGCAGGAACGGATTGCAGCATATGCACGCTGATTGCAACAGCCGCTTCCGTCAGTGTCCCGGCGTTTTGCAGAAACGCGCCCGGGGCCGGATATGATGCAAAGCCGGACACGGCCGCGCCCGGGGGTGAAGAAGCGCCCCTGAGATCGCGTGACGGGATTGCCTGCCGGGCGGCCGGCTCCGCTTTGTATCCGGTTTCAATGCGGCTGATACGCTCCCCAAGGGGCGGATGCGTTGCAAAAATAGAGCTGAAGGCCTTTCCGAAAAACATATGCCCTGTTTCTGAGGCCATCGGCGAGGCAACCGAGCTGCCGGCGGCACAACCGCCGATTTTTTTCAGCGCGCCCGCAATCCCGCGCGGGTTGCGTGTAAACTGCACGGCCGAGGCATCCGAGAGGTATTCGCGCTGGCGGCACACGGCGCTTTGAATGATCCGGGTGACAAACACCCCGATGTAGCCGATCAAAAACAGGGCCAGCCCCAGCATGACGACAGGGCCGGAATTTTTGTCGCGGGCTCCGCGGCGATCGGATCGCAGCATAATGCGCCCGATCACCGCCAGCACAAGTATTCCGCCGATCAGGGCGATAAGGCGGATATTCAGGCGCATATCGCCGTTTAGAATATGGCTGAATTCATGGGCCACAACGCCCTGCAGCTCATCGCGGCTGAGCTGTTCAAGGCAGCCCCGGGTTACGGCCACGACCGCGTCCTCTGAGCTGTAGCCTGCCGCGAACGCATTGATCCCGGCCTCCTGATCCAGCACATAGATCGCGGGAACAGGCACACCGGATGCCAGCGCCATTTCCTCGACAACATTGACCAGAACGCGCTCGCGGGCATCAGCAGCCCCCGGAATGATCTCGCGTCCTCCCAGGCTTTCAGCCACGGCCGGGCCGCCCTGCCGCAGGGCTATCCATTTAATCAGACTGCCGCACGAAATAACCGTCAGGCAGGCAAGCGCAACCCATGCAAAAAGCCCGGGGTTATACCACACCATGCGTGCACTGCCGGGCTCGGCAGCGCTGGAGAAACCCATAATGATCACCACGGCTGCGTACACGGCTGCGATAATGGCCGCGACGCCCAGCGCAAACAGCACAATCAGGCGGCGGGTGCGGGTGCGGCTGCGGTCCTGGTGTTCAAAAAAATTCATAAAGCCTCCGGCAGACGAAAATTCTCAATCCACGCTCCCGGCCGTGCATCCCGCGGCACACAACAGCAGCATTATGAGCCGAATGCCACCCGCGGAGCTGTGCGCTCTTCGGGCGATTGCGTGGATTCAAGGAGCTGGGCTTCCTGAAAGTTGAACATGCCGGCAATGATGCTGTTGGGAAATTTCTCGCGGGCGATATTGTAGGCCATGACTGCGTCATTGAATGCCTGGCGAGCAAACGCGATCCGGTTCTCAGTTGAAGACAGTTCTTCCTGCAGCTGGGCCATGTTCTGGTTGGCCTTGAGATCCGGATAGGATTCAGCCAGCGCGAACAGGCGGCCCAGCGCGCCGCTGAGCATGGATTCGGCCGAGGCCAGGCCCTGCAGCGCGGCCGCATCGGCGGGATCGCCGGCTGCCTTCTGCGCGGCGCTGATGGCGCCGGTGCGGGCCTGAATGACCGCTTCCAGCGTTTCGCGCTCATGCTGCATGTAGCCTTTGACCGTTTCCACTAAATTGGGGATCAGGTCGTGGCGCCGCTTGAGCTGCACATCAATCTGGGAGAATGCGTTTTTAAAGCGGTTCCGGCAGGTGACCAGGCTGTTGTAGAGGCCGACAGCCAGAAGCGCGCATGCAATCAGAATACAGAGGATAATCAGTCCTGTCATGGTTTGTCTCCTTAAAGGGGTTTGCGAATCATATGCTGTTTTTTTTCAAGGCACGCTCTATCAGAATTGTCCGCGTGTTGAGCGGCGCTATATGCAGCCTCCCTGAGCCGCTCAAGCCGCAAGCCACACCGCCGCGCACACGGTGTCATCAAAAAAACAGTAGCGGCCCGGCAGACTTTGAAGGCCGTGAAAAACCGGCCGCACGCGCGCACTGAGCTGTATGCGTATCACGGATTGCGATGGGTCACATTCAATGCAGGCGTCCTCAAAGCCGATCCGGGTTTGCGCGATCGGGTGCAGGCATTTATACACGGCCTCCTTGGCGCTGAAAATCAGCGCGAGCAGGCGCTGGCGCGCATGCGGGTCGGCTTCATGCTTCAGGCGGGCCTTTTCGGGTTCGGTCAGGATTTTGCCGGCAATCGCTGCGGATACCCGCGATACTGTTTCAATGTCAATGCCGATGCCGCGCAGGTGCGAGGTGCGGGCAGCCGCTGCTGCCGCGTAGGTGCTGCTGTGAGTGATTGCGCCCACGATATCTTCCGGCCACAGGGGCGCTCCGTTGTGGTCCTGTGCAATCGGCCCGGCGTTGCAGCCCAGCTGTCTGAGCGCTTCACGCGCGCAGCAGCGGCCGGCGCTGAATTCGCGGCGGCGTTTTTCAACCGCCTTTTTCACAAAAGCAAGCTCGGCGTCATGGATATGAAGCGGAGCGTCCTGCACGCGCATGCAGGCGGCGCGCACGCAATCCGGAAACAGCGACGCAAGCGCAGCGCATTCTGCCGGCATCTCAGTCATGGGTACCCCGCCCGCAACGTGTTTGCCAATGCGCTGCAGCGCCCGCAGGTGCGGGCGCCCCGCGCGTTTGTCTGCTCAGGATTGCAGGGCCGCTGCCAGCTTTTTACCGGCTGCGCGGGCGCGCTCCAGAGCCTGTGGTAAGTCGTTCACATCGTTCATGCCGACTATTTCAGCCAGCTTCTCAACAATGCGCATACGGTGGCAGTCATCAAAGGCCACCTTGAGCGTCTCAAGCGCGCGCTCATGCCCGCCGCCGGCCACCGTGACCAGCAGCACGGCCGGTTTGCCGTTGAAAGGAACCGTGCCCAGCCAGGGCATATCCGCGGAATAGGCCGGCCCTATATCACGGTATTTCACCGCCATGGTACGGTCGATGAAATCCTTGACCGCTCCGTTAATATCCATGAAATAGGTCGGCCCGCCGATAATAAAGCCGTCGGCTGCAAGCAGTTTTTCATATACGGCCTGCATGTCATCATCAATCGGGCAGGCGCCCTCGTTCATCATGCAGGCGGCGCAGCCGGTGCACGGCTTAATGTTCAGGCCGCCCAGTTCGATAAAATCGCACTCGCACCCGGCAGCCTCAGCCACGATGCGCACAAGCTTATTGGTGTTGCTCTCTTCGCGAAGGCTACCGCATACCGCTGCAATACGCATATTCCGACTCCTTTATCATAGTGTTGCCGGTTAACAAGCCGTGCCGAGCACGCCTGCAAGGCCATTGTATACCACAGAATGAGGCTGAACGCACATAAGAAAGCCTGCGCAATCGTCGGAAGACTCGCAGGCTGCAAGGGCCTGCAGATGATCCGCCCTGCAGATGATCCGATTGACAAAATAATGCGAATACAATACGTTAGATGTAACAATGGCGGCGGAAACCGACTGCCCGGCCTTTGAGACCCCGTGAACAGCACCCCGGACTGCCGCCAGCAGTGCCCGGAAACGCGCTCGCTATTTAAAAAACCCATGATCACATCCGCGACCAACCCCAAAATCAAGCATCTCCATAAACTGATCAGCGACCGGAAGTACCGCTATCAGCACAAACAGTTTGTCGTTGAAGGCTGTCGTCAGCTCGAAGGCGCTCCTGCTGTGCTTGATGTCTACGTGTCAAGTTCGGCGAGCGTTCCGCTGCTCGATGTGCTGCCTGGAAACCTGCATATTGTTGAGGAGAAAATCTTCAACCGGCTGGCTGATACCGAAAACACGCAGGGCGTGCTTGCGGTGTGCGCGCTTGAGTATGAGCGCACTATCAGCGCTCATAAAAACTATGTACTGCTTGACGCCCTGCAGGACCCCGGCAATGCCGGCACCATTATACGCACTGCGGCCGCATTCGGCTACGGCGGCGTCATCTTCACCCACGGCTGCGTTGACCCGTTTTCCCCCAAGGTCGTGCGTTCGACCATGGGCGCCATATTCCAGTGCCAGATCGTGCTGCTGAATGATCTCTCACACCTGCAGGGCCGCCATGTTGTAGCGGCTGATCTTGGAGGACCCGACATTGCAGCCGTGAAGATTAAGAGCCCTTATATTCTTGCCATCGGCAATGAGGCCCGGGGCATCTCTGATGACCTGAGCCCCTGGATTAATCAGATCGTTACCATCCCCTTCCAAACCAGCTCTGTTAATTCGCTCAACGCGGCCGTGGCCGCCGGCATTGCGATGTATGCGCTGAACTGTTTCCGTCCGGAGCGGTCGCACTGAGAAACCCGCAGGGCAGGGTAGCGCCAGAGCTGCTCATTGTGACCGGCTGGGAGCGTTAGGCTGCGGGAAAACGCCCTTTGCGCCTGGGCTCCGATGAGTTTTAAAATCTTGAGCTCTTGAAGGAGTTGCAAAAAGTCAGAAAATGGTTGTTTTGTCATCCCGGCAGGGAGACTGTGTCGCAATTAAGGCCACATGTTCTTTGACAATTAAATAACAGGTTATAGAAGATACGTCATCAAGTGCTATGCTGGATGTGATAAAATATCCGGCAAAGGAGGCTACTTGATGGCATAT
>VGSH01000104.1 GCA_016875025.1 Deltaproteobacteria bacterium
TACGCCCTCCTTCCGTTTGCCAGATCGATGTGGTAGATTCATCATGATTTTACTCCCGTTTTTCCCCATCGCCAAATGGCACAATTATAAAAGGGGGATACAGGGGGATTTCATTCTTCCGGCAAATCCCCCAACCCCCTTTTATACCAAAGGGGGCTTAAAAACAACTACCCTGTCCGTGGCAGTACGGCAACTTTACGCATCAGGCCTGAACTGAACCTGGTACAAAGCAGGGGGCCTTTTGGTCACAACAAACCCGGAAGACCCAAAAAAATAATATTGTTGCTGTCCGTCAGGACAGCCAGACAGAGACAGCATCCATGGCCCCACTTTCCATTATCGTTACCGTCAAACAGGTGCCCGACACCAACGAAGTGCGCATTGATCCGAAAACAAATTCGCTCATGCGCGAAGGCATCCCCAGCATCCTCAACCCCGAAGACGCCAATGCGGTTGAAGCGGCCCTGCGCCTGCGCGATGAGCACGGAGGCACGGTGACCGCCATCACCATGGGCCCGCCACAGGCTGAAGCAGTGCTGGAGGAGGTTATGTGCCTCGGCGTTGACCGGGCCGTGCTGCTCAGCGACCGCGCCTTTGCCGGATCCGACACCCTGCTGACCGCGTTCACGCTTTCGCGCGCGGTGCTGAAGCTGAAAACCTTCGACCTGATCCTGTGCGGCCGCCAGGCCATTGACGGCGACACGGCCCAGGTCGGCCCGCAGCTGGCCGGTTTTCTGGATATACCGCAGGTGACCTATGCCGAGGAAATCGTCTTTGTTGAGGGGGTGTTTCGCATTCAGCGCGGCCTTGAACACACCCGGGAGCTGGTCGCTGCGCGGCCGCCCGTGCTGGTGACCGTCAATGCTTCGGGTCCGGTGCCGCGCTATGGGTCGCTGTATGCGCTTGCAGGTGCCTGCAGCGGTGAGCATATCAAGCTCTGGAGCGCAAAGGATTTGAACCTGCCGGCCTCCATGCTGGGACTTGGCGCCTCGCCGACAGCGGTCAAGAAAATTTTCGAGCCTGACCGCAGCGTAAAGGGGGAAGTATTCGAAGGCAGTGAAAAGGAAATGGCCGCGCAGCTGGTCGCGCGCCTGCGCGAGACCGGCTGCCTGTAGCCACAACGCAGGCCGGTTGGAGCATGTAATTTTTTTGTTGCTTATGCCAAGAAAAATGGACTCCCGTTCGTGGTGAGCTTGTCGAACCATAAACGGATAATTCTCTGTCCGTTCGGCCCTTCGGCAGGCTCAGGGCGAACGGACGATAAGTTATAGTATTGCGTTCAGGATTCTAACTACGGACTATCGATGATCACACTGCTGCCCGAAAAATGTATCGCCTGTTCGCTGTGCGTGAAGGCCTGCCTGTTCAGCGGCATCAGGCTTGACGGTAAAATCCCCGTTTTGACCGAATACTGCACCGGCTGCGGTGCCTGCGTCGAGGTCTGCCGTGTCGGCGCGATTGTCTCCGAAGGCAAGCCTGCTCCCCCGCCTGATCTCGGCTCCTATCGCGATATCTGGGTAATCGCCGAGCAGCAGGATACCATTGTACACCCGGTAACGTTTGAGCTGCTGGGCAAGGCCCGCGAACTGGCCCAGACCCGTGCGTGTCGGGTGGCAGCAGTGCTGGCCGGCAGCGGCATGGGCGCAATCAGCCAGGCCCTGATACAGGGCGGGGCCGATGTGGTCTACCTGGCCGACGCTCCGTTTCTATATCCATACCGCACCCGGCCGCATGAGCGGACTATCGCCGCGCTTATTGAACAGCACAAGCCCGAGATCGTGCTGATCGGCGCAACCTGCATGGGCCGCGACCTGGCACCCCGGCTGGCAAACCGGTTTAAAACCGGCCTGACCGCCGACTGCACCGGTCTTGTGATCGATTCGCAGGACGGCTGTCTGCTGCAGACCCGTCCTGCTTTCGGCGGCAATATCATGGCAACCATTGTCACCGCACATCACCGGCCCCAGATGGCGACCGTACGGCCCGGGGTTATGCAGGCTTTTCAGGACGAAGGGCGCACCGGCACGGTTGTAACGGTCGAGACTGTTGCGGATGCGGCTGATGACTGCGTGCAGGTGCTCAAAACAATTGCAAAACCCGGCAGCGGGGTGCAGCTCGAAAAGGCTCCGGTTATCGTTTCCGGCGGCCGGGGACTGCAGGGCCCGGATAATTTCAAGCTGCTCGGCGAGCTGGCCGAACTGCTCAGCGGGCAGGTCGGCGCATCGCGCGCAGCAGTTGAGCTGGGCTGGATCGAGCATCCCCATCAGGTCGGACAGACCGGCAAAACGGTCAAGCCGCGACTCTACATCGCCTGCGGCATCTCCGGTGCGATCCAGCACCTGGCAGGCATGCAGCAGGCCGACGTGATCGTGGCGATCAACCGCGATCCCTACGCGCCGATTCTGAAGATCGCGCATTTTGCCCTGATCGGCGATGTGCAAAAAATCGTGCCGGAACTGATCGCGCAGCTCAAAGCGCAGCACTGAAAACTCATGCGCTCCTGTGCTGCGTAAAACCGGTGAGGGCCATTCCAACGGACTCTGGTGCAGACAGTTGTTATGCATAGCTCATTTCCAGTTTTTAATCATTGCGGTACGCAGGCCTCACACGTGATCAGACATATCCTTTCACCATTTCAGTTTATTAGGCGCGCTGGTCTTTGCGCGGCCATGCTCGTTACCGCCGTTTTTTGTGCACAGACCGCGCGCGCCCAGAATGTGCAGTGGCTCTCCCGGCCGCTGCCCCCGCAGGCAGCGCAGGGCCGGATCACCTTTCTCGAGGTTGACCCGGGCGGGTATGTGTGGTTCGGCCTTGCAGCGCCCGGAGACGTTCGCAGCACCGCGCTCGGCGTGCTCGACCCCATGGGTGAATATATGTTTCCGCTTGCGGGAACCCGACCGGGATCAGGCACGGCAATCGCTTTTGAACCGGTAACCGGCGAGGCACCGGAGGCCGGCGCGCTGTGGATCGGCAGCACCGGCGGCTTACTGGTTGTTGAGCGCAGCGGCCGTACAACCGAGCTGACATCCACTAACAGCCCTCTTCCTGCGGGCAGTGTGCGGACGATTTACTGCGCCCGCGATGCCACCAGATGGATTGGCGTCAGCGGCAACGGAGTCGCCTGCGTTGACGCGGCCTTTAACTGGGCTTCCTACAACAGCGCCTCAGGCCTTGGCAGTGATAACATTGAAACGATCGCCGAAAACCATCAGGGCAATCTCTGGTTCGGCTCCAGCAATCAGGGCGCCAGCCGCCTTGACCGGCAGGGCGGCTGGCTGCAGTTCACCTCGTCCAATTCAGGCCTGATCGGCAACCGGGTTATGCGCATTGTGGAGGAATCACCGGGCCGGACCTGGTTTTTGACCCCGAACGGCATCAGTGTTTTTGACGGCGCGAGCTGGATGTCCTATACCGGCCGCAACAGCCCGCTGGGGCGCTTTGCGGCAACCGCGCTCGTCATAGACGCGAGCGGCAGCAAATGGGTCGGCACGGACGGGGCCGGCCTGCTGAAGCTGGACGCCTTCAGCCGCTGGACCGTATACACTTCTGCCGACAGCCCCCTGCCTGATAATCGCATCGATGCTTTGACACTTGATGATCACGGAACACTGTGGATTGCAACACCGGCCGGCATAACAGGCCTGGGACCACGAAGTGGTACGTCTGCACCGGACGCCTGTCCGGGCGAGAATGTCGAGGGTCTGGGCCTTGCCTGTCCATTCGAGCAGGCCGTGCTGTGGCAGGCTGACAGCGGTTCGGGCCGGAGCCGGGAGCTCGGCTGGGCGCTGCCGTCACTGCCCTTCGGTGGCAGGGCCTGGTATTATGGCGCGCTGTGGGCCGGCGCTGATTTCAACTTTGACACGGCTGACTACAGCCTGCGCGCTGAGCGCACGGGTGCGCAGCGCCTGCTGCTCAGCGGCACTTTTTCACAGGCTTTGTTTTTGGTGCAGGGCGCGGTGATTGCACCTGAAAGCATTGATACCCAATGTGCGCGCATGAGTCCTTTTCCTGAGAGCCTGCCACAAAATGTTGCCGGCTATGTGCTGCCGGGCGAGCATATTCCTTCGGACGAACCTCTGATCGTGCAGCTGGCGGGCGAACTGGTGCGGCCTGAATCACGCACGGACATGTACGCTGCGCTGCGCGACATCGTGTACTCCAGCCCTGTTCAGAGCCTGCAGCTTGAGGCACCTGATACCAAAAGTGCCCCTGCCGGCGCTGTTGATGTGCTGCGCTCGGGCAGCGGCGACCGGCATGCCAGGGCGCGTCTGGTGTGCACGCTTGCGCGCGCCGCAGGCCTGCCCGCGCGGCTGGTGATGGACATGAACGATGGGGTGTGGTGCCAGGCATGGGTTGCAAACCGCGGCTGGATTTCAATCGAGATCACCTATCCGGTGTTCGATTATGTCAGGCCGGTTCGAACAGGCCTGCCGAAAAAGCTGTCCCCGGCCGAACATGCTGTCGCGACCCTCTCAGGCAGGGATGACACCCTGGATACGCTCTCCGGGGATGCGGGCCTGAGTGCTTCAAGGCGTACTGTGCCGGCCGCTGAGCTGAAGCAGCCCGACCGCCTGCGCGATGCGCGCATGCTGATCGCCCCGGTGTATGAAGACGCGCCAGCTCCTGCAGCGGGAAAGATCCCGCTTGCCGACGGCATTTCCATGCATGCCCGGCAGCGCGGCGCCGCTGTGCGGATGGTTTTCGAGGATGGGCAGGGCCGTGAGCTGCACGCGCTCACGCCCGCTCTTGACGGCTTGTCAAGCACGGTCAATGTGCGCGACCGGCTGTTGTGGCGCTTTGTCGCACGCAGGCTCGGCGCTCTGCTGGTTATTGAAAATATTGAATGCAAGGAGTATCGTCCGCCGGAATGAGGAGAAGAGATGTTCAAGGTTGATGGTTATGAAAAAAGTACGAATCAGTCACCATGAAGTCTTTGTCTTGTCATTCTGAGGAGCAAAGCGACGAAGAATCTCGCGCTCATTTGAAAAATAAGATTCTTCGCTTCGCTCAGAATGACAAAACATTCTGTTTGAAATTTCTTACGGACGTTTATTATTAATTCAAACAGGAGTATTTGCGAGGAGGGGCGCAATGCTGCGACGGCCGTCTGCCGTGCTCGCGATTGCCTACGGCGCGGGCATTTTCATTGAACGCTATTATCCCGTCTCCAGCCGGGTTCTCCTTGGAGCAGGCGCTTGCGCGCTTGTCTTAGCGCTTGGCTGCATATGCCTGCGCCGCGCAGCCGCAGGCACAGCCGCGGTTGTACTGCTTGCCGCTGTTCTGGGCGCGCTTGCCTACGCCCCTTTTCACGACCTCCCCGCGCATGTCCGGCAGCTTGCAGGCGTGCTGCACAGTCCCGTTTTTGTCGAGGCCGAAGTCAAGCGCACAGAGCCGCTTGCATCCGGCGCGCTCAGGCTCACGCTGGCCTGTGACTGCATTGAAACCCCAAACGAACAGCTTCCGTGCAGCGGCCTTGTCCAGGCTACCCTGCAAAAACCATCCCGCACGTATCACTACGGCCAGCGTCTGCGGCTTGGCTGCCGTTTGCGCCGGCCGCGCAATTTCAACAATCCGGGCGGATTTGATTATGAGCGTTTTCTGGCGCATCGCGGGATATATCTGACCACCTTCCTGAATAATGACCGCAGCATCATCGTTCTGCGGGAAAACGGGGGGCATCCATTCCTGCGGGCGCTTGAGCGCTATCGCTCCGGGCTTCGCAGCCTGATCTGCGACCGGCTCGCATCCCCTGAGCGCGATCTGGTTCTGGCGCTTCTGCTGGGTGAAAAGCAAACTCTTGATCCGCAGATTAAAGACCGGTTTGCGCGTCTGGGTGTCGCGCATCTGCTGGCAATTTCAGGCCTGCACATCGGCATCGTATCCGGCCTGGCATTTGCGCTGGCCTGCTTCGTGCTGCGGCGGTTCCCGCGCCTGTTTCTCTATGTCGTGCTGTGGAAGGCAGCTGCCGTGCTCGCGCTCGTTCCGGTAGCCGTGTACTGCTGCATCGCAGGATTGCAGATTCCGACCCTGCGCTCCGGAATCATGATCGCGGTCTGCATTGCCTGCCTGCTGATAAACCGGAGGCAGGATGCCCTCAACGCGCTCGGCCTGGCCTGCTGTATCATTCTCGTATGGATGCCGGCCTCGCTGTTTGAAATTTCATTCCAGCTCTCATTCGGGGCGGTGTTATTCCTGATCCTGTATGCTGCGCCGGTGCAGAAACTGATTGCCGCAATCGAGGGGCCTGCATCTGCTCAGCGCACCCGCCGCCCTGCGCTGTGGCTGTACCGCTTTCTTGGCGGCACTCTGGCTGCGTCCGTGATTGCTTCCGCTGCCACCGCCCCGCTCACGGCCTATTATTTTCAGCAGCTTTCCCTGGCAGGCATACTCTCGAACATTATTCTTATTCCCTCAATCGGTTTCGGGGCCGTGCCCTGCGCCCTTGCGGCAGCCGTGCTGCTTCCGCTGAGCGAGCCCGCAGCCGCCGCGCTTGTGCACGCGGCAGCGCTGATCCTGGAACAGTCCCTGCTGTGGATCGGCTACTGGTCGGATGCCCCTATGATATGCGCGCAGGTCGCTCCGCCTTCGGCTGCTGCAATCGCAGCCTGTTACGCAGCGCTGACACTTCTGCCGCTATGCCTGCGAAAGCGCTCTATGGTGGCGGCCTGCCTGCTGTGCACGGCTGCTGCGGTTGTGTGCCTGCATGCTCCGCCAAAGCATTCTGACGGGCAATTGCGTGTAACATTCCTGGATGTGGGCCATGGTGATGCAGCCGTCATTGAGTTTCCGCAGGGCCGTGCCATGCTGATCGACAGCGGCGGATTGCGCTCGGACCGGTTTGATGCGGGAGAGTCGATTGTGGTGCCGGCGCTGCGCGCCATGGGCATCAGGGATCTTGCCTGGCTGGTAATCAGCCATCCGCATCATGATCATATGGGAGGCATGCGCGCGGTCATGGAAGCATTTCAGCCCGAAGAGCTGTGGGTCCCGGCAGAGCAGTATCCTGAGGCGAACTTTGCCGCGATTATTGCAACAGCGCGCAAGCAGGGCCTTGCGGTGCGTGCGCCGGTGTTCGGCACACCCGCCTTGTCCATCGACGGCGCAACAATAGAATTCCTCAGCCCTGATGTGCGGCAGGCGGCAGCGGCGCGCGCATACCATGATCTCAATGACATCTCACTGGTTATAAAAATCAGCTACGGAGCGCATGCGTTTCTTTTTACCGGCGATATCGGCGCGCGCCAGGAGCACGCTCTGCTCGAGCGCTCGCGTGACCTGCGGGCCCGGGTGCTCAAGGTTCCGCATCACGGCAAGCGCGGCTCGAGCTCGCAGGCCTTTCTGGACGCGATCAAACCTGAGAGCGCGGTTTTCAGCTGCCGACCATACGCCGGGCGCGACCTGCCCGCAGACGTGCTCAGCCGCTACCGGCAACGCGCTGTTCAGGAGCTGCGCACCGATGTGCACGGCGCCATTCAGATTACCAGCGACGGAGCGCAGCTTGCAAAATACACGTTTTTACCGCAGCGCAGATTTACAGCCTTGCCCCTGCCGCAACCCGTGTGCAGGCTGCCGGGCAGCCCCTGATTAATCCATTTGACATTGCTTCAGTATTTTATCTACAATGAAAGCAGTGCAGTTAATTTTCCGGAAAGAAGCCATTGTATGAAAAGAAATGTACGGCACGCCGCGCGCGCTGTCCTTGTTGTGCTGATGCTGGCCTGCGGCCTGTTGAGCTGCCGCAGCATCCCGTTGCGTGAGCTCGCAATCACCGATATCGACAACGCGGAACAGGCCCTGCAGCAGGCACAAACCGCTGAAGCGCATGTGTACATGCCTGAAAAATATCTGGAAGCGCGCATGCTGCTTCGCCGGGCCCGCAGCAGCATGCGGACTGAAGAATACAGCAAGTCGCGTGAGTTTGCCCGCCGGTCCCGGGAGGTCGTCCTGCAGGCCATGCAGCAGATACCGGGCGAGCAGCAGCGCGTAAAAGATCTTGCCATGCGATTGCTGTTCAGCGCCAATGAAGCCTGGGACAGCTATGCCCAGGGCATTGAAAAGGAGTATGCCAGCGACGAACTCATAGAGATCAGGCAGCTGCTGGACGGTGCCCAGGAAGATCTCAATACGCAGCGCTATATGGACGGCCTTAAAAAGGTCCAAAAGGCGCACGCAAAAATAACGTCTCTGCCGGAGGCGATTGAACGGGGCCGGATCGTCAGGCTGGAGCAGGAGAAAAAACGGCAGCAGGCCCAGAAAACCGGCGCGGAGATTATCGCGGAGGCCAACCGGACGGCCGAAATTATTATCAAGGCGGCCAACAGGCAGCGCGAACAGCTGCTGGCTGAGACCGCAGAGCTGGCCGCGTATGCCCGCCGCGTTGAATTCGAGCGCATGTTCCCCTCAACCTACAAGGTTAAAAGCGGCGAGACCCTGCTTGATATCGCGCGGCGCCACGAGATATTTAATGACAAATTCATGTGGCCGCTGCTGTACAAGGCCAACCGCGATCAGATCCGCGACCCCATGGTCGTATTCCCCGATCAGACCCTGACTGTCCCGCGCGATATTACCTATGAGGACATTATAGAGGCCCGCAAAATGGCAGAAGCGCCTCCGCCGTATGATCCTCCCGCAACCGCCTATACTCCCGCAGTGTATCAGCGCTACATGCAGATCCTGCCTCCTGATCCGCTTATGCCCGAAGAGGCAGAGCAGCCCGCGCAGGAGTCAGAACCCTGGCTTGAGCCCTGACGGCATTTGTCAGCTACCCTTTGATTGTCAGTGTGCGGCTTCACCGTCAAGCCGGCCGAGCTGGCCGCAGGCGGCCGCGATATCGGCGCCCTTGCTGCGCCTGATCGGGGCCGTGTAGTTGTGCTCGACGAGAATACTTTGAAAACTGAGCAGCCGCTGTTCGTCGGGAGCTCGAAATTCGCTGCCCGGGTGCTCGTTAAAGGGGATAAGGTTGATTTTGCAGCGGATGCCTTTTAACAGCCCGGCAAGAGTTCGCGCATGGCGGTCGCTATCATTGACATCCCGCATCAGGATATATTCAAACGTAATGCGCTTGCGGGGCGGCAGCGGATAGCTGCGGGCCGCTTCCAGCAATCGCGCAAGCGGATAGGTTTTGTTGACCGGCATCAGCTCGCTTCGCAAACGGTCATCGGGCGCGTTCAGCGAAATGGCGAGATTCACGTCCGTATCACGGCCCAGGGCTTGCATGCCGGGCACCAGCCCGCAGGTTGACACGGTTATCTTGCGATGCGAGTAATTCAGCCCGTTTTCATCCTGCAGAATGCGTATGCTTGTAATCAGGTTGTCGTAATTCGCAAGCGGCTCGCCCATGCCCATGTAGACGATATTGGGCAGGCGCTCTCCCAGATTGTTTTCCCGCACAATGCAGAGCACCTGGCCCACGATTTCACCGGGTCGCAGGTTGCGCACCAGCCCGCCCTGCCCGGTACAGCAGAAACGGCATCCCATGGCGCAGCCGATCTGCGTTGAAATGCACAGGGTCAGATGCCGGCGTTCCGGAATAAGAACACTTTCGATGCCGTGCCCGTCAGCGGTTTTGAAAACATATTTGCGCGATCCATCCTCTGAACTTTCGGTCCGGCAGGGCACAAAGCGGCTGATAATAAATTTTTCTTTGAGCTGTGCGCGCACATTTGACGGCAGGCTGGTCATCTGATCAAAATCAACTGCCTGTTTCTGATGCAGCCAGCTGAAAAGCTGACGGGCGCGAAAGGGCGGCAGCCCGAGCGGCTGCAGGGTCTCAATAAGTTCAGGCAGGCTAAGGTTTTTAAGGTCGTTCATAGTGTCCCTGACGGGCCGCTGAATGGTGCCGTTTGCCGCATTGAACGTGCCATTCGTCACCGCGGCGTTCTGTAGATACTATGAAAATGGATCATTTGTGCTAACGTCAAGTCTCACGTTGGGTACGTACCACCAGATACGTATTATCCTATTTACAAAAGGAGCGAGAGATGAAGCACACACAAATGATCCTGCAA
>VGSH01000105.1 GCA_016875025.1 Deltaproteobacteria bacterium
CGAGATACACGATGCCGAGCTTCAGGCTGCGCAGCTGCGCCAGATCCTCGGGCGTCCGTTTGAGGATACTTTTGGCGTTACCGTAAATGCCGACTCGCTGCAGCTTCGGGAATGCAGCGTTTAAGCATTCAAGGATCGCCCTCAGATGCGCTGAGGGCAGGATCAGCGGATCACCGTCGCACAGAAAAACGCGGCGCACTCCCGGGCCGTATGCATGCAGCGCGCTGTCGATATCCTGCAGCACATGCTCAAGAGGTTTGGCACGAAATTGTTTGGGCTTAAAAGCCGGGCAGAACGTGCACTGATTATGCGAGCAGCCCACGGCCACCTGCAGGATCAGGCTGTCGGCCTCGCTCGGCGGGCGGATTATCAGACCGTCATAGCGCATATGCGTCAGGAGAGCATTGTGCGGATGGCCTCGGCCAGATGCTGCTGCTCAAGCACCGCCTGATCACCGGTCAGCATGTTTTTAAGGGTTGCCCGTTCATCGCGGGCCTCATCAGGCCCGAGCACGACCACCGCCGGAATGCCGCGGGCGGCGGCATAGGACAGCTGTTTTTTGAGCTTATCGGGCGCGGGATACAGCTCGGTATTAAAACCGCTCTGCCGCAGCCGGGCTGCCAGTCTGACCCCGTCCTCCAGAAGCCCGTCGCTGAACTGCGTGACCAGCACCTGCGTCAGGCTGTTCGTCTGTGCGTGCATGCCCAGCTCCTCCATGACGGTCACCAGACGCTCGAGCCCGAAGGAAATACCGGTTGCCGGCATGGACTGCTTTGTAAACAGGCCGATCAGTCCGTCATAGCGCCCGCCGCCCAGAATGCTGCCGATGCGCGGCTCGGTGACCACAACCTCAAAGATCGGGCCCGTATAGTAGTCAAGCCCGCGGGCAAGCGAAATATCGCGCTTATAATAGCTCCCGTCAACTCCGTCGGCGGAAAGCACCCGCGCAATCAGATCAAGCTCGGCAAGGCCGGCCGCGCCGGTTTCACTGCCGCTCACCAGCGCGGCGACCGCCTCGAAATTATCTCCCCCGGCCAGCAGATGCTCGCGCACGATGCGCTCGGCATCGCCTGTGAGCAGGCCCTGCGCCTGCATGTCCCGCAGCACGGCCCCGGGCCCGGTTTTATCCAGCTTGTCAAGCGCGCGTAAAAACCCGGGAATGCGGGCCGTGTCAATGCCGAGACGCTCGGCAAGCGCATTCAATATCTTGCGGTTGTTGATTCTTATCAGGTAATTGTCAAAGCCCAGCGCCTGCAGCACCGCGTGCGCCACGCACAGCAGTTCTGCATCGGCGCAGGCGCTGCTCTCACCGATGATATCGATATCACACTGGTAAAATTCACGGAAGCGGCCCTTCTGAGGCTTGTCCGCGCGCCAGACCGGCGCGATCTGGTAGCGCTTGAACGGCCTGGGAAGCTGATACATGGCAGCCACGCGCGCAAGCGGTATGGTCAGGTCGTAGCGCAGGGCAACGGCTCTGCCGCCCCGGTCCTCAAAGCGGTAGATCAGCTTATCGCCCTCCTCGCCGTACTTGCCCTCCAGGGTGCGGGCGTATTCCAGGCAGGGCGTGTCAAGCGGCACGAAGCCGTAGCGTTCAAAAACGGCGCTCATGGTGCGCATGATGTCGCGGCGCAGCATCATCTGCTGCGGGAGAAAATCCCGAAACCCCTTGGGTATCTGCGGCTCTATCATGATGCGGTCTCCCCGTATAGGAGCATAAAAATTTTCATATGCCTTTGCATGAGCAGAGTGCGTCTGCGCCGGGTTCAGCCGTTCACGGCTGTCCCGACGGCAGGCCCGCCTGTTTTGTCCTCCAGCGACTTTTGAAAAATCTCAAAAGCGCGCTCGATCATCCTGACGCAGAAGGGGTCGCGCACCGGGTCGTGCTCCGGAGCCGCCAGGTTCAGGGCAGCCGCCAGCGCAGCGCGCGCCTGATCAGCATAGCCCTTGGAGTACAGAATAAAGGCATGCTCTTCAAGCCTGCGCATGAACATGTGTTTGCGCGCGTCCGTAAAAAACGAAGCAAGCGCTTCAGCCGCGCAGGCGCGAACCTGATCGCGGGCTTCATCCACGGCTGCCTTTTCACCGGTGGCCTGCCGCGACAGCGCTTCCCAGCTGCGCCTGCCCTCGGGAGTGACAATAAACCAGAACGCCAGCTCCATCGCATCTGTAAGCGCCCCCGTATCAGGGGCCGGATCAAGCGCTCTGATTTCATCGGCACTGATCACGTCAAAGATGGCCGGAGCTGTTTTTTTACCGATACAGCCGGCGAAATGAGACTCAAGCTGGGCAACGCTCGCGGGCACGATCCGGCTCTGCGCACGCGCGATTTCAACGGCTTCCATGACCAGCGCAACGCAGTGCTCCGTCTCAATCTCGCGGAAGTCGGACTTTGTGTCCTGAAGCAGCTTCTTAATCAGCTGTGAGGATTCTCCCCTGATGGCGGCAAAAACATCAAACGTGTGAATGCCCTTGGAATCATTGGTGACGACATGAAACACCTTGGATTCATGCGGGCTGACCGGCTTGACGAGAAACAGGATACGAAAGCCTTCGGCGTCAATCGTGGAGGCAAAGGCGCGCGCCGGGGGCAGGCCCGCAGACTGGAATACCGGGGCGCTTTTCGCAGCCGTCTGCGGCAGCGCCACGCTGATGCCCTTCTGGGACAGCGCCCGGACTGCCTTTTTCATGCGCTTCAAAATATCCTTGCGCCCGTCAACGGCATACAGGGCTTCCATGACCCGGAAGCCCCGCTCACCCGCGATAGTATCAAGCATCGCAAAAATACGCTCACCGGCCTTTTTATCGGCAGCGCAGATGCGCGCCAGCAGCGGTGCGCTGCGCGGCCCGCAGTCCTCAAGCAGCTGGGCTGCGATGCCGTCCTGTTGCTTCTGGCTGCTGGCCAGGAAATCATGCACAAGAGCGTCATCAACGGCATCCAGCATGAGAGCCTGCGTGATACGCTGAGCGAAAGTATCATAATCGAGCAGGATGCCGGCAACGCCGGAGCTGATAATGACATCGCTTTTGTTGAAAATATCGAGAATTTTCATGCCGGTTTTGGGCATGAACGCCTCCCGGCCGACAAATTCCTGCAGAAAACTGACGTGATCAACCCCGCTGAACCGGGCAAGCAGCTGCACCAGCACATCCTGCTCAGCCCAGTCCGCCTTTTGAAGCCGGCGCGTGAGCGCGGCAATGCCATCCGGGCTTATTTCCTGCAGCTGCCGGGCCTTCTGGCTGTAAAACAGCTCGCTTTGCTGGCCCGCGAGCGCTTCAGCAAAAAATTCGTCTAAAAACACGCTGAGCTGTCTGCGGGATTCGCTGCTTTCAACAGCGTCCTTTTCTACCATGACGCGATCATACATACCGGTTCATTCCTTTCAACACACGCAGCACTCATACCGCGAAGGACTCGGTCCGAGCATCCAGCGGCCATGGCGCACCCATGCGCATTGTCATCAATCAGCCGCTCATGCAACGAATAAAAAAGCGGCAGTTAAAGCGCAAAATTATAGGCAATTTATCCGCGCAAGTCAAAATCTAAATTTAACTTGACTGAAAAACAAAGATAGACTATGGTATTCCGGTTGTTTGCAGCGCCCCGGGCAGTATGATGGCAGGTGCTGAACGTTCAGGCTGTCAAGTATTCAGGGCGGCCAGCCAGTATACAACTGGGGAATCGTACAACGGCAGTACGCCAGACTCTGGATCTGGTTATCCAGGTTCGAATCCTGGTTCCCCAGCCACATATCGGTCCCATCGTCTAGCGGCCTAGGACGTCGGCCTCTCACGCCGATAACACGGGTTCGAGTCCCGTTGGGATCACCACATGGAACGGGCACCCGGCGCTGCAAAGCCGGGTGCTCTTTTTATCTGCCTGTTGTGGGGGCCGTCGTGCATATCAGCCCTGTTCGGCAAACGCATCCAGAGCCTTCATGACCTCGGCCACGTGGGCCATGCCGGGGCCGCCCTGCATCAAAACGGCGACCGAGGCGGCTTCCATGATCTCCTGCCGGCTCGCACCCTGGCCAAGCGCTGCCCGGGTGTGGGCGTAAATGCAGGGCACGCAGCGCAGGCCGACCGCAATGCCAAGCGATATCAGTTCCTTTTCCTTTGCCCCAAGCGCGCCGTCCTCCATCACGCTTCCCATGAGCCCCATAAAATTTTTGGCAATCTCGGGAAACTGCTGACTGAATCTGGCCGTGTATTCAAAGAATTCGTTCATTTTGGTATCCACGTCCGCTGTGCTCATACGCCTCCCCATGTGAAATATGGATTATTCAACCCTGCGGCCCGCTGATCCGTCCGATCGGGCGGATCAACAAGGAATCGGGAATGGTATACGCCGCTGTTTGCCGCACACATCACTGCCAGCCGATCGGGTCGTAGCCTTTTTCCCTGAGGCAGCGGTTCACAAAGTTCTTGTACACCGGGCTCGGGTCTTTCGCACGGAAGATACCGCGCATGGCCCCGGCAGTGACACCGCCGGCTGCTCCTGCGGCCGCGCCCCGGCCAGCATGGCCCCAGACAGCGCCGGCTGCAGCACCCGTGGCCGCGCCGATTGTGCCGCCGACAGCCGTATCCTTTGCAGCGTCTCTGGCGGGCGCATTCTTGACATACGCATCGGCCAGCTCGCCGCACTGGGCAATATCGCGCTGCGCCTGCTCCTGCCCCACCGCATTGAGGTGGGCGTTGGGATAGAGAACCGGGCGAACGGATTTACTGCAGCCCGCTACCACAAGACACACGACAAGCATGTATATCGTTTTCATATTCATTCCTCCCTGTGTTGATTCATGCCCAACACTGCGCGGAATAAGAAGTGTAGCTTTCTTAAAAAATTTTTGCAACCCTTCGGGCGCCCGTCCTCATCGCCTGCAGCATGAGATACCCATACCAGAACCACATGCGTCGTTTGATCCGGGCAGGACCGTTAAAATGTAATATTCCCGGATTCCTGAAGGTGTTCAAAAATACGAAATCGCTGCCGTCCTTACGAAGGGCATGAGGATCCTTTAAGTACGCAATAAGGCACGCGCACAGCCGGGAATCAAAATCAAGCTCAAACCCAGAAGGATTCTTGACATACACCTGCGCCCAGTAAAGCTGGTCATTGGTATAGTGTCTGAATTGATTTTTCGTCAGCAGAGCGCAAATATCGCGCGCAGTCGCGATAAAGCACCCGGAGTTAAGATAGGGCTGCCTGTGGAGGAAGTTTCCTTCGGGATAGCTCAAGGTTGTATCGGGCCAGTTATACATTTCCGCTGCAAAGAGCGGCTTACCATTATACAATGCCCGGTAATAGTTCGGATCGAGGTTTACCACAATGGCGTCAAAGGCATCAACGAATACAAACGGTTCATCCCCTCTGCCGGCATCAATTTCCTTTTTTGAAAAATCATACATACAGGCAAGCTTCGGCTGAAAACTCGTCCACTGCCTGTCACTGCCGAGCACAACACACTCAAAAGCGCTTGCTACACGCCGCTGCAGCAGTATGAGGGTAAGTCTGTGCTTTGAGGCTGTGGTGACGAGCTTCATTATCCTAATATTAACACAGTCGGAAAAAAAGGCCGCCGTTTTATAACAGCAGCGTGTTGAAAAAGTCTCTTTTTACTGGCTTTTCAAAAAGGGACACCCTTAGCAGGTCTACCGCAGCAGATGGGCGTTCAACAGCCTGTTAGAACCCGTTGTGCCGTACACGCTACAGTGCAGCGGCTTCAGAGCATATCGCTGAGCGCAACTTGTGTCCTGTTCATAATTTTTTCGTGCAGCGCGGGGAGTTCGGCCCGGATGCGCTCCGAATGCCGCAGGATCGCGCCCCACATCAGCCGCGGCGAGCGGTACTGGTTGTAGGTACCCTCGAGCACCTCGCCCTCAACCAGGCCGAACAGGTAGTCGAGCTCATCATCGCCGTAGGCGGGCACCAGGGCGAAACCCTGCGCCACCTGCATCCAGTCGTCGCCGTTGAACTCGAACGAGCGCTGCCACCAGCGCATATAGTCCTCAAATCCGGCCCGGCCCGCAAGCTCTGCAGCCACGGCCCGGGCCGCTTGAAATCCGCAGGCGAGCGCACCCTGCATCTCGACCTCTACATAGGCGGCCGCGTCGCCGATAACCAGAACGTTACCCTGGGCAGGAGTGCGCAGCGGCATGCAGGCCCTGGCCGCACAGCCCAGCCTGCCCGCGATACGGGCCCGCTTGAGCTTCGGCGCGAGCGCCCCTTCGGTGGTGATGGCGCGGAAAAGCTTCTCAGGCGGATTGGCCTTGTTGCCGATCACGACCAGGCTCGTCTGGCCGGGCTGCCGTCCGGCGTTAATTGTAATGGGTGCAAGGCCGCAATAGGCCCGGCCGAAATACGTATACAGGGTGTCGGGCTGAAAGCTCTCGGCGCCTTCAAGGAAATAGATCACGCACAGGGCCGTTGCCATGCAGGACCTGCCGCTGGTGATGCCCATGCGCCCGGCCAGCCTTGAATTAACTCCGTCGGCAATGATCAGCCGACGCGCCGCGATTCGTTCCTGCCTGCCGCTTCGGGTGACAGACAGCTCAACCCCTGCGCCCGTATCACGGGCACCATGCACATGCGCGCCGGACCGCAGGTCAACGCCTGCGCGCGCGCATTCGTCCCAGAGCCCCCCCAGCAGTGCCCCTTTATCGATCTTGATAACAATGGGGCTACGATCCGGATGTGCAAAGTGGATGCGGCTGCCGGCAGGGGAGACAAAATACTTGTGCACAACGTCCAGAGCCGGACCCTGGTACGGCACGCGGAAACCGTTTTCAAGCGATACGACCGCACCGCCTTCAAGCCGGACCGTATCGCCCTGGAAGTGACGATCCATGATCAGTTGCTCACAGCAGGCGCGGGTAAGGCGGCCGACATCGGTTCGTTTTTCCAGCAGCACGGTTTTCAGCCCGAGCCCGGCTGCGGTCCGCGCGGTCATGAGCCCCGCCGGCCCGGCCCCGACAATGGCAAGATCACAGGGCATATGCATATCCTCCCGGTTTCAAAAGCGATTCTGTTGGGCCGGATACTCTCAGACCGGACTGCCGGATATTGTCCGTTTCAGGGCACGCAGGATATTATTGATATGCATGGCGTGCTGATCGCCGAGCGCGAAATCGGGGTTGATGGTGAAATAGGTAAAAAACACGCCCATGGAAAGGAAGTAGACTGCCCGCGCCACGTCCCGCGGGCTGTCGGCATGAAAAGCGCCGCTTGAGATGCCGTCTTCGATAATGCGGCTGAAATTATCGATCGACATCGCGTAATAATCGGTCATGACCTGCCGGATTTCCGGATCGCGTGCGCCGATCGACATGAACTCGAGGAAGAAGCGCATGAAATCCTCGTTTTCCTTCAAAATAGTGCTGGCCCGGGTGACAAACGCATCCAGACGCGCGCCCGGGTCGCTGATGTCGCTCACATACGCGCGCACCTGGTCAAGATAGCGCTGCCCCCGGTAGTGGAACAGCTCAATGAAGAGCGCATTCTTGGACTGGAAATGATAGTAAAGCCCGCCCTTGCTGATGCCGCCTGCCAGCGCGATCGCATCCAGCGAGGTGAGATGGTAGCCGGTTTCGTTAAAACAGCGCAGGGCTGTCTCGAGAATATGCTCTTTGCGATTTTCCCTGCCGCGCGGCATGAGTCGTGTCTCCGCTCGAAAAACCTACTTGGCCTTCTGCACCTGCCCGACAACCTGGGCCACCTGCGCCATATCCGCGTCAATAATAAACTGCATGCGCTGCTTGAGCTCGTCGGACACACCCGGCAGCTGCATGAAGGACTCCATCATCATGGTTGAAAACGTGTACGGCGAAGCCTCGGCCTCCTCCATCACGATCGGGTACTTGTTGGAAAGGTCGAACAGGTAATCAAGCTCCTGCACGGAAAAGAAACGCGGGAACAGAACCCGCTTGGTATAGTCGGCCATGGCCTTGGGCTCACGCACCCAGTTGAAATGATCGGCCCACCAGGTCGTGTACTCAGCATAGCCCTGTTTGCCGTCAAGTTCCTTAATAACGCATTCGGCGCCCTTGTAGCCCGCCATGACCGCGCTCTGGTACAGGCACTCCCCGTAGGCGGCTGAATCACCCGCAAACAGGATATGGCCCTGATGGGGAATGATCATGGGCGAAAGAAACTCAATCACCACGCCGCTTGTCTCGATGACTTCGGATTTTTTAAACCAGCCGGCATAGGGGCCCTTTTTCGTGAAGTACTCGATAAGGTCGGTCGCGGTCGAGGCCGGCAGCATGGACATGGTCTCCATGCGGAATATCCCATCGCCGTGGCAGCTGGGCACCATGATGATGCCGCCGGCGCGGCCGCCGAAATTCTTCGCGCCGAAAAAGAACATGTCGCCGCGGTCGTAGGGGCACTCCACATTGGTCAGCTCGTATTCGATCGTCGGACCCTTCATGCCGAAATTGGTGCGCGGGGCATTGGCACCGGTCACCTTGGCAACGCGCGAGCATAGCCCGTCGGCAGCGATGAGCTTCTTCGCCGTGAGGTATATGTCTTTACCCAGGCGCCGCACCTTGACCCGCACGCCGTCTGCGTCCTGGGTGACATGACGGAAATGCGTTTCGGTCATGAATTCGGCCGATGTTTTTGATGCCCAGGCAAAGCGGTCGGCATGGCACTGATGCGGATTGAAAATATGATAAAAGGGCTTCTTCGTCACCGTGACCTGCCAGTGCTTGCCGGTGTCGGAAAACATGTGGGAATGATAGATGCCCTCCATGCTGCCGCCGTAGGTAACGGTAAAGCCAGTGTCGGTGTACTCGAGCTTTGTTTTCTGGCCCTGCGGGGTGCGCTTTATGTATTCATGGTTGAAACTCTGGTCCAGAAAACAGTACCCGGAAGCCGTGCGGATGTTGATGTCGAGCTTTGGCTTTTTGTCGATACCCAGAACACTGACACCGCGTTTGGCAAGCTCTCCGCAGGCCATCATGCCTGCCGGCCCGCAGCCGATAACGATCACATCATAGTCTGCCATGGCACATGCTCCTTATGTCTCATCGATCTTTTTAATGACAGCCGAATCCGTTCTAAAAAAAATAAACCGACTGGTCAGTTAACTTTATCATATCCCTGCTGATCAGGCAACCCTTATTTATGAAAAAGCCAGCAACGGACATGCCAATCACAGTTGCTGTCCAGTGCAGACCGACCGCAAGATCACCTCGATGTCATAATTATGCTGTTTGAGCAGATTAAAGCCCGGCGACAGCGTATAGTAGGTAAAAAACATCCCCATGGAACTGATAAAAACTGCCTGGGCAGTCTGCTGAATGTCATGATCAGCCATTTTACCGGCATCAATGGCAGAGCGCAGCAATTTCTTGAAATTATCGATCGAGTTCTCATAATGGACTTTCAGCACAGCGCCGATTGAGGGATTGCGTGCGCCCACGATCATGAATTCGACAAAGAAGCGCAGAAAATCCTCATTGCGCTTCATGAACTGGCTGCCCCGGTGGACAAACATCCTGATTTTCTCGAGCGGATCTTCAACGTTGTTTGTAAAATCGGCTATATGATCAAAATACTGCCTGCCTCGGTAATGAAACAGCTCGATAAACAATGCATCCTTTGATTTGAAATGATAGTACAGGCCGCGCTTGGTTATGCCGGCCCGCTCACATATCATGTCGACCGAGGTTTTATAATAGCCGTTTTCATTGAAGCACGCGATGGCCGCCTTGAAAATTCCTGCGCGCCGCAGGCTTCTGATTTCCTCGTTTTTCATACTATGTATCCTTAAAAAAAACATTCCAATCAAAAGTACCGTGTCCGGCCTTGTTTTTCAAGGAGAAAAACGCAATCAATAAATAAGATCGACC
>VGSH01000106.1 GCA_016875025.1 Deltaproteobacteria bacterium
TGAAAAGGAAATTTTTTGAAACGGCAGCATGGCAAGTCCCAGCACGACGACCGGAATCATCTGAAAAAAGTGCAGCAGAATGGCGTAGGAAAGAGCGTCCGCCTGCGAGACCCCGAAGGCGACCAGGCCGACTTTGCAGGCCATGTGGTAGGTGCCGATAAAGCCGGGTGCGGCCGGCAGCATAACGCCCAGCGCGATGATAACCGTAATGGCATAGCCGTTGTATATTGATAAATCAAACCCGAACCCCAGAAAAAGCACGTAGGCAGACAGGCCCACCACCGCCCAGATCAGCAGCGACAGGAAGAGGACATAGAGTGTTTTGCCGATGTCAGGCAGAATCTGCAGGCCGTCGATAAATGAGTGCGCGAGCCGGTTGAGCGGTGCAGCAAATTTAGGTGGAAATACACGCAGCACAGCATCGATTCTCTTGATGGAAAACTCACGCTTGATTGCCAGAATTATAAGCATAATGAAAAGCGATACCGATATGGTCAGCATGGTGATGCCGGCCTTTACAATCTCGGGCGGCAGCGAAACCCTGATGATGACGATAAACATGAACAGCATCAGGGTCAGCAGATCAAATACCCGCTCGACGATAATGGTGGCCATGGATGCCGACATTTTGACGCCGCTGCGTTTTTTGACAAGGTAGGGACGGGCGAATTCACCCAGCCTGGCCGGCAGCACCCCGACCGCCATGAATCCGATTGAGCCGAGTATGAAGAGTGTTTTTTGGTCGTAACTGACCAGTTTTTCGAGGATTTTGCCCCAGCGGTAGCAGCGCAGGTAATGCCCGAGTACGACAATGCCTACCACGGGAATGATGTAAAAATAGTTTACGGAAGCTATGCTTGCAGTCAGAGCGGAGAAGTCGATCCCGCGAAATGCAAAGTAAATACAAACACCGCTGATCAGCACGCCGAAGACAATGTTCTTTTTCATAGGGAGACCTGTACAGCGGTGTTATGCGCAGACGCTGGTCCGGTTGAAAGGCGCTCAGGCCTGTGAGATATCCTGTTTTTTAAGGCTGGGGCCGGAATAACTCATTTTCGGCAAGCGACAGACTGTAATTTTAATCAAGCTGCCGTCCTATATTTCCGAAAAGGACATAATGCCCGGATGCAGGCCGGACAGGGTGAATAAAGAAGTATAATAAAAATGTTTTTTTTGCAACTTTTTATCTAAGCCTTGTAAAACAGTTTTTAACAAAAAACTTTACAAACAATAAGGCCATATTACAATAAAATTGTTTTGTACGCCGTGTGGCGTAACCAGATTATTTAGTGCATGGCTGCATGTGCCATGGTAAGCGGGAACGGTAATGGCGGAAAAAATCGGCGAACTGCTCGTCTCCAAAAATGTTATTACTCCTGAGCAGCTTGCGGCTGCGCTGCAGGATCAAAAACAGCGCGGCGGCCGGATCGGCACAGCTTTGACCCGGCTGAATTACGTAACGGAAAGCGAGTTGCTGCAGTTTTTGAGCGAGCAGTACAGCGTGCCATCCATCAAGCTGTCCGAATTTACGATCGACCCCGATGTGCTGAAAATTATTCCCGATGAAGTCGCCTCGAAATATCATGTCATGCCGCTGTCGGTTAAAAATTCAAACCTGATCGTGGCCATGAGCGATCCCACCAATATCTTCGCGCTTGACGATATTAAATTTCTGACCGGATACCGGGTGGAGCCCCTCATAGCGGCTGAGGGGGCGATTTTGAGCGCTATTGATACGTATTATAAAACAACGACGGCGGGGCTGGGCAATCTGCTGGATGAATTTAACGTAGAAGATGTCGACCTTGTTGATGACAGCAATGATATCGACCTGAGTTCTCTTGAGCGCGCGAGCGAGGACGCGCCTGTGGTGAAGCTGGTGAATGCCATACTCACGGATGCGGTCAATAAAAACGCCAGCGATATTCATGTTGAGGTTTATGAAAAAACCTTCCGCGTGCGTTTCCGCATTGACGGCAGCCTGTATGAGCTGATGCGGCCGCCGATCAGCATGAAGAACGCGATTGTCTCGCGTTTGAAAATCATGGCCCGCCTCGATATCGCCGAACGGCGGCTGCCGCAGGACGGCCGCATCAAGCTGAAAATGGGCAAGGGCAAGGAAATGGATTACCGGGTCTCGGTGCTGCCTACGCTTTTCGG
This sequence comes from Deltaproteobacteria bacterium, assembly GCA_016875025.1. Taxonomy (GTDB): domain Bacteria; phylum Desulfobacterota; class WTBG01; order CAIYCZ01; family CAIRTM01; genus CAIRTM01. The sequence continues at coordinate 2,161 of VGSH01000106.1, forward strand.
TGAAAAGGTTGTGCTGCGCCTGCTTGACAAGTCCAACCTGCAGCTTGACATGACAAAGCTCGGTTTTGATCCCGACCAGCTGGTTGATTTTCAGCACGCCATTCATATGCCCTACGGCATGGTGCTTGTAACAGGCCCCACCGGCAGCGGCAAGACCACCACCCTGTATTCGGCGCTGTCGGAGCTGAATAAAATATCGGAGAATATTTCAACCGCTGAAGATCCGGTCGAATTCAACCTTGAAGGCATCAACCAGGTACAGATGCATGAAGAGATCGGGCTGACGTTCGCCAATGCCCTGCGCTCCTTTTTGCGTCAGGATCCTGATATTATTCTGGTCGGCGAAATCCGCGACTTTGAAACCGCTGAAATTGCGATCAAGGCCGCGCTGACCGGCCATCTTGTTTTGAGCACGCTGCACACCAATGACGCGCCCAGCACGATTAACCGTCTGCTGAACATGGGCGTGGAGCCGTTCCTGGTTTCCTCGTCGCTGAACCTGGTGGTCGCCCAGCGCCTGGCCCGCCGCATATGCGGCAACTGCCGTGCGCCGATTGAGCTTACCCGCGAGCAGCTTGACAAGCTGGGCACCATACCGGATGATGTTCCCGACCCGGTAGCCCTCGGCAAGGGAAGCGGATGCGATATCTGCAGCAATACCGGGTATAAGGGCCGCATCGCGCTCTATGAGGTCATGCCGATGAAGGATTCCCTGAAAGAGCTCGTGCTGCAGGGAGCCTCGGCCATGGAGATAAAGCGCGAAGCCGTGCAGAGCGGCATGAAAACACTGCGCCGCAGCGGCATCAACAAGCTGCTGGCGGGCACGACAACGATTGAAGAAGTTTTAAAAACAACGGTTCACGATGATAAATAACGTGCTGCTGGCGAGCCTGCAGGGAGCAGCGCTGTAGTGTAAGTACATCAGACTGCCACAGTGCGCCACGGGGGTAACGAACATGCCGCTGTATCTATGGAAGGGCATCAATCAGAAGGGTAAAAAGCAGAAGGGTGAGATCGAGGCCAAGGATATCCCTTCAGCGCAGCAGCTGCTTAAACGGCAGAGCCTCACCTCTGTTACCGTCAAGCCGAAGCCCAAGGATATTTTTGAGAATGTCGCTTTCCTGCAGCCTAAGGTTAAAACCAAGGATTTAATTCTTTTCACGCGCCAGTTTTCAACCATGATCGACGCCGGCCTGCCGCTGATGCAGGGTCTTGAAATTCTGGCAAGCCAGTGTGAGAATCCGACGTTCAAGAAAATTCTGACACAGATAAAAAATGATGTCGAAGGGGGCTCGACATTTTCAGATTCCCTGCAGAAACACCCCAAGGTGTATGACAAGCTGTACTGCAACCTGGTGGCAGCCGGTGAGCTCGGCGGTATCCTGGATACGATCCTGCAGCGTCTGGCCGCCTATATTGAAAAGAACGCCAAGCTGCTCGCCAAGGTCAAGGGCGCCATGGTCTACCCCACGGTTGTCGCCGTGATAGCCATCGTGGTTGTGCTTGTCATGCTCATTTTTGTTATTCCCGTATTTTCGGAGATGTTTGAATCCTTCGGCGGTGAGCTTCCCGGCCTCACCCAGACGGTTATGAATATGAGCTCATTTTTGCGCAGTCACTGGTGGAAGCTCGGGCTTGGCGCCGGAGCCCTCGGGTATGCTTTTGCCAGGTTTAAAAAAACCGAGCGGGGCGAGTATCTGTGGGACAGGTTTATGCTGAATGTGCCGGTAATCGGAACCCTGCTCAGAAAGGTGGCGGTTGCAAAGTTCACCCGCACACTTGGGACCATGCTGTCAAGCGGTGTGCCGATCCTGGACGGCCTTGATGTCGTCGCCAAGACAGCGGGTAATCGTATCGTCGAAGACGCCATCAATGAAACCAGGACCAGCATCAGTGAGGGGAAAAATATTGCCGAGCCCATGATGGAAAGCGGCGTATTTCCGCCGATGGTGTGTCAGATGATCGCCGTGGGTGAATCAACCGGTGCGCTTGATGCCATGCTTGGTAAAATCGCGGATTTTTACGAGGAGGAAGTCGACCAGGCGGTTGAAACCCTCACATCGATGATTGAGCCGCTGATGATGGTTGTTCTCGGCGGTACGGTCGGCACCATGCTGATTGCCATGTACCTGCCGATCTTTAAGATCGCAGGCGCTATTGAATAATAACGGGTGCGGCTCAGCCTGCACCAGCACACAGGATCCGGTATGCAAGCAGCTGATATACGGCTGGGAATAATCGGCGGGGGCATGATGGCCCACAGCATCGTGCGCGGCCTGCTGGCGGCGGGGTTGCTTGCGCCGGAGCGTATTGTCGTGTCGGATGTCAGCGCTGAGCGGCGGGCCCTGCTTGAAAAAAGCTGCGGCATTGTGACCCTGCCCGACAACCTGCAGATCGTGCGGCGCTCAAATGTGGTGCTTCTGGCAATAAAACCGCAGGGCGTGGCCGGGCTCCTAAGCGAGATTCAGCCTGCGGCCGGCCCGGATACGCTCTGTCTGTCGATTGCGGCCGGCATTACCACCTCAGCCCTGTATGCCGGGCTTGGCGGCACAGGGCGCATTGTCCGCATCATGCCCAATACGGCGGCCCAGGTGCGGGCGAGCGCAACCGCCATCTGCAGGGGGCCCAACGCGACTGACGCAGATCTGGGTCTTGCACGCGCCCTGTTTGACGTGCTTGGAACAACGGTTGTGGTTGATGAGGCCCTGATGGACGCGGTAACGGGCCTGAGCGGCAGCGGGCCGGCATACGTATATCTTATTATCGAGGCGCTGGCCGATGCGGGTGTGCGCAATGGACTGTCGCGCGCTACCGCGCTGCAGCTTGCCGCTCAAACCTGCGCGGGCGCTGCCCGGATGGTGATTGAAACCGGGGAGCACCCCGGCTCCCTTAAAGATCAGGTCACCTCTCCGGGGGGCACCACGATCAACGGCCTGTACCGGCTTGAGAAGATGGGCGTGCGCGCGGCCTTGATCGATGCGGTCAGCGCTGCGGTGGCGCGCTCCAAAGAGCTGGGAAGCTGATCTCCCTCCCAGTGCATGTCTGCACATATTCTCACACCGGGCAGGGCCGCTTCAGCGGGCGATGCGTGAATTTTTTCGTGCTGCCGTAGTCGGCAACAGTGTGCCCCTGACCAAGTAACTTCCACTTGTAGATCAGCAGTCCTTCAAGCCCCACAGGACCGCGCGCGTGGATTTTGTTCGTGCTGATGCCGACTTCGGCGCCGAGCCCGTAGCGGAACCCGTCTGAAAAGCGCGTGCTGCAGTTCCAGAAAACATTGCCGGAGTCAACCAGGTTCATGAAGCGGCGCGCGTGTTCAGTGTCAGCCGTTATAATGGCATCGGTATGGCCTGAGCCGTAGGTGTTGATGTGAGCGACCGCTGCATCCAGACTGTCAACGATTTTGATGGCAAGAATCGCGTCAAGATATTCGGTCTTCCAGTCCTGGTCGGTTGCCGGCTGAACCGGAATAATCGCAGCTGTCCGGCTGCATCCGCGAAGCTCGACTCCGTGTCCGCTCATGGCGGCAGCCAGTTTCGGCAGAAAGCGATCGGCTATCCGGCTGTGCACCAGCAGAGTTTCGGCGGCATTGCACACGGCAACATACTGGGTTTTAGAGTCGACCGTAACCTGCACGGCCATGTCAATGTCGGCTTCCTCATCAACGTAGACATGGCAGATACCGTCCGCATGGCCCAGCACGGGTATGCTGGAATTGTTCATAATATACTGAACAAATTCATTGGACCCGCGGGGGATAATTAAATCGATCAGCTGGTCCAGCGCAAGCATGTCGCCTACGTCGGCGCGGCTTTCAAGAAGCTGAATCCAGCCGTCGGGTATGCCGCATGCTGCGGTCGCAGCCGCGATGATGTCGGCAAGCGCGCGGTTGGTATGCAGTGCCTCGCTGCCGCCCTTGAGCAGAACGCTGTTGCCGCTCTTCAGGCACAGGCAGGAGATCTGTACAAGCGCATCCGGGCGCGATTCAAAAATCACGCCGATAACGCCGATCGGGCAGCTGATTTTGTACAGCTCAAGCCCCTGGTCAAGTTCGGTCGCGCTCAGGGTCTCACCGACCGGATCAGGCAGGCTGATCAGGCTTTCAATGCCGGCAATGGCGCCGTCGATTTTTGCGCGGTCAAAGGCCAGGCGCTTGAGCAGCGGGGCGGCGAGGCTGTCGGCCTGCGCCCGTGCAAGGTCCTGGGCGTTGGCCGCAAGGATTATATCAGCCTTGTCCCGGAGCGCTTCTGCAACAGCGCGCAGGGCTCTGTTTTTCAGGCCGGTATCGGCCGCAGACAGCAGAAGCGAGCTTTGTTTGGCGCATTGAGCGCGTTCGGTGATGGTCATGGCATATCCGTGCAATGGTGATAGGTCGTCTGCGGTCCCGCGCGGCAGCACAGCCGCTGTGCTTTTGCGTATATGATCAGGCAGGATTGCAGCTCATATTGTTATACGGTGCAAAATTATATCAGAAGCGAACAGGTGCGTCCAAGTGAAAAACAGCCGCAGACCTGTTGCAGGCACAGCCTTTCACTGCGCTTCTGGCGTTGACACATACGCTGTGCATAGTATATAGTTTTTAAACAGGTCATCCGGCACGGCTTGGATGCCGGACCTTGATCAAATCTGCAACTGTAAACCCTGTCAGGACCGGAGCATGATAGAGCTTGGGCAATTAAAAATATTTACCGCTGAAGAGGTTGCCGAACGGCTCGGGACCACCCCTGCCCGCATACGCAGTTTCATAAAAAAGGGCAGCTGTCCGCCCGACGTGTTGGGAAAACCTATTTTATTACCGAGAAGAAGCTTGAGGAGTTTTTAGAGTGCGTATCAGAAACGCCTGCGTCGCCGATCATGCCCTCTGAGGATCTTAACCCAAGATATTAGCCGCATTGACGCTATTCTGGGGAAAAATGAAAGCTCTCCGCACCGCGAATAGCCGGCACATGCTGCGCACCGGCATTCAACAGCACGACACGGTAAAAGCCACAGACTACTGCCCCTTTAACAGGATACCCGTGGTTCCACGGGTCCTGATTTTCTCGGGCGTATGTCCTGCAGTACCCTGACAGGGGGCTCTATCGCCGGGAGGACTCCCTGGGGCCGCGAATGGAATCTCCGGCAGCACGCAGCATGCGGGCAAGATCTCGCCAGACCTGGCCTGCCATACCTTTCGAAGCTTCTCCGAGATAGCCTTCAAGAAACCATTTTTGACAGATTCGCGGAAGCGCATGCTTTCGCATCTCGGGCTCCCACATCCGGAACGTTCGCAGAAGATTTATAATGCGCTGTTTTTCGGAGGGCTGCGAGAGCACGGTTATGTGTTTGCCGTCGAGAAAGCCGATAGATAAAAGGCCGTCTTCGCTCTCCTCAAGGTAAAGGTTTCCAGGTTTCATCTCCCGGTGGTAAAGAGCCACATCGTGCAGGCGGCGCACCTCTGCCCCGAAGGCCTGCGAAAAGGTGTGCAAAAAAGCCTCTCTTCCACCGTGTTTCTCAAGGAGGCTGCTGTCTGCAAGCCAGTCCGTCGGAAGCATGAGCCCCTCCCGGAATTCTGAAATACAGTAGTCCTCATGAACCTTGAGTCCCTCGCGGCGTGTGCCAAGGGCCAGATACGCCGGTATCCGCATTCCCCGCCGCGCTGCTTCGGTTCCCTGATGCCATTCTTTTTCGCCCTGGCTCAGCCGGAAGATATGACGGAGGCGGGTGCTGATTTTTTGATAGCGATAGACTTTAATGAAGTATGTGCGCCCCGTTTCCGGGCTTGTGTACGCGTAGCAGGCCCGCTTGTCGCGAACGGCCAGAATCAGCTTAGAGGAAGCTCCAGATTTCCAGGGCTCTCCGCCGCATACTCTGAGTTCGCGAAGCAGATCTGCGTGTTCACGGTATGCAACCCAGCGGGTCGTTCCGATTGTCTCGATTGTGGTGGGTTGATCGTTCGACACGGCTTTGCGATTAAGCAGCATCCTTTTGTGCCACGATCACGATATGGGGACCGCCCAGAAGCACCATCGGGTGGTTTGCCCAGCGCAGGCGCCGGTTGTCCCTGCGGCGCGGACGTGCTGTGAGCCAGCTTCCGATATAAATCGGCAGCGCAAGCGGCGCAAAAAAGAAGGAGGTCCTTTTGAAGCGGTCCTGCTCCAGATGGTCTATCCGCAGACGATGCCGTTCAAGACAGAGAACAAGCTGCGGCAGTATCAGGCTGTTGCGGAAATTTGCCTCAGGCGCCGTGCTGTTTCCCCGGCATTTTTGCGTATTAACCGCGTCGGAAATCGAACCGAGGAAGAGATATCGCATACGCCGGGTAATCGACGAGTAGTTCGGGAGTGAAATGATGGCCGTACCGCCTGGCTTGAGTACCCGGGCGATCTCGGAAACGGCACGATCAAAGCCGTACAGGCGGTGAAGCACGTTGGTGCAGGCGATATAATCAAACGTATTGTCCTCGAAGGGGATCCGTTGATTAAGGTCGCACGGCAGAACTTCCTTGCCCGGAATCTTGCACAGATCCGGCTGAATATCGCAGCAGGAAACATCATAGCCGAGCTCTTCAAGTCGAACCGTGAGAGCGCCTTCTCCACAGCATGCATCAAGGATTCTGCCGGGTTTATAGCGGCGAAAGACATCTATGATTTTATCGTGATGGTCTTCCGTCGTGATCGGCCGCGGTGCTTGTGATTTTTTATCGCGCATGGTCTTGGGCTTTATTAATAAGATATAAAGAGTTTATTGGGATTTATTAAGTTCGTTTTTAATACATGCTCCCGTTTTTAAGTAAAATAAAACCGTTAACACGAGCACAAGGGAAAACGGTGCGTTATGGGGAGCGGTGTTGCTCGAAGCATACGCCAAGAGGGCATTTCTGTCTATCTTTTTTGTTCCCTTTGAGCTCTCTATGCACTCATGCTTACCGCGATAGTGCGGTGATGCCCATATCGTCCAGCAGGGCAAGAGCTGCGGCGGCGTAGCTTGCATACCCCGTCTCCAGCGGATGGCCGCTGCCATAATCCGGATAAAGATTACGGCCGGCACGCAATTCTGCCTCAAAGGCATCCAGCACCTCGGGCAGCGCCTCCCGGTAGGGCAAAGCGCATTCAGATAGTATCTGCATACACCGTTTTTCCGCCTCGATCAAATTCTGCAGCCTGGAAACGAAATCGGGCGCCAATTCGCCCAGTCGGCCCTGCTTTTCAAAGTAGGCATACACCACCCGCTCGCGCGCCGGTATAATCAGCACGCCCACCTTGACTGCCTCCTGCCGGGACCAGGTTGCAGCCATCCTCGCCAGATTATCGAGCATTGTTGTCACGACCGGATTTTCAAGATCAGTGGCCTTATAGTGTGAAACAACGTGCTTGACTAAGACCGGTTGAACGCCATCGGGAAATTCATAGAATGCTTCACCCGGCGCTATTCCCCGGTTGTCGCGAATCACCGCCCTCACACTCCCTATAATGGCACTGTTGGCCTTCAGCCGGTCGCTCAGCGAATAGCTTTTA
>VGSH01000107.1 GCA_016875025.1 Deltaproteobacteria bacterium
CCCTCTGGCCGGGGCCGTGCCGTCCCATCCGGCAGTTTTTGCACTGCCGATGCAACGGCACGTCCTGTAAAATTCATTGTATACACGGCCCGGGCGCACCGCTGTATACAACAATCGCGGGGGCGTGCCTGGCCCGTTTGAAATATTCCGGCACACGGGCCGATAATGAAATGAGGTCTTCTTTGCCGGATGGGACGGCACGGCCCCGGTCAGAGGGCCTTCAGCAGCGATCCAATAATTTATTTTGGACAAATCTGAATTTTTGATATTTTTCAAACCCGTAGCGCGGCCCGATACCAAGAAACAAGCGTCCGCTGCAGGATATTTCATGTATCTGTTCCTCCGGCACGACATCCGGACAGGGAGTACTCGCTATGATTCTTATCACCGGGGCATCCGGATTTATAGGCAGCGCGCTGGCCTGCGCGCTCAACCGGCAGGGCTCAAGTGATCTTATCCTGTGCGACCGGTTCGGGAAAAACGAAAAATGGCAGAATCTTCTCGGGGTTTCCTTTCACAGGTTTATTCACCGCGATGAGCTTTTTGATTTCCTGGGCTGCCCGTCCAATGCCGCTCAGATCACCTCTGTGGTGCACCTCGGGGCCTGCTCTGACACGACGCAGACCGATATGGACTATCTGCTGGAGAACAACGTCAATTTTTCCATCAGGCTGTGTCAGTGGGCGCTTGATAATGATATACGCTTTGTGTATGCCTCTTCGGCTGCCACCTACGGCGACGGTTCCCTGGGATTCAGCGATGCCGATGAACTGACTCCGAAGCTCCGACCGCTCAACAAGTATGGATTTTCAAAGTGGCTGTTTGATATGTGGGTGCTGAAGCACGACCTTCAAAACCATGTTGCCGGTCTGCGCTATTTCAATGTTTTCGGCCCGAATGAATACCATAAAGGCACCATGGCCAGCGTTATTTACCGCACCCTGCCTCAGGCTCTGCACGACGGCAGGGTCCGCCTGTTTGAGTCGCATCGCAGCGACTTTGCTCACGGCGAACAGGCCCGCGATTTCATCTATATTGATGAAATTATCGACATAACCTGCTTTGTGCTGCGCACCCGTCAGGCAAACGGCATTTTCAATGCAGGCACCGGCCGGGCCCACACCTTCAACGAGCTTGCGCGCGGCGTTTTCGACGGACTGGGCAAAGAGCCCCTGATCGACTATTTCCCCATGCCCGATGAACTGCGCGGCCGCTACCAGTATTACACCTGCGCAGACACGACCCGCCTGCGCCAGGCCGGGTACACGCCCGGGCCCGACCGCTTCCGGGCCTTCGTGGCCCGCTATGTCAGGGACTATCTCGCACCCGGCTGCAAATACTACTCACAGGTATGATCAAATCAACACGGGGTGCATGACGTGACGGCTGAAGTGTGCCGTCATTTTTTTACGGCATCTATTTAAAACCCAACGGGTTAGGGAGAATGACGCGTGATTACCCTGCAGGAAGCTGAAAAACTTTTTGAACAGGCCCTTGCCGCAAACGGCCAGACAGAAATCTCCCTCTATGAGGGCCTCGTGCAGCGCATCGGCGCATCCGAAACACCCGAACTGCAGACGCTCAGCGCCAAGGCGCGTCTCAATAAGGGTGTCAGCCTTGCGCAGCAGGGAAAACTGCAGGAAGCTCTTGCTGTTTTTGAATACCTTCACGCGTGCGCAGACAGCGCGCACACGGCCGTTCGCGCCCTTATTGCCGCAGCCATGGTGAACCGCGGCTTTGTTCTGGCCCTGCAAAGCAACACCCTGCAGGCTTTGGCAGCCTATGACGAGGTAGTGGAGCGCTTCGGAGACATCGATGAAACCGAGCTGCAGGAGCAGGTTGCAAAGGCATTGCTCAACAAGGCCTGCGCACTTGCTCGTGCCAACCGTACGACCGAAGAATACGCTGTTTTTAATGAAATCCTGCGCCGCTTTGAAACCGCGCAAGACTGCCGCATAGTGGTGCTGGTTGCCAAAGCCCGGCACAACCGCGCCCTGGCCCTTGATAAAATGGGCAACTCCTCGGAAGCTGACGTAATTTTCGAAACAATCGCTGATCAGTTCTGGCAGGCCGAACACAGCAGCCTCAAGGAGCAGGTAATCCATGCGCTCGCGCAGAGAGCCGCTTTTAAGGCTCGTCTCGGCAACCGCAACGAAGCCAATGATCTCTACGACCGGATTCTAAATCGCTACGCAGAAGACCCGGATCCGAAGCTCAGGGAGCACCTTGACCGGGTGCGTTTCAACCGCGGCTTCAGCTACCACTTTTAAAGCATTTTCTTTTTTACTGTAGCCCTTGCAAAGAGAAAACCCGTTCGTGGTGAGTTTGTCGAACCATGAACGGAGCCACATTCTTTTCTGAAAAAGTTACAAAAAAAGTTAACTGCCTTAGTGTTTAATCGGTTTAAGCCCGAACTGCGCGCGTATTGCATTGGCCGCAGCCATGAGCTCCTTTGAAATCACGAACAGCGGGCCGCACTGAGCGGTGGAAATGCCGAGGACACGTGCGGTAGTGCTGAGGCTTCCGCGCTGCCGGAACAAAAGATCAAGCATGGCTGCACAAAAAAGAGGATAGTGTTCATTTTTCGGATTCATCCGTATAACAGCGGGCTGGAAATACGGCAGCAGTTCTTCCGGCAGATTCCAGTCGTGTTCAGGAAGCGCGCGAAGCCGCAGAGCCAAAATGATTTTCAAGCGGCGCAGGGCACGCTCACGATTTTCATGCTGAGAGCGGCTTTCCTCAGCACAGGCCGACAGCCCGGTCGGCCTGTGCGTCAGGCGCACAGCGCTGTAGGTCCGGTTGCGCTTCTGTCCGCCGGGACCCGAGGCGGTATAGACGTCAAGAATGCATTGTTTTAAAAAAACCTGATCCGCAAGCGCAAGGAATGGATATGCTCCCGGTGCGGTGCCTGTCATCTTTTTGTCCATAGCATGGAAGTCTTTCCAAAAAAACACAGGCAGGGCTGTATGTGAGCCCTGCCTGTGTTTTGTACTTACATCTGCCGGGAGAAGATACCATCCCCCGGCACAGAGACATCAGTTAACCACGTCAACCTTGAAATAATACACCTTCGGCGCTGAAGTCCTCTGACCCGCGCAGTCGCGCACATCAAAGTAAAACATGTAATCTCCGGCTTGCATGCTCTCAATCGGCAGCGTAACCCGCGCACGGTGCGTGCCCGTGGCATCAGTTGTTACCGGCAGCCATGTCCAGATCCACGATCCGTCATCGACAATCCTGCGATACCGCGCACGGTGCGTGCACAGACCGCTGCAAAACGCATAGTCATCGCTGAACGTCCACAGCACGTCATAATTCTGGTCAAGCACAAAAGAGCTTGATAATGCCGTCGGCAGCAGAGGCCACGGACCCGCAGCCAGCCAGGGACCGCCCGTGATCACCGGCGGCGCATCCGTTACCGCAACCCGGAAATAATACGTATTCGACTCCGTTGTCTGAGAAGCGCAGTCGGTTACCGAAAACCGGAGGGCATACGTCGAGCCGTTTACCAGGCTCTCAACCGGCAGCGTTACCCGGGCCGTGCCCCTGGCCGCGTTGGCGGTGACGTCAAGCGCTGTCCAGGAACCGCCGCCGACTGCCTGGTACTCGGCCGCGTGCGTGCAGTCGCCTGAGCAGGAGGCAAAATCATCGCTGAACTTCCACAGCACGTCATAATTCTCATCGAGCACAAACGCGCTCTCAGGCGTCGTCGGCAGCAGCGGCCACGGACCGGCGGCCAGATACGGGCCGGCCGTTATTTGTGGAGGATCATCGGGTACTACCGGTGGCTGACACTGCCAATTAATACACTCATAGCCCTCAGGACAGTCGCTATCCAGCTCACAGGCGCCCCCGGCAGTACGCTTCCAGATAAACACCGAACCGGAACTGCTGTTTTTGGCAAAGCTGGTGTCATACACGGTGGCCAGAACTTCCAACTCTCCGTCATTGTCAATATCATAGAGCTTCACCTCGGCCGACATGCAACCGGGATCATCATAGAGAGCGGCCCGCCTGAAATTCAGGCACCCGCCGGCGCGGCTTGCCTGATAGTAGTAGAGAGCACCGCGCCCGTCACCGGCGACCACGATATCATTGAGGCCGTTACCGGTAATATCGCCAACCGCCGCATGACCCGGAGAACCCTGACTGTATGGTCCTCCTGGGCGATCGACTTTATAGGCGTCCCCGGCATCAATCGTGACCGGTGACCAGTTGGCGGAATCATAGGGATCATCAGGAACGCTCAGGTAATAGATGCCTGAAGGCCATACCCGGTATTGTGCATATACGGGCGGATTTGCATTGGGACGTGAGTCAGGCCGGTAATCCTGGTGGTTATGGCCTGTAAATATAATCTCCGGCTCGCCATCGTTGGTTATATCAGCGGGGAAAGCCATGAAGCCCTTGCCCATCGGATTGTCTGATTCATACCAGTTGTCGATGGTATAGCTCTCCCACTCATAGTTCCGATCGCTCTGAAGCGCTGCCGCGCCGGGATTTCTAAACCACATCAGGCTATCACCGCGATGAGGATACGGGTCATCAGGGCCCTTTATAACCAGCGAACCGGGATTGGTGATAAAAAACTGCGGACCGAGAATATCTTTAAGGCCATCCCCGTCGACATCGTGCATACCGAAAAGGAAACCAGCGCCGTCCCCGATATCATAGGGCCCGGAGAAGCCGGACGGATAGGTCACCAGGTCGGTTTCAGACCTGAACCATTCAGTCCACATATACTGACGGTTATACAGATCGGGATTGGTGTCGCGGGCCTGCCAGATTGCCATTCCAACGCGACCGGTTATAAAGTCTTCGCGTCCGTCGCCGTCAAGATCAAGAAAATGCGCCTGGTGGTAGGAGGCAACGGATTTGGCCCACAGATAATAATTATCGGGCCTGCCTTCGTCCCAGATCACGTCATCTTCAAAAATCTCAACCTTCTGCCAATTGGCGGGATCGCTGACATCGCCGCCCAGGTTTTTGAGGTAGAAAATACCGGCGGGATATTCTGTAAAGTCGCCGGCCAGAAAATTATCGAACACCATGATATCGACTTCGCCGTCACCGTCAACATCCCGTATCAGCATATCATTGGCAAAAGCGAAATCCGCACGGATAATCGACTGCGTCCAGGTGCTCAAATCTTCGCTGGTGCGCTTAAACACCGCAACGGCGCCGTCTTTTATCATGTAATTCAGCGACTGTCCCTGAGTCGAGCTGACGACAATTTCTTTAATGCCGTCGCCATCAAGGTCGCCCGCCCGCAGAAACGACGCTGCCAGAAATCCCGGGGGATTGGGATCAGGCCCGGGCAGCGGCGTGGTAATGCCGGTCACGGTATAGCGCTCAAAATCGGCCGCAAGATCTTGATCAGGCGTCACGTTTACGCAGGGCTCGGAGGCCAGGCGGTATATTTTAGCTCCGCCCAGGCTCGACGGCGTTGAACTGGCGCCTTTACTTGCGGACACATACAGCGTACCGCCAAAATCGGTAAACGCCTCAAACATTATGACTTCGCTGTCACCGAAGCCGTCGATGATAATCGGAGTCCAGGTCAGCCCGGTGGGGGTCTTCCAGATCTGGGCGCCCGTCATTTCGGAAAGGTTGACGGGGATATTGTATTCCGGCACATACTGGCTGATTGTTCCTCCATAGAGCATATTCCGGAAGGGGAACAGGTTAACCGCAAGATTCTGGTAATTGTTAGTGCCTGGATATTTATATCCATCAAAACCGTTGGGATACAGGGTTGTTCCAAGCGGGTCAGTATAGCTGCTTGCAATGTTTGCCTGCCCGACACTGTAGAACCACCTGCCGTCATCTTTCATGTCCTTGACTTGCGGAACACCTGAAATACGCTCAGTAAACAGGTACGGCGCCCTGATTACCCGGGCACCCTCGCCGCTGATGCCCACCATCAGCTCATCGTTGAACTCAGCCAGGCTCCACGGCATAAAATTAAACTTGTTTGTGCCGCAGGGCGACGGGCTGCCGAAACCGTTTTCATTTGTTCCTGTGGTGTTTCCGTCGGCGATATCGCTGTCAACAATCAGCTCCCAGCCGTTGGCGGTAAGCCTTGCCATGCGCGCGCAGCCGCCCCTGCTGCCCGAGCTACCTGTACCGCCGGCATACAGCACCGGTGTGCCGGAAACAGACGAAACAACCAGGTCGGTAACACTGGTTGAAACCGGCTTGCGGCTTCCAGGATAGTTTGCATCCGTGTGAAAGTTACCGAAGCTGTGATAGGTATAGGGTGCTAGCGTGTCTCGAATCGATGCGGTCACATTCCAGGTATCACCATCGGCAGTGTACCACACCTGACCGCCGTATTTATAATTAAGGCCTGTGCTCACATAAAGCTTATTGTCAAAAATACGCATTGCCGTGATGGTCTTGTTCCATGTCTGGCCGAAACCGTTTTGCGTGGTTCCCATGGCAATAGCATAGCCATCACCGACCGCGACAGCCCCGAGGGTATATGAATAAAGAGGAAATGGGTTATCCCAGACTTCCGCAGCACACACCGTAAAATCAGTTGAGCCTGCATCTTCATTCTGCTGGATTGTCAAGGTTGTTGCCGTATTGCTTACAATGTCGAATTTACGGTATTTACCGTCGCCCGAAGTAATTCTAAGTATGCCGCCGGCCCATTCATTTACACCCCAGTTCTTCGTGGAATCGGTAAAAACGGCCTGTGTATTACCGTCACCCCGTGCGCAGCCCTCAATTGCCGTGATACTCCCGGCCGCAGTGGTTGCCCCGATGTCTGAAATCACCGGCTCCCATGTAGTGCCGTCATAGCTCCAGATTTCGCACCCGGTTGAGCCGAGAATGCTGCCCTGCAAACCCGAAGAAAAACCGAAATAAAGCTTGTTATTGAAAACAATCATCCGGCCCCAGACATTATTGACCCAGGGATTGCCATAAATCCCGTTGGTTTCACCGTTAGGGAAAAGAACCTGTTCCCAGCCCCCGTCTGAAGTGGTTCGCCAGACTTCAGCACCGCCAATATTGTTGCGGGTCATGGCATACAGGCTGTCGTCATATTCGGCCATGGCCACAACCGACATGTTGTTTACACTATTGAAGCCCGGCAGGCTTACCTGTTCCCACACAGAGCCGTCACTTGCAGTTATCGGCTCATCGACTGCGTCTGGTATATTAGTTTGGGCCGAGATGCTGCTGCCATAAAAAACCAGACCCGCAATACATGCACACAACAGTAACCATCGGTGTTTCTTTCTGCTTTCCATTGCCTTTCCTCCTTTGTTGATGTTTAAATAAAAAAAATTAAAATAGATAACTAGCTATACAAAAAAACATTCCTTGTTTCTTACTAAATTAATACACACTTCATGCCAAATAAAAAAATAATTTTTTATACTGGTTTTTCAGGGGTTTACATTAAATAAACTTTTCAAAATCTAAGTATTCGGCTCATACGTGTGTAAACTATTGTTTACACTGGAGTCCATTAGCGACTTTAATTATTTGATTTATGTAATATTATGGAGACAGGCGGATATGCAAACTTTAATTTACACATTCTCACCTTTTAAGCCATACTGCCTGATTTTTTTATACAATGATGCCCGTGATATTTTTAATGCACCGGCAGCCTGTGTATGATTATTGTTACACATTTCAAGTGTCTTCAAGATGATATCCTTCTCAACCCGGGCGCGAGCATCCCTGAGAGGGTCATCCGAATTGAGCACATCTGCCGTATCCGCATGACTATGCTGCAATTGCAAACCGCCCGAAGATCCCTGCGACGCAACAAGCTCAGCGGCACTGCCGCCCATCAGGCACAGCCGATCAAGCATATTCTGCAATTCGCGTACATTGCCGGGATAGGAATACCCTAAAAAAAACTCCATATCTTTCTGGGTTAGCCTGGGCGGGGCCGTTGCATGCTTTTTGGCATATTCATCCAGAAAATGCTCGATGAGCAGGGGGATATCGTCGAGACGCTGGCGCAGGGGCGGCAGGTGGATGGGTATGATATGTATCCGGAAATACAAATCTTCCCTGAAGTTACCGCTTAGTACTTCGTCCTTAAGGTTTTTATTGGTGGCAACAATGATACGGGCATCGACTTTAGATGCAACCGAGCTGCCGACCCGCATAAACTCACCATGCTCAAGCACGCGCAGGAGCTTAACCTGCATATCCAGGCCCATCTCACCGATTTCATCCAGAAACAGCGTGCCGCCGTCAGCTTCCTGAAAAAGACCGCGGCTGTCGCGCACCGCACCGGTAAAGGAGCCTTTCACATGGCCGAAGAACTCACTCTCCATGAGCGCAGCAGGGATCGCACCGCAGTTAACCGTAATAAAAGGCCCCTGGCTGCGCCGGCTGTTTAAATGAATCGCGCGTGCGACCAGCTCCTTGCCGGTGCCGGTTTCACCGGAGATCAAAACATGTGAGTCGCTGTGCCGAATACTCTCAATCAAGGTATAGACCCTGCGCATGGCAGGGCTGGTGCCGACAATGCCGCCATAGCTGTCAGTTGTGCTCAGCCTGCGCATGAGCTCCGCAATTTCATGCTTCTGCTGATTGGTTTCATGTTGCAGTGCTTTCAGCCGCAGCACCGCCTTAACACGCGCAAGCAGTTCAAGGGAGTTGAACGGCTTTGAAATATAATCATCGGCCCCGGCCTCGAGGCCTTCAATACGCATCTCAACATCCGCCTTGGCCGTGAGGAAAATAAATGGGATCGCCTGCCGCTGTTCACTGCTTTTAAGCCGGCGCAGAAGCTCATAGCCGTCCATGTGCGGCATCATGATATCGCTGATGATAAGATCAGGTGAATACTGCTCAAGCAGGCGCAGCGCTTCACGGCCGTTCTCAGCGCAGACGCAGTCATATTCGTTGCGCACAATTCCGGCAATATAGCCTGCGACATCCTGATTATCATCAACAATCAGGAGCAGCGGCCGGGTGCCCGTAACAGTATGAGCAGGGGCACGATCCTGCCCGTTCAGATCAGCGGTTTCAACCGCACCGTCCAATGCCAGCAGACGACCGCCCGTTTCGGTCGGTTCAGGATGTATTACAACGGCTTCAGGCTGCGCAAGCGGCAGATACACGCAGAACTGCGATCCTGTTCCGGGCGTGCTCGCAACCGTTATGGTTCCGCGCATGTTCTCAATGAGCTCCCTGGTATGGGCCAGGCCGATACCGCTGCCGCCGCGCTCAAGCGCCAGGTTTTCACCGGCCTGTTTAAAGCGGTCGAACACAAGCTTCAAATGCTCGGGTCTGATCCCGATGCCGGTATCGAGCACGCACAGCCGGACATGTGAATCCGCCGATATCGCGAGCCCGTCAGCCCGGGTCACCACGGTTTCACCTGCCGGAATGCCGTCAGGGGCACGGCTGAGACCGACCGTAATCGCGCCTCCTTCCGGCGTAAACCTGAAGGCATTGCCGATAAGGTTGAAAAGGACTTTTTCATATGAAGGCGTGTCCACCGGCACCGCGGGCAGTGATGGCTCCGCGGCAACCGAAGCGGTGATGTTTTTCTTGGCGGCAATCACGGCGAACGCATCCAGCACTGTAGCAGCTATGCTGCCCAGATCCTTCTTTTCCCAGAACAGATC
>VGSH01000108.1 GCA_016875025.1 Deltaproteobacteria bacterium
CAGTGCCGATTTTCATTGAACACCTGCTGAGTGCAAAAAATTTTTTGCACGACCGGCGTTAAAACGTACCACCCCGGCACACAGCAGCGAAAATGAGCTGAGATGTTTGATTAAAGAGAGTGCCGGGAGACAAATCGAGGATTCAACAGGCGGGAAAAATCAATTTCAGCTGCTTGAAATCTGCAGTTGCGTGCAAAATTCAGGTACTAAGAAGAAAAGCAACGCGGCCTTGGCAGGCGCTTTCTGGCCTCGATCCAGGACGCAGTCAATCGCATCATCCTCAATCCCCACCTGTATCCAATCGTTGAGCTTGATGTCCGCAGATGTCTCACCAGGACATTCCCTTTCGGTGTACTGTTCCAAAAACAGCCGCGCAGGATCGTTATTATGGCGGTTATGCATCTGAACCGCGATCCAAACTACTGGAAAAACAGATAGAGTTGTGCCGGTTGTAACAGCACTCTGTACAAGACCGTATTGCTCGCTGTTGTTTGTCGCCCGGCCAGTTACCCCGCATCGTACACCGATATTACACGGGGCTATTTTTTTATTGCCAAGCGCTGTTTTTCCGCCTACACTTGTATCCGCTTCACAACCGCTTATCAAATACCGGACAGTTTGAACCTTATGTGATCCTCCAGGAGACCCGGCCATGGATATTTCCGAACTGCTCATTTTTGCCGTAAAACAGCGCGCCTCGGATGTGCATTTGAGCGCCGGTGAGCCCGTAATGGTGCGCATCCACGGCGAGCTGCGCAAATTGGACATGAAGGCCCTGCCGTATGATGAAGTCCACCGGATGATCTACGATATTCTCAACGACCAGCAGCGAAAATTGTTCGAGGAGCACAAGGAGCTTGATTTCTCGATCGGCCTTGGCGAGTATGGCCGTTTCCGCGTCAACTGCTTTTACCAGAGCCGCGGCCAGGCAGCCGTGTTTCGCTCGATCCCCAACAAGATCTACAGCTTTGAGGAGCTGGGCCTGCCGCGCGTGTGCGTGCAGATTTCAAAGTACCGCAAAGGACTTGTGCTGGTGACCGGTCCGACCGGCAGCGGCAAGTCGACCACGCTGGCCGCGATGGTCGACTATATCAACCGTGAGCGCAAGGAGCATATTATTACCATCGAGGACCCGATTGAATTCGTGCATACGGCCAAGAACTGCCTGATCAACCAGCGCGAGCTGGGCGCGCACACCCACACGTTCTCCAACGCGCTGCGAAGCGCGCTGCGCGAGGACCCCGATGTCATCCTCGTGGGTGAAATGCGCGACCTTGAAACAATCTCGCTTGCGCTGACTGCTGCTGAAACCGGCCATCTGGTGTTTGCCACCCTGCACACCACCAACGCGCCCAAGACGGTCGACCGCATTATCGACGTGTTTCCCTCAGACCAGCAGGAACAGGTCAGGACCATGTTTTCTGAAACCATCCAGGCCATCGTAGCGCAGCGCCTGTTCCGGCGCAGGGACGGCACCGGGCGCGTGCCGGCCCTGGAAATACTGATCGGCATACCCGCGGTGCGCAACCTGATCCGGGAAAACAAGATCGCCCAGATACCATCCTCGATGCAGACCGGGCAGAAGTTCGGGATGCAGACCATGGAAGCGGCCATCAAGGACCTGATCAACCGCCGCATTATCGATGCGCAGGAAGCCGAAGGCCTGCTGGATGACACGAACATATAACGCTTGGGGGTAATGTCGTGACCGTCAAAGACCTGTTGCTCGTGATGATAAAGGCAAAAGCGTCGGATCTCTACCTGACCGTCGACAGCCCGCCGATTTTTCGCGTTGAGGGCGTAACGCGCGCCTACGGAGATGTCAAAATGACCCCGCATCAGTGCGAGGAAATCGCGATGTCGCTGATGAGCGAGCGGCAGAAGGCCAAGTTTTCCGAAACACTGGAGATGAACCTGGGGCTGTTCTATCCTGAAATCGGCCGATTCCGGGTCAATATCTATCTGCAGAAAGGGTTCATCGCGATTGTTTTCAGGCAGATCAAGCTTGAAATAGAAACGATCGAAGATTTGAAGCTGCCGCCGATTCTGAAGGATATCGCGGCGACAAAGCGCGGCATGGTGCTGGTCGTGGGCGGTACGGGAACCGGCAAGTCAACAACCCTTGCGGCCATGATCGAAGAGCGCAACCGCACCACGAACGGGCACATCGTTACGATCGAAGATCCGATTGAATTCATCTACCCGTACCGCAAATGCATCGTGTCGCAGCGCGAAATCGGCATTGATACGCTGAGCTACACGGAGGCCCTCAAAAACGCAATGCGCCAGGCCCCGGATGTGATCCTGATCGGCGAGATCAGGGACCGCGAAACCATGGAGTCAGCGGTCACGTTTTCCGAAACCGGGCATCTGTGCCTTTCCACGCTGCACGCCAACAATGCCAACCAGGCCATTGAGCGCATCATGAATTTTTTTCCGCCCGAGAAGCATGATCAGATTTATTTTCAGCTTTCGCTGAACCTGCGCGCGGTCATTTCCCAGCGCCTTATACCCGGTTTTGACGGCAAGCGCGTTGCTGCGGTTGAAATTCTGCTTGACACACCGCGTGTCAAGGACCTGATCATGAAGCACCGCGGCGAGCTTCTGAAAGAGGCTATGGCCGAAGGCGGCAAGGAGGGGATGCAGACCTTTGATCAGCATATTTTTCAGTATTTCATTGAAGGCAAAATCAGTTATGAAAACGCAATCGTCTACGCCGACAGCGCCAATGACCTGCGCCTGCGGATCAAAATAGATGAGGTCAGCACTGCATCGTCGCGCGCGCGCGAAACCCAGGCCGATCTGAGCGAGACATTCCGCATTAAAACCGATGAAAACCGGGGGCAGTGAGCCGGGTGCTTGCCTGCGCTGAGCCCCGCCCATTGAGCAGCGCCCTCAACGGCTGCCGTACTGCCGCAACCATACCCCACGAAAACTGAAAGGATGGCACTGTAATGCTCAAAGGCCCGTACGTTGAGGACATCCGCGAAAAGCAGCCGGTTGAAGGCCTGTACCTGGTGCGCGATAAAAACAACGGCATCACCAAGACCGGCAAACCCTACATCGCGCTCAATGTGTCCGATAAAACCGGCATGATCAAGGCCCGCGTGTGGGACAACGCCGACAGGCTCGATCCCGCCTTTGACCAGGGCGACGTAGTGAGCCTGAAGGGTTTTTCCGTGCTCTATCAGGGCGAAATGCAGCTCAATATTCACGCGATCAGCCGCGTCGCAGCCGATGATGCCGACCTGCGCGACTTCATGCCCGTGTCCGCGGTCGACCCTGAGCACTGCTTTGCCGATATTCAGGCCCATATCGCCACCATAGCGGATGCTGATCTGCGCCGTCTGCTGGGGCTGATTTTTGACGATGAGCACATAGCCGCGGCGTTTAAGCAGGCCCCGGCAGCTAAAAGCATTCATCATGACTGCCTCGGCGGTTTGATCGAGCATACACTGAGCGTGACGCGCATTATTGATATGCTTGCCGGACACTATGACATGGTGAACCGCGATCTCGTACTGGCCGGCGCCATGCTGCACGACATCGGCAAAATTTATGAATTGAGCTTTGAGCGCGGTTTTGATTACACGGACGAAGGCCGTCTCATCGGCCACATCGTTCTGGGCATGGAGCTGATCAGCGACAGGATCTCCCTGATTGACGGGTTCCCCCCTCAGAAAGCCATGCTGGTCAAGCATATGATTCTCAGCCATCACGGGCAGCTTGAATTCGGCTCTCCCAAGCGGCCCAAAATACCCGAGGCCCTGCTGTTGAGCTATGCCGATGACCTGGACGCGAAAATGGCGGACTTCACCCAGTTCATTGCCAAGGAAAAGCGCCCCGAATCAAACTGGACCGGCTACCACCGCCTCTTTAACCGCTATCTCTACACCGGCGCGCTTGCCGACGGGCCTGAATCCGGCACAGAGAACGGGGACGGTCCGCAGGATGTATGAACTGGTTCACATACGCGCTCTTGTGCGCGCTGCTGCTGGCAACAGCCGATGTGTGCGCGAAGAAGGCCCTGGGCCGGGTCGATGAATACCTGGTGGCCTGGGGCCGCCTGGTGTGCGCGGCTCCGCTGTTTGTGCCTCTGGCCCCCTGGCGCGAGGCTGCCGGCCTTCCCGCGCGGTTCTGGCTGATCGTCCTCATCCTGCTGCCGTTTGAAATCACCGCGATATATCTGTACAACCGGGCCATAAAGATTGCCGATCTCTCGATCACGGCACCTTTCCTCGGCCTGACTCCGCTGTTTCTGGCGGCAACGGCCTTTATCGTGCTCGGCGAGCGGCTGAGCTTTTCCGGCCTGGCCGGCATCATGCTGGTCGTGGCCGGCACCTACCTGCTCAATGTCAGCCGGTCAAAGCGGGGGCTGCTCGCTCCGGTTGCGGCAATCGCGCGCAATCCTGGGTCGCGCCTGATGGTGATTGTCGCGCTGCTCTACAGTATTACCGCGCTTCTGGGGAAAATGGCTGCGCAGATTGCGGGCCCGCTGCTGTTTGCCGCGCTCTATTCCATCGTTGTCCTGTTTCTGCTCACGCCTGCGGCCCTGCGCACCACGAACGCGGCTGCGCTGAAACAGGCATTCCGCAACCCGTGGTTCCTGCTGCTCGGGCCCTGTTACGGGCTGATGATGCTCGCCCACCTGAACGCGATTGTGCTGGTTGAGGCCTCCTACATGATTGCGGTGAAGCGCTGCAGTTTGCTGTTTGCCATCATGTACGGCCGGCTGATTTTCAAGGAGCAGGGCTTTGGTGAGCGCATCAGCGGCGGGCTGGTTATGGTTGCGGGGATACTGTGTATAACGCTTTTGTAGAGGAACGCGCTTGTTCCCTCCCCGCCTTGACATACAACCCCCTTTGTTTTATAGTGGCGACCTGTTTTGAACACGTTTGACCCGCATGAATATTCAGGAAAGGGCCGGTTTATGAAAATTTTGAAGATCGATCACATCGGTATTGCCGTCAACAGCATGGATGAGGGCAAAAAGTTCTGGAACGAGATTCTGGGGCTTGATTTTAACGGCGAGGAAACCGTTGAGGCACAGAAAGTAAAAACGGGTTTTTTCCCGGTCGGTGAGAGCGAAGTCGAGCTGCTGGAGTCGACCGCGCCCGACGGCCCGGTTGCCAAATTCATTGAGAAAAAAGGCGAGGGCGTGCAGCATGTCGCCTTCGTGGTAGAAGACGTTGCGGCCGCTTTGGAAGAGCTCAAGGCAAAAGGAGTTGCCCTGATCGACCAGGTGCCGCGCAGGGGCGCGGGCGGCAAGCAGATCGCGTTTCTGCATCCCAAGGCGACAGGCGGGGTGCTGGTTGAGCTGTGCCAGTGCGGCAGCCATTAGCAGGCAGCGATACGCCGCTGCAGTTGGGAGAGAGGAGTTCGGCGTTGGGAGCAAAATAATATTGTTTACATTGCTCCGAACTCCGAACGCCCAACTCCAAACTGCCGGGTCTGCGCGCCTTGCATCCGGAGTATTCTTGAACAGCCTGGAAAAAAAGTTTATTAAAGGATTTTTCTAAATAGCGTAGTCGGTTTGTCATTTCGAAGGAGCATCGCGACTGAGAAATCTGTGTTCTTGCATGTACACAACGGCAAGATCTCTCCCGTCGGTCGAGATGACAGGCACATTAAAACGTCTATGTCATTGTGTAATGTTCCAGCATCAGCATGAAGGAGATATGAATGGGAGAGCATTCTGACAAAAAGAAATGGGAAGACCTCGCTGCAAAGGAGCTGAGAAACGCGCCGCTTGAATCTTTGACCCGCATGACACCTGAAGGCATCCCCGTCAAGCCGCTTTACACGGCCGAGGATCTTGAAACTATCGAATTCGTCAACAGCCTGCCGGGCTTTGACCCGTTCGTGCGCGGCGTGCGTGCCACGATGTACACGGGCCGGCCCTGGACCATACGCCAGTACGCCGGTTTTTCAACCGCGCGCGAATCAAACGCCTTCTACAAGCGCAACCTTGCAGCCGGGCAGAAGGGCCTCTCGATCGCCTTTGACCTTGCGACCCATCGCGGCTATGACTCCGACCACCCGCGCGTGGCAGGAGATGTGGGCAAGGCGGGCGTGGCGGTCGACAGCGTCGAGGACATGAAGATCCTGTTCGACGGCATACCGCTTGATCAGATGTCGGTGTCCATGACCATGAACGGGGCCGTGCTGCCCGTGATGGCGTCCTATATCGTGGCGGCCGAAGAGCAGGGCGTGGCACTCGAGGCCCTGGACGGCACGATTCAAAACGACATCCTGAAGGAATACCTCACGCGCAATACCTACATCTACCCGCCCGATCCCTCGATGCGCATCGTTTCCGACATTATAGGGTACTGTTCCAAAACTATGCCCAAATATAATACCGTTAGCATCAGCGGTTATCACATGATGGAGGCCGGCGCCAACTCGGTGCTGCAGACCGCCTTCACCATTGCCGACGGCATAGAATACGTCCGGGCTGCAATCGCATCCGGCATGGATGTCGACACGTTCGCGGGCCGGCTGTCGTTCTTCTTCGGCATCGGCATGAATTTTTTCATGGACATCGCCATGCTGCGCGCGGCGCGCTTTCTGTGGGCCGATTTGATGAAACAGTTCAACCCGAAGAAGCCGGCATCGCGCATGCTGCGCACGCACTGCCAGACATCAGGCTGGAGCCTCACCCAGCAGGATCCCTACAACAACATTATCCGCACCACGCTGGAAGCGCTCTCGGCCGTGCTGGGCGGCACCCAGTCGCTGCACACCAATTCGTTCGATGAAGCTATCGGCCTGCCCACTGATTTTTCAGCGCGCATCGCGCGCAACACCCAGATCATCCTGCAGCAGGAAACCTCAATCTGCAACGTGGTCGATCCGCTGGGCGGCTCTTACTATATCGAGTCTTTGACCAACTCCATCGTGCAGGAAGCCCGCAAGATTATCGCCGAGGTCGATGCCATGGGCGGCATGGCCAAGGCCATCGCCGCGGGCATGCCCAAGATGCGCATCGAGGAGTCTTCGGCCCGCAAGCAGGCCCGCATCGATCAGGGCAAGGACATCATCGTGGGCGTGAACAAGTATCAGGTCAAGGAAGACCGCGAGATCGAGGTGCTCGAGGTATCGTCCGCCGTGCGCGATGAGCAGGTCGCGCGCTTACAGGAGATCCGCTCGAAGCGCAACGAAGCGGAAGTTCAAAGAGCGCTTGAGACCGTTACCAACTGCGCTGCCCAGGGCGGCAATTTGCTTGAGGTCTGCATCCCGGCCATGCGCGCCCGCGCAACCGTGGGCGAGGTGTCCGATGCGATCGAAAAGGTGTTCGGCCGCTATGTGGCGACCACGCAGTGCATATCCGGCGCTTTCGCTGCCGAATACGGCGAGAGCGAAGTCATCGAGGCCCTGCGCAAGCGCACCAATGATTTTGCCGAAAAGCACGGCAGACGTCCGCGCATTCTTGTGACCAAGATGGGGCAGGACGGACATGACCGCGGCTATAAGCTGATATCGAGCGCCTATGCCGATCTCGGGTTCGACGTTGACATAAGCCCGATGTTCCAGACCCCGGCCGAGGCCGCGCGCATGGCAATCGAGAACGACGTGCATGTTGTCGGCGTCTCAAGCCTTGCGGCCGGGCACAAGTACCTTGTGCCTGAAATCAGAAAAGAGCTGGACGCTCAGGGCGGCCGTGAAGTTTTCGTGGTTGTGGGCGGCATCGTTCCGCCGAAGGATTATGAGTTGCTGCTCGCCTCGGGCGCGGTCGCGATCTTCGGGCCCGGCACGCCGGTCGTCGAGTCGGCCAACAAGGTGCTGAATATACTCGAAGCGCTGTAGCAGGCTGTTAAAAAATTCCCATCTGTCCCGCCATCGCGGGATTGCGTTCAGTATTCGACATTGCGCTGTACGGCAGGGGCACGGCATGCCGTGCCCCTGCAATCCATAATTGCCTGCAAGCAGGTGTTGCAGACCGCGCGCAAAAGCCGGGGATTGCTATGGCACCAAAACATCCTTCCTCACACTATGTCGACGGTGTGCTTGCACGCGACCGCCGCATCCTTGCCAAGACCATAACCCTGCTTGAAAGCTCGCGTCCCGACCACCAGGCCCTTGCCCGCGAAGTGCTCGATGATTTGATGCCGCACACGGGGCTGGCCATCAGGCTCGGCATCACCGGCGTTCCGGGAGCCGGCAAGAGCACCTTCATCGAAAGCCTGGGGCGCTACGTGACCGACCGGGGACATAGCCTTGCCGTGCTGGCGATCGACCCCAGCAGCCGTCGAAGCGGCGGCAGCGTGCTGGCCGACAAGACCCGCATGGAACAGCTGTCCATGAACCCGGCCGCCTATATCCGGCCCTCTCCGGCCGGAACAACGCTCGGCGGCGTTGCCCGCAAAACCCGCGAGAGCATGCTGGTGTGCGAGGCTGCCGGCTTTGACGTTGTGATCGTCGAGACGGTCGGGGTAGGGCAGTCCGAGACCGCTGTTGCCGGCATGGTCGATTTCTTCCTCGTTTTGATGATCGCGGGCGCGGGCGACGAGATCCAGGGCATAAAGAAAGGCTTGATGGAGCTTGCCGACGCGGTCGCGATCAACAAGGCCGACGGCGACAACATCCCGGCGGCCGAGCGCGCCAAACGGGATTACCTTTCAGCCCTGCATCTTCTGCGCCCCGCATCGCAGGCGTGGTCGCCTCCGGTTCTGACCTGCAGCTCCACTACCCTGCAGGGAATCGACGAGGTCTGGCAGACCGTGCTCGATCACCGCAGCCGCCTCACCGCTGTGGGTGAGCTGCAGGAGAAGCGCCGTACGCAATCGCTTGACTGGATGTGGTCGATGATCGAAGAGGGCCTGAGGGAACAGTTCCACGCGCATTCCGGGGTGAAGTCTTTGCTGCCTTCCGTGCTCTCAAGGGTTGCGCACGGTACGCTCGCGCCCGGCGCCGCAGCGCGGGAGCTGCTAGAGGCCAGCCGCAAAGAAACGACGGGCTGTTGAAAAACGCCCGTCTGCAGCGTTGCGCTTGCCATGCGTCACTGCGGCGTACACAACAGTACGCCTCATTCCTCATGACTTCGCGCGCCTTGCATCCGAGCATTTTTGAACAGCCCGATCAGGCACTTTTCAATAATCAAGCAGAGCGAGCCCGAGGTTGATTCCGCGCCGATGCTTGTTTAATGTATGGAGGGACGCGCTTCTGCGCGTCCGTGGATATCGTTATGGATCTGCCAGAAAACACCACCCTTGGCGACCTATTTGACTGCACCTGCGGCGCGTTCTCCGACAAGGAATTTATCGTGTTCGAGGACCGGCAGGGAGCTGTCGAATCCTTCACCTACGCGCAGGCCGCGCTTGTGGTCGAGAACTACGCCGCCGTTTTCGCCCGCCACGGCATCACGAAGGGCAGCCGCGTGCTGGTGCACATGCACAACCGTCCGGGCTATCTCTTCACCTGGTTTGCCTGCGCGAAACTCGGGGCGATCATGGTGCCGCTTAATGTGCAGGCCGGCGACTACGAGCTTGACTACTGCATCGAACACTGCGGGGCCTCGGCAGTGGTGACCGAGCCGGAGTCATTTGAGCGCTTCTGCGCCCTGCAAAAAAACCATCCCGGCCT
>VGSH01000109.1 GCA_016875025.1 Deltaproteobacteria bacterium
TCGATCCCGCCCGGGACCGCATTGCCTATGCAGACCTTGAAGAGCTTGACAAGTGGGCCCTGATGCGCCTGAACCAGCTTGTGCGCAGGGTTGTCGGCTCGTACGGGCGCTACGAATTTCACACGGTGTTCCACAGCATCACGAATTTCTGCATTGTCGATATGAGTGCGGTCTATCTCGATATTCTCAAAGACCGCCTGTACTGCTCGGCCGCAGGTGATGCAACCCGCCGGAAAGCCCAGAGCGCCCTGCATGAAATCCTGCATGCGCTGCTGCGGCTGCTGGCGCCTATCCTGGCCTTTACCACGGAGGAGGCCTGGCAGTTCCTGCCGGGCGACAAGGAGGAAAGCGTACACCTTGCCCGTTTCCCCGAGCCGGACGCACGCTATGACAACGCTGAACTCGACGCGCGCTGGGAGAAGCTGCTGCAGGTGCGCGAGCAGGTGCTCAAGCAGCTTGAACTTGCCCGTGAGCGCAAAGAGATCGGCAACTCTCTGGAAGCGCATGTCACCATCACCGCCGGCGGCGAAGTGTTTGAGCTGCTCAGCAGCTGCGCCGCAGCGCTGGCCGACATGCTGATCGTCTCCGGCGTTGATCTTGCGCAAGCCGACGGCGACGCGACCTTCAGCGCGGTTATCAAACGCGCGGAAGGTGCAAAATGCCAGCGCTGCTGGAAATACCACAGCAATGATCATCCGGAGCTGTGCACGCGCTGCGCCCAGGCGGTCGGGTCCGGCAATGCTTAAGAAATACCTGAGCGTCGCGCTGATCTCTGTTGCAGTGATCGTGGTTGACCAGGCGTCCAAGGTATGGATCGATGCGGCCCTGACCCGGTATGAACACATTGAAGTTGTGCCGCAGTTCTTGAATATCGTGCACGTGCGCAATCCCGGTGTTGCCTTCGGCCTTCTGCAGAACATACCGGAAACCTTTCGCGCGGCCCTGCTGATCGCGACGACGATTCTGGCGCTCGGGCTGCTTGTGTTCCTGCTGGCCCAGTCGCACCCGTCTCAGCGGCTTGAACGCTGGAGCCTGGCGCTGATCCTGGGCGGGGCCGTGGGCAATTTAATCGACCGGGTCAGGCTGGGGGAGGTCATTGACTTTGTCGACGCCCACTGGATGAACCAGTATCACTGGCCGGCATTCAATGTGGCCGATGCCTGCATTTCAACCGGCATCACCTGCATGGTGCTGCTCGAGCTCCGGCGCATGCTTGCCGCCCGCGCCGGCAAAGGACGCGGCTGATTGCCGGCATACTGCATTCGGCAACAATCCAAACCAGTACGGGCTGTGTACATACTGCCCGGCGGAAAGACACACCATGCATCCGATCTTATTCGAACTGGGCGGTTTCTCGATTAAAACCTACGGGTTTCTGATTGCAGTCGGGTTTGCGATCGGGCTGTTCATCGCATTGCGCGAAGCGCGCCGCGTGGGCCTGAACGTGGATGCCATCGGCGACCTGGCCTTTTATATCCTGCTGGGCGCGATTGTCGGATCCCGGATCTACTATATCCTGACCAACCTTGAGTACTTCACGCAGCATCCGCTTGACATGTTTAAAATCTGGGAAGGCGGCCTGACATTTTTCGGCGGCTTCATCCTGGCCGTGATTCTGTGCGTGTGGATGATACGCAAGCACCGCTTGCCGGTCTGGAAAACACTGGATGTGTTTGCCCCCTCACTTGCCGTGGGCGTTTTCTTCGGCCGCCTGGGCTGTTTTTCAGCCGGGTGCTGCTACGGCCGGGCGTGCGATCTGCCCTGGGTCGTCACCTTCACGCACCCGCTGACACTGGCCCGCAGCGGCGTGGCCCTGCATCCCACTCAGCTCTACAGCGCCCTTGGCGCGGCCATAACCTTCATCCTGCTCTACAGCCTGCGCAGGCGCAAAACCTTTGACGGACAGCTGGCCCTGCTCTGGGGTCTGTGCTACAGCTGCGAGCGGCTGATCACAGAGCAGTTCCGGGGCGATATCCGCGGCGGCATGCTGACCGATCACATTGAAATTTCATTCGTTATCGCGGTGGTGATTGTCATTGTGAGCCTGATTCTTTTCCCGATATTAAAAAAAAGAAACAGGCTTGCGCCTGCTGCTGAAAACACCAATCCTGCAGAAAAGAATCAAACACATCAGTAACGCACGCTGGCGCGGAAGTTACGCTGCAGCCAGCGCCCGCCTGAACTCATCCAGCAGACGCGCGCGGGCGTCCGCCATGCAGCCCTGAAAGCTGCCGCCGCCGGCATTGCGGTGTCCGCCGGCCTTGAATCCCGCCCGGCGCGCGATATCGGCAACACCGAGATGATTGCCGTAATTTCTGGTGCGCCACGTCAGGCGCACACTGCCCTCATCGGCCTTTTCCTGCAGGATCACACCGTAATGAAAGCCCCTGACCTGCCGCAGGACGGTTTCCTTGTAGAGCGTATTGAACTCCGACCAGTTCGGCCCCAGCCGCGCTTCAAGATCTCCCTGGCGGGCCGTGTCCAGGCACAGCAGGCTCAGAAACAGGCCCGGAATGAAGTCCGTGTTCTCTATGGCCCAGGCCATGAAACGGACTTCGCGCATATCGACATTCACGTCAACCGCGCGCGCATGGGCGGCACCCTGCTCGATAAGCATGTCAGCAAAGGCATACTCACCGGGATGCATTTCATTTTTAAAATTGCGCGAGTCATAGAGGAGCGCGCGGTACAGCACATCGGCGATTTCAACCGGCAGGCGCATCTTTTCGGGCTTTATAAAACTCTCATACAGAACCTGCGCCGTTGAGGACAGCTGCATATTCAGACATGTACGCGGAATCGCCGCCTGAATATCCTCCGGCTCGTGATGATCGATGTTGACCACCCTGCGCATGTCAAGCCCCTCAAGCACATGGCGCCAATCACGCCCCAGAAACTGCGACCACGTCGCCCCGTCAACCAGCACCAGGACCTCAAAGGCTGAAAAATCCGGCAGCACGCTATCATGGACCCGCACCTGAGCGATACCCGGAAAACCGAGCATCGTGGACGGGATCCGGTACAGGCTGGCCAGAACAACATCCTTGCGCTGCTGCGTCAGCATCCAGCGCAGCGCCAGGGCCGCGGCCACGCAATCAGGATCTACCGGATCGGAGACCATAACCATGACCGAGCGCGACGGCCTGAGCAGCTGCTTAATATTTGCAAGAACCTTTGCAACGCTGACGTGATGCATGGAGAGCCCTTTCAGGTCTAACAGGTTGTTGAAAACGTCATTTCAAACAGGCTGTTCAAAAAGGACCGGATGCAAGGCGCGCAAAGTTACGAGGAATGAGGCGTACTTCTGCGTACGCCGCAGTGACGAGTGATGAGCGCAACGCCGCAGATGGGCCTTTTTCAACAGCCTGCTAAGCGACCGGTTTTACACAGCAGAGCGATCTTCAACATGACCGCCTGTGCACGAGTGCAGGGAGTATAGGCAAAAAGCGCGGCAGGGGCAACAAAAAAACTCCCCATGCTGTGCGGATCCGAACCGCAGCGCACTCACGCCAAAGGGGATTGACAAGCGGCTTTCCCGAACTGTATAGTTTACGCCGTCAGGCAGCCGGACACAGCCAACGCAGCACCATGGGCCCCGGCCTTTGTGACAGCGTGCCATCCTCGGCTTCAACAAAGTTCCCTGAGGACCGGTTCACTGCGCATTTTCAACTGTCCGCCTTACGGCCCCGACAGGAGCATCGCGAACCATGCATACTTTCCGGACACTGTGCGCGCCGCTGCTCGCGCTTGCACTGCTGTGCGCGGGCTGCTCCGAGGAAAAACCATCCGTGGAGCTTTATCCCAAAAACGGCAGCCCGGTGCGTGTTACCGTTGAGCTGGCCCGGACAGCCGGCCAGCGCTCAATGGGGCTCATGTACCGAAAAAAACTGGCTGCGTCCCGAGGTATGCTGTTCCTGTTCGAACAGGATGAAAAGCATATGTTTACCATGCGCAACACCTCCCTGCCGCTTGACATGATTTTCATTGACGCCACCCTTGCCGTGGCAGGCATTGTTGAGAACACGAAACCCTACGCCAACGGCCCGTTCGGCATTGACCGCCCTTCGCGCCATGTCCTTGAGGTTAACGCCGGGTTTTGCGCCCGGCACGGCATTGCCGCCGGTGACCGTGTTGCATTTCACCATGTCCCCGGTCTGGCGATACCCTGACACCCTTTTTCAGCCCGGCTTCGACTACACCGATGACTGCTCGCTGCGACCAAATCAAAAAACGCGCGTGCGCTATTGTGCGCCGGCTCCGCCGCGCCTACCCTGAAGCGCACACCGAGCTCAACCATCGCAATCCGCTTGAGCTGCTGATCGCGACCATCCTGTCGGCCCAGTGTACGGATAAAAAGGTCAATGAGGTTACCGGACCGTTGTTTAAAAAATATACAAGCGTCACTGATTTCGCGCGCGCCGGACAAAAGGCACTCGAACAGGACATACGGCCGACAGGTTTCTACCGAACCAAGGCCGCGCACATTATCGCCACCGCACGGATCATTGCCGACACATACGCAGGCCGCGTTCCCGATCGCATGCAGGACCTCATCACACTGCCGGGAGTCGCGCGCAAGACCGCCAATATCGTACTGGCCGGAGCGTTTCATGTCACGGAAGGCATTGCCGTTGATACGCATGTCAAGCGGCTGGCCGGCCGCATGGGATTGAGCACCCACACAGCACCTGAAAAAATTGAACGCGACCTCATGGCTCTGCTGCCGAAATCCTTCTGGCTTGACACGAATTTCGTGCTGGTCAACCATGGACGCGCAGTCTGCACCGCCCGCGCTCCGCGCTGCAGCCTGTGTGCTGTCACGCACCTGTGTAAGTATGCCGCGGCCGCACAGAATGAAAAAATTTAAAGGCCGGCAGTGTCCACAATAATCCGGACAGGCCCTCCGGCCGGAAGGATTTCTACGCTGCGCAAGGCATGTAGAGTGGACAGATTTGTTTGAAGGCAATAAACATTTTATACTTATATCTTACGCCCAACGTTGCGGATCACGCGCGGCTGTAAGCCGTCGCGTGCATCCGGCTTGTTGGGCATTTGCATGCGATCGCTGATGACGTGGCCCGTACCCTTACTTTGTTCTTTCCCACTTCACCGGGACGACTTCCTTTGGAGTTGTGGCCGTTCCAATCATCCACTTGTTGTCCGGCTGGAGTGTCAGAGAGTACTTGACCACGTACCTGTCGGTGTGTTGCGTGAATGTTAAGGTGTCCTTCTCAACACGTTCGTCCTTTATTAACTGCTTGCGGTTGAGAATTGTCACCTTGACTGCCCCGTTGTCTTCCTGCCTGACCTTGTACTGATCGTGGTACGTAACATCAGTCTGACCCGGGGTACCCCAATGCTCACTCCACTCACCTACAAACGAAGCCGGGGTAACACCCTGTGCCCCCTTGCCCGCATCGTCTGCACTGATGCACGCCGAACAGGCCATCCACACGAGCAGAGCAACCAGGAACCCTTGCTGAACCGATCTTGTCATTTGACTCGTCTCCTTTCTCTCGTTCTTGCCCAACAATTATTGGGCCATCATTCGCGCATCTTCTTGGCGAAGTTCTCCACGCCGGTGTCGAGCGCAGACATCGCCCGCTTGAATACACCTTTGAAGTCCTCGGGGCGGGCAAGAAACAACTCGATGTTCACCCAGACGTTGTCTCTGACCGTGAACACTTTTGAGACTTTTGATTTGGCGTTCGATTCGTCTGCCGCCACGAGAACTTGGACACGTTCCTTCTCGCTCTCGATCGGCCATATGTTCGCCAGAACGACACGGAAGAACTCTGGGTCTTTATCGCTTACGGCAATGAAGTAAAGCCGTCCTTCCCGCTTGAACCGCACATCGCCATCGTCGTCAACTTCGGGCTTGTAGCCTTCTTCCGTCAGATAGTTCGTATAGAGTCGCTGGAGTGCCGCCTTGCTCGGAGTTTGGATGCTGGCTTCCTGTGCGGTCACATCCGACGCCGCAAGTAGCATTCCAAAGCCCACAGCCATACATCCCATCACAATGTTTCTCATCGATACTCTCATCTTCTGTCTCCTTTCGTTTGTTGCCCAACAATTAATATACGAACTTCCGGTTTAGTGGATTTTGGTTGGTGGTTATGGGCAGAAGATATGTTGAAAATATGGAAAAGTCAACGAATTTTATGTTGTAATTTCGTATTTTATGGCTATTCTAATGTTATACGAAGTTCGTAAAATCTGACTTTTTTGGCAAAGGGGGGGGGCACGCTATGCGGCAGCAGGACATTTTACCCGAATTTCAGGTTTTTTTGCGCACGAGGAGGATCGTACCGGAGAAGAATATTCCCTTCTATGCCTGGTGGGCGAGCCGTTTTCTGGCGTTTGGCAACAAAAACGAGCATCTGCCGCTGGATATCAGGATTGAACAATTTTTAAAGGAAATACAGCTCAACAAACCTCTTGCCGACTGGCAGCTCCGGCAGGCGGAAGAAGCCGCGCGTCTGTATGTAAACCAGTTCCTGGCGGGCAATGCCGCAGTCCTTTCTCCCAACAGCATATCCGAAACAAATGGTCATGGGCCCCATGACCCGGCGAGAGCACTTGCCGGGATGCGCGAGCTGATCCGGCTCAGGCATCTTGCCTACAGCACCGAGCAAACCTATCTTGACTGGGCGCAAAGGTTCTTCGCCTATATCGCGCAGCGCGGGCGAACCGATGTGCGAGCTGAAGATGCACGGGACTTTTTGAGCTATCTCGCCTTGAATCGCCGGGTTTCATCTTCAACCCAGAACCAGGCCTTCAACGCCCTGCTGTTTTTATTCAGGGAGATACTTAAAATCGAGATGAAGGGCCTTGAATCAACCATCAGGGCAAAGCGGGGGCAGCGGCTGCCCGTGGTGCTGAGCGTTGCCGAGGTGCAGGCACTGCTTGGTCAGATGAGCGGCAGGCCCCTGCTGATGGCCCGGATTCTTTACGGGGCCGGCCTTCGGCTCATGGAGCTTGCCCGGCTGCGCGTGCAGGATATTGATTTCGACGGCGGCATGGTTTTCGTGCGTGGCGGCAAGGGCGACAAAGACCGCTCGACCATCCTGCCCGAGACTGTCAGGGATGACCTGCGAACGCATCTTGAGGAGGTAAAAAAACTGCATGAGCGCGATCTTGCCGCAGGACACGGGGAGGTGTTTCTGCCTGATGCTCTTGAGCGCAAGTACCCGAATGCCGGCAGGCAGTGGGGCTGGCAATATGTGTTTCCTTCAGAGCGGCTGTCGGTTGATCCGCGCACCGGCGCGGTCCGAAGGCATCACATGAGCGATAAGTCGATACAGAATGCCCTGCGCTCAGCGGTCAAAAAGGCGGGCATCGTCAAACACGCAAGCGTGCACACGCTGCGGCACAGCTTTGCCACGCATTTGCTCATGAACGGGGTGAACATCCGCGAAGTGCAGGATCTGCTGGGGCATAAGCATGTGGAAACCACCATGATCTACACGCATGTAATGCGCGATATGACCAAGGGGCCCAAAAGCCCGCTTGATCTGCTGGATGCGGCAGTGCCTGTACCCTCGGAATAAAAAAGGTTATCTCGCGCACAGCCGCGGAGAATGCAAAAAAACTGGTGCGATGACAAACTCAGTATGCAGGTCGGGTCGTGTGCTGCAGGCGCTCGACGGTTTCGCGGTCGACTGCGAAGGGCAGGGGAGGGAGAATGGGCATGGGCAGAACGTGTTCGGCAAACGGTGTGCGGCTGATGGCGTTGTTATAGGCGATTGACATGAGGGATGCAAGGTTGGCCGCGTCGCAGATGTTGTAGGCCAGAAGCGTTTCAAGCGCACGCTGATTGCGGTTGCGGATGAAGTCGTTCCAGAGCAGCACGGCCGTGTAGCCGTCGATATCGGTCATGCCGGGGCGCTCAATGCCCAGAGTCTTTTCGCAGCGTTTCAATCCTCCGCGAAATCCCATAGCTCCCAGAACGAACCGCAGATCGATCTGCGCGGCGCGCAGGCGGATATTAAAATAGCGCTCGATGAACGGCACGTCGAAGCAGGAACCGTTGTAGCTGATAAGCAGGCTGTAGCGCTCGATGTCGCGCGGGAAATCGTGAAGGTTCTGCCCCTGCACGTACCACTTTAATTCGCGACCGTCATACAGGGCAATGGTGGTGATCGTGCTGCGATCGCGGTCTAGACCGGTTGTTTCAATATCGAGGAAGGCCGCGTTTTCACTGAATTCGGGGAACAGGCGCCAGCGCAGAGAGTGGGGCAGGTCCTGTGAAAAGAAATATGCGTCCCCGCGCGCGAGCGCCCGGAACGATTCGTTCAGCGCGCGGTCGACCATGGCGCGGGTGCGCTCGCCGAGGCGGTTGTTCAAAGGCGGGCGGAAATCCTCCCACGTGTGGATGCCGCGCTCCCAGATGAGACGCTCGGTAGCATCGCCTATGCCCTGGATGTGCAGAAACGTACGGGTCAGCATGTCGGCCTGGGGCAGGCGGTTGAAAAACGGCCATCTGCTGCGTTGCGCTTATTTCCGTCTGCAGCGTACGGTAGGGGCACGGCATGCCGTGCCCCTACAAATAAAAAAGCGCGCCTTGCAACTGACTGTTTTTGAACCGCCTGTAAAAAATAATTAATTTTTAGGCAGGCACAGGGGCCTGCCCCTACAAAATTTTTGTTGTCCTGATCCGTTCCCATTTTGAATCAGGGCGGTTCACGAACCCCCCCTGCGCTGCGAAACGATGGTAAAACCAGAGACGAATAAATACAATCGATTACAGAAGCCAGGCTTCTATTTGTTCGCGGGGCAGCGCCGCTGCTTTCAGGGTTGAGCTGACGCCTTTGCGGTGCAGGAAAACAGCGACCTCGCCCTTGTCGCGCGCGCTGCTGAATGAGACACATACGCGCGCTCCCAGCAGCAGGTCATCATCTGATGCCGTGCCCGGCATGAGAACGGTCGGCCCGGGAAAATCAACAAGCGACAGGAGCGCGTCCGTATCGCGCACCAGGGCCATGAGCCGCTGATTGTCCTTTTCAGTGCGGCCGGCGATGATCTTCAGGTCCGGCCGCACGCGCAAATGGCGGCCGATATTGAGCAGCTCAAGGTCCACGCGGGTAATATTTTTTTGATGGTCGAGCAGGTCGCGCAGGCGGCGGCTGAAGGGCGGATCGGTCAAAAGACAGCCGCCGCCGGGGTTGGGAAACTGCGTGATGCCCCATTGTTTAGTCAGGGCAAGCTGGGGTTTGCGCGAGCGGCCCTGGATGTCGAGCAGCATTGCACGGTCAACCATGCCTTCAAGCTCAGGCCGGGTCGGTTCAAGCAGCTTCGCGCTCAGGGGCCGCAGGATCATGTCGGGTGAGCCGGATGCTTTGGCCACTGTTTCGAGCGACCGGAGGTTTTGCGACATGGGCCGCTCGCCGAGCACCTCGCCTGAGAAAAGAAAGCCGGGTTTTTCAAGCCGCGCAAGCAGGCGTGCGGCTTCGCGAAACATCATGGCATGACAGTCGATGCAGGGGTTCATGTTCTTGCCGTACCCGTGCGGCGGATGTTGCAGCATGGCAAAATGGATATCGGTAATGTCGATCTCGTGCAGGGGAATGG
>VGSH01000110.1 GCA_016875025.1 Deltaproteobacteria bacterium
TTTCATAAAGTAACCTCCGGGGTGAACGTTTATACCGGAGATTATATCAATTTTAAGCCCATAAATAAAGGCTATTATGGCTTTTCACACAACAAAACTTCACGGATTCAGGAATTTGCCTACGGCAATCTCGCGCATAAATTGGGAAAAAGCTATAGGAAAGTCTACAGGCAAAATTATAATTATAATAATAATTGTTGGAATAATAGGCATATTTTCTCTTTTCACAAGAAAAAAGCAACAACCGGTGCAAAAAGATCCCGGGGAATGATCAGGGGGCCATCACCGGGACGCCCGTAAATAAGTAAATAAGTTTTTGAACGAGAGATGGCATGGCTCGAGTCTAAAGTCTCGGGTCCAGAGTCCCGCCTTGAACCCGTGGAAGTTTTTGGGCTGGATAATGTGGTGTGAGTTTTTGTTACCCAGATCAAGCTAAAGACGAATTGAGATAAACATATGATGACCTTTAGAAATTATCGCCTTCGCGACTTCGCCGTGCCCATGGGCACCAACTGGCTGCTGAACGATATAGCCGAGGCAAAGGGCAAGCAGGCGCTGTACACGCAGCAGTCGCCGCACATGCTTAAAGCCCTTCGGGAGATGGCGCTTGTGCAGAGTGTTGAGTCCTCAAACCGCATTGAAGGCGTAACCGTTGCACCCGAGCGTCTGCGCCCGCTCGTACTGGGAAATGCCCGCCCCAAAGACCGTTCCGAGGAGGATATTGCCGGTTATCGCCGGGCATTGAACCTGATCCACTCGGAAGCGGATACACTGCACATCACCCCGGATCTGCTGTGCCGTCTCCACGGGCTTTGTCAGGAAGGCAGCGGCGATGCCGGTCAGTTCAAGAGATTTGACAACGAAATCATCGAGCTTCAGCCGGGCGCCGCGCCGCTCATCCGGTTCAAATGCGTTTCAGCGGAAGCTACGCCCGATGCGGTGGCTGAGCTCTGTCTCGTCTATCGTCATGCCATTAATCAGCACCATATCCCGCCGCTTATAGCTATCGGCTCTCTGATTCTCGATTTCCTCTGCATCCATCCGTTTCGCGATGGCAACGGCCGTGTATCCCGGCTGCTCATATTGCTCGCGCTCTACCAGCACGGCTATGAAGCGGGCCGCTATATCAGTTTGGAGCGTCTCGTCGAGGAGTCGAAAGAGGATTATTACCGTGTTCTGCAGGAAAGCTCTCAGGGATGGCACGTCGGTAAGCATGATCTGCTCCCCTGGCTTAATTATTACCTCGCCATCATCCGTCGCGCGTATATAGAATTCGAGCAACGGGCCGGCCAGATCAAGGCTCCGCGCGGTGCAAAGGCAGAGCTTGTGCTCATGGCCATTCGCAGGCAACCCGATGATTTTCGCCTGGTTGATATCGAGCGGGAATGTCCCGGCGTGGGCCGCGAATGGATTCGTTCCCTGCTTTCCGACTTGAAAACTGCCGGAGAGGTAGCGTGCCAGGGTAAAGGACCGGGAGCGCGCTGGCGTTATGTGAAAAGTAAGGGTATCACCCCTTAAGTAAGGGTAGTAATGAGGGTATTAACCCAAGGAAGGGGGATGGAGCGGGACGCCCTACATAAGTAAATACATTTTTTGCTCGAGAGATGGCATTTGACTAGTCTACAGTATCGGGTCCAGAGTCCATAGACCAGAGTACTGAGTCCAAAGTCCAAGGTCCAGAGTCTATAGTCTTTGGACCATAGACCTTGGACGGGCGAAAAAATCGCTTGCCAAAAAGTACCCCCAGCGTCTCAGCGCCTCTGCGCGAGAAA
This sequence comes from Deltaproteobacteria bacterium, assembly GCA_016875025.1. Taxonomy (GTDB): domain Bacteria; phylum Desulfobacterota; class WTBG01; order CAIYCZ01; family CAIRTM01; genus CAIRTM01. The sequence continues at coordinate 1,773 of VGSH01000110.1, forward strand.
AAATAAAAGGAACAGATCTGTTTTACGGTCCGGATAGCGACTATAATATGAAAATTGTCCGGCGGGAAATTGGCGTCGGGGAACGTTGATGCAACAAACCAGGGAAGAGTGATAAGTGACAGGCGAAATGTGTTTTTTGTTCAACAACCGCAGACTATCAAGGGCCTGTTCGGAAGGCTGTACCGCGGTCTGGATAAACAACGCAGCGAAAAAATCTTCGTCTTTGCGTGGGCACGGCATGCCGTGCCCCTATTTCAGGGTCTTCTGCAGTTCGGCATCTTTGGCGATCACCTGTTCTTCCATGCTGCGGCGGAAGGCGGTCAGTTTGCCGGTCAGTTCGCTATTGTTGACCGCAAGGATCTGCACGGCGAACAGGGCCGCGTTGCGGGCCCCGCCCTTGCCGATTGCCATGGTGGCCACCGGAATGCCGGCAGGCATCTGCACCATGGAGAGCAGCGCATCAAGGCCGTTCAGGGGGGAAGAGTCGATCGGCACGGCAATAACCGGAAGCACGGTGCCGGCCGCTATAACGCCTGCCAGGTGCGCGGCCCAGCCTGCTCCCGCGATAATGACCTTCAGCCCGCGCTCTTTCGCGCTCTCGGCCCAGCGGGCCGCCCGCGCAGGGGTGCGGTGGGCCGAGGCAATGATAACCTCGTAGCCGATACCGAACGAATCAAGGGCCGTGCAGGCCTCTCGCATGATTGTCATATCAGAATCGCTGCCCATAATTATTCCGACAACCGGCGTATTCATAGTGCTCAATCCTTTCGTGTCTAACAGGCTGTTGAAAAACGTCCATCTGCCGCTCGACAGGCTCACGGCCCTGAGCTTCGCCGAAGGGCTGCGTTGCGCTCATACCCGCCATGGCGGGATTACTGCGGCGTACGGTAGGGGCACGGCATGCCGTGCCCTTACATATGTCTTCGCGCGCCTTGCATCTGTGCGTTTTTGAACAGCCTTTGTAAAAAGATTTTTCCAGCAACCTAAATGCACCCGCGCCGCTGGTTCACCCGGTCGGGCTTCCGTTTTTTTCTTCAGAAGTTCTGATGTCGGCGAGCAATGCAAGCGCGCAGTCGTTCTCCGGCTGGATTTCAAGGCAGCGCTCAATAAACGGCCGGGCCTGCTGATGCCACCCGCCTTCAAGATAATAGCGCCCCGCGGCCAGCCAGGCCGCATGCGGGCCTTCGGGGAACATACGGTTGAGCAGGCTGCGGTACGTGTCGCGGCCGAAAACCCTGGCAGCGGTTTTTTCCTCCTCCAGCAGCAGCAGCAAAATGAGCATATTGCCACGGCCGGCATAGATTATTTCATAGAGATGGTAGAGCACCTTGTTGAACAGGGCGGAAATGTTCTGCACCGCAACGGGCACGCTTTCCTTGGCACGCTCGATCAGGACGAAGTATTCCTGAATGATGGCGCCAAGCGTCGCATCATGGGTTTTGTTTTTTACCTTCATTTCGAGCAGGGGCTTATAGGATTCGATCTGATAGGCCTCTTCCTTGAGCTTGATGGTCTCATGAAAAATCGATCCCACGGTCCAGTCAAACAGGTTTTCATACAGGCTTCCGGCAGCGCTGGAGCTGGTGCGGAACAGGCGCTGGCTGTGATCCTTGAGCAGCCACAGCGGGCCCTTGTTTTCATCCGACCCGACCCAGGCATTAAGCTGATCAAAGGAAACCGCGCTGTTGCGCTGGTATGTCCGTGCGATCGTATCGAACAGCAGTTTCGCCTCGAAGAAGTCCTGAATTAAATCGCGTTCAAAGACTTCCCGGCGCTCCAGGATCCATTGGTTACTCATCGGTTCAGGGCCTTCCGTCCAATATCGTTTCGAAACTGAACTCCGGGCCAGGCAATGCAGCGCACGGCCCGGTAGGCAGTGTCAATGGCGGCGGCGATTGAAGCTCCGCGCGCGGTAACGCCCAGCACCCGGCCGCCGTTTGTGAGCACGTCCGGTCCCTGCTGCCGGGTGCCGGCATGAAAAACCATGGTGTCCTCCAGATCAGCGGCCCGGTCAAGCCCGGTAATGGGAAGCCCCTTTTCATACGTTCCGGGATAGCCGCCTGCGGCCATTACCACGCACACTGCGGGCTGCGGGTCAACGGCGACAGTAATTTCGTGAAGACGCTCGTCAATAACGGCTTCGATCAGTTCGATCAGGTCGCTTTGCAGCCGGAACACAATCGGCTGGGTTTCGGGGTCGCCCATGCGCACGTTGAATTCAAGCACATTGGGAACGCCGCCCTCGATCATGAGGCCGGCATACAGGATGCCCTTGAAGCGGATGCCGCTCTCGCGCAGGGTGTCAACCACCGGCTGCATTACGGTCTGCATGACCAGCGCATGCATGCGCGGCGTTACAACAGGAGCGGGGCTGTAGGCGCCCATGCCGCCGGTGTTGGGGCCTTCGTCGTTGTCGAACACGGCCTTGTGGTCCTGCGAGGACGGCAGGGGCACAACGGTTGTTCCGTCGGTCAGGCAGATAAAGGAGGCCTCCTCCCCGCTCAGGCAGTCCTCAATCACCACGCTCTGCCCGGCCTCGCCGAATTCCCGGTTTGCCATGACGCGCTCAAGCGCCTCACGGGCCTGCTCCATCGTGCGGCACACGAACACGCCCTTGCCGGCCGCAAGTCCGTCGGCCTTGATCACCAGCGGCCTGTTTGCGCCGCTGACATAGGCACAGGCTTCTGCATAGTCGGTGAACTGCCTGAAGGCGGCGGTCGGAACGCCCGCCTTCAGCATGATGTTCTTGGCAAAGGCCTTGCTGCCCTCCATCCTGGCGCCGTCCCGGCTGGGGCCGAAAATACGCAGGCCCGCGGCTTCAAACTCATCAACGATACCCAGCGTCAGCGGCTCTTCCGGGCCGACCACGGTCAGGTCGATTGTCTTCTCTCTCGCAAATTTTTTCAGGGCCTGAATGTCATTGACGGCAATCGGCACGCACGCGGCCAGCGAGGCGATCCCGGCATTGCCCGGGGCGCAGTATATCGCTTCGGTCCGCGGGCTTTGCGCAAGTTTCCAGATCAGGGCATGTTCGCGCCCGCCACCGCCGATAACCAGTATGCGCATGGGCTGTTCCTCCAGAGGGATTCGGGTGTACCGGGAAGTGTGCGCGCGCTACAAGAGCGCCGGGCACCTAGTATAAGTGGTTTTTTTATCACTAAAAGTATGATAAGTAAAGATTTTAACGTCTGTTTGTGACCGTGCCGTACACCTGCACTCTGGAGCCCAGCGCCGCGTATGCGACGGTTTTATCTGGAAAACGCGCCTGTTAACGACATGGCCCGCATCGGCGGCGATGAGGCCCGCCATATTGAAAAAGTATTGCGGCTCGGGTCCGGTGACGGGCTTGAGCTCTTTGACGCCTCAGGCTGCGTGTACCTTGCCGCGATCGAAAGCCTCGGCCGCGGCAAGGTTGTGGCGCGCATCTGCAGCAGGGGCCCGGGCGTTGCGGAAACAGGCGCACAGATCGTGCTGTGCCAGGCAGTTGTCAAGTCGCAGAAAATGGATTTGATCATTGAAAAATGCACGGAACTGGGCGCAACCGCGTTTCAGCCTTTTTTTGCACAGCGCTCCGTGCCGCGCTGGGACGCGGACCGGGCCGCACGTCGCGTACAGCACTGGCAGGCGGTTGCGCGTGCCGCGCTCAAGCAGTCCGGCGCACGCAGGCTCCCGTGCGTTGCGCCGGTCGTGGGATTCAGCGCGATGCTCGCGCAGCCGTTTGCGGACTGCTGCCGGGTGATGCTGTGGGAAGGCGAGCGCGCGGCCGGCCTGCGCGAGGTGCTTGCGGGCGCCTCAGGCCGCGGGATAGCGTTTTTGGTTGGCCCGGAAGGCGGGTTTACGGATGATGAAGTCGATCAGGCGCGGCAGCGCGGTTTTCAGGTTGCGGGTCTGGGAGAGCGCATTTTGCGGGCTGAGACCGCGGCGATAACCGTCACAGCGCTTGCAGCCTGTGCGTTCGGCGTGATCGGCGGCTGAGCCGTTGACAGAGTGATTTTTATAAGACAGGGAAGCGTTATGTTATGTCCTCAATGCGGTCAGCACTATAGTGAACATGATCTTGTCTGTCCTGCGTGCTCTGCGCCGCTGCGGATTTCGAATGACGCGGCCGCGGCGGCACCGGAACCGGTTTTTGTCCGGCCCGCAGGTATTGATCAAACCCTTGCGAGCATCAGCCGGGATCTCAAGGACCTTGAACGGCCTGAGCTCAAACCGGCCGGGTTTTTTATACGTTTTTCGGCCTACCTGATCGATAATCTCCTGCTCACGCTGATTACCATGGTGCCGGCCTTCATTGCATTTGCGCTGCTCAAGCGCAGCGGCGTTTCTATCAGCGGCGATATGCAGGAGCTTATGCGCTGGATGTGGCTGCTGGTTATTCTTCCCAATACGGTGCTCACATTCCTGTATTTCGGTTATTTTCACGCTGCCACGGGGCAGACGGTCGGAAAGCTGCTGTGCGGTGTGCGCGTTGTCACGGCCGAGGGCCGGCCACTGGGCTGGGCCCGCTCGTTTGTGCGCTGCGCCGGCTATTTCCTGAGTTCGTTTTTCCTGTATCTCGGTTTTTTCTGGGTTGTGCTTAACCGCCGCAAGCGCGGCTGGCATGACTATCTGGCCGGCACCGTGGTTGTCCGTGTTGCGGAGCGTGACTGATCCAGGCGAAGGGCAGGGCGGATTGCGTTCCGATTATTTCATTGACACATGCGCAAACCCTGTCTATGCTTGCTGCTCAGCACACAGCATGTTTTCGCGTCGGGCATGGGGTGCGTGAATAAGCGCTCTTGCCTGACGATCAAAATCCTGAACCATTTTTGGGGGAGAACTCGTGGAAGTAATCGGCATTGATATCGGCTTCGGCTTTACCAAGGTGACCAACGGCAGGCAGGCCACGATTTTCAAATCGGTTCTCGGAGAAGCAACCGATATTCAGTTTCAGGAGCAGGTCCTGCCCGGCGTGTCAACCGACGATCATCTGCAGGCCGAGATCGAGGGCAAGTCCTGGTTCGTGGGCGAGCTTGCTGAGCGGCAGAGCAATGTGCGATTTTTCACGCTCGATCAGGCCCAGTTCCTCGCCCAGTTCGCCAAAACCCTTGCCCTGACCGCAACGGCCCGCATGGCGGCAGGATTCGTGCCGATCAGCCTGGTGACGGGCCTGCCGATCGGCTACTACCGGCAGCACAAGGACGATCTTACCCGGCTGCTGCAGGGCGAGCACAAGGTCATGCTCGTCGATGCCGCCGGTAAACGGCAGGAAAAGGTGCTCAACATCAACCGGGTCCGGGTCATTCCGCAGCCGTTCGGCTCAATGTTCAACCTGATCCTGAACGACCTGGGAGAGGCCGCCGACAAGCGCATGGCCCGCGATAAAATCGGCATTATCGATGTCGGTTTCCGCACGTCCGATTACACCATTGCCGACAAAATGCGCTACTCCGAGCGCGGCAGCCGCACCACCGATTCCGGCATTGCCCGGGCGTTTACCTCGATTGCCAACAAGCTGCGCGAAAAAAGCGGGGTGGGTGTCGAACTCTACCGGCTCTATGAAGCGGTAGAGCGTGGTTCGATCAAAATCCGCGGCAAGGAATATGATCTGAAGGTGCTGACCGAGCAGGTTTTCGGCCAGCTCGCAACGGCCATAGCCAGCGAAGCCGACCGGCTTTGGGCCGATGACTGGGACATTGATGCCATGGTCATTACCGGCGGCGGGGGCGCGGTGATCGCCCGCCATCTGGCGCCGCTTTTGAACGGCAATGTGCTGTCGATGGATCCGAGCAAAGACGCGCGCCTGTGCAATGTGCTGGGCTACTGGAAGTTCGGCAAGCATCTGTGGGCCCGCGGCACCATTACCGCGCCCCCGGCTGCTCCGGCCGCAGGCGCGTAGCGCTTCAGGTGATGCATGCCGATCTTTTGAAAATCTGCAGAGGCAAGGTATCGTAGGGGCACGGCATGCCGTGCCCCTACCGCTTTTTACGCCCGGCCGCTGCTCTGTCCTTTTACGAGCGCTCCCGCTATTAAATGCGCAACCCGCAGCGGCTCAGGTATGCTGCCGGTGACGGTGCTCTGCCGCAGGGCTGCCTTCGCCTGCTCGATCGTTAAACCGACCCGCTGCACATACACGCTCGAAAGCTTCTCCATCGGGCCGAGCCGCTCGATCAAAGTCCATTTCCTGTGCCCTCCGCGCAACTGCAGCAGGGCCGCGTGTATTGCTGACATGTCCGGACATTTGCGCGCCACCACCAGCACGGGAAGCCCCAGCTTTTCGTGCAGCTCGAACACATCGACCACGTTAAAGCCTGCCAGCGCGATTCCCTGCAGCATGATGAGCTGCACGCTCTGCGCGAATTTTGATTCCGCCACCAGGCGCGCCAGGTTTCGGGCTGCATTGGTTCCATCCCGCTGTACATCGCCGATCAGGATGCCGTCCAGCCGCGTTTTGGCATACACCGTGCCCACAAACTTGACCCTGCCCGTGTGCGCGGCCGGAAAGGGCGCATCATCAAACCCGATGATGTTGGAGAAGCGTTTCAGCATGGGCGCGCTCATGGATACACAGCCCGCCTTCCTGATGGACTGTTTTTATCTCTTTGGAAAATATTTCACATTGCCCAGGTCTTTAAAATCAGAATCCTGTGTCCAGATACTGGCGTTGAATTCAAGCGCCGTTGCCAGAATAACACTGTCCGCCATCGGGAGATTATGCTCCAGGCTCAGCTTTGCGGCCGCGATCGCCAGCGGTGCTTTCAAATCCACAACCATCCCTTTGTGCATGGCGGCAACTGCCTGCAGCGCATCATTTTCGGTCGCCTCGCGAAGGATCACCTTGAAAACTTCGTATATCGTTATTGACGGAACAATCAGCGAGCCTGCATCGCGCAAAGGGGGGAGAAAATGCCCGGCATTGGGCTCGCCCGCGAAGTACGCAAGCCAGCCAGAGGAATCAACGATATTCATACCCTGTCCTGCTCGCGTTTGAATTCAGTGTTGATTCCTTTGAGAAATCCGCGCAGTTCCTTAATATCCCGTTCAGGAATAAGCTCGATATGTCCGGCATATTCCACAACCTGCATTTTCTGGCCCGGCCGAAGATTCAAGGACTCGCGGACTGTTTTTGGTATAACGACCTGGTATTTTGGCGATACGGTTACTGTATGCATGCCATAACCTCCATCGATTGATTTACGTATTACAATAGCATGATCGATATGTTTATGTCAATTGTACTGAACACGCGAGCATATCGAATCAAAGACAACGGGACAGGAACAATATGTATTTACTCTTCCGTAGCGACGAAATATCTTTTTTGGTCTTTGTGGTAGAGACCGCTTTCTCTTGCTTCAAGATGCCAGACCCCACAGGCATGAGTGATGGTGATATCGTTGCCATCAACAGAATAATACACTGTATCGCCGAGTTTTGTCCTGTCAGCAAGCATTTCAACCTGGTTAGCTCCAAGGAATCTTAAACCTAAACGACCGGAAATTATGCCAGGGTCATCCACCTCAAATAAACCGACCAGATCCGTTTCAGGATCAAAATCAATTGCAAGCCCGTCTGAAGGCTCACGGAAATAATATTTGTTGGCAAGAAAAACGACGATCCCTATAATTACGAACCATTTGATACCTGAATATTGCACGGTGACCTAAAAAACAGATAGAAAACCATCGGGAAGCACTGTATTAATGGGGTTGCGAAACCGTCAATCACCAATACAGGAGGCTCCCCAGATGGT
>VGSH01000111.1 GCA_016875025.1 Deltaproteobacteria bacterium
CAGTGCCGATTTTCATTGAACACCTGCTGAGTGCAAAAAATTTTTTGCACGACCGGCGTTAAAACGTACCACCCCGGCACACAGCAGCGAAAATGAGCTGAGATGTTTGATTAAAGAGAGTGCCGGGCGACAAATCGAAGATTCAACAGGCGGGAAAAATCAATTTCAGCTGCTTGAAATCTGCAGTTGCGTGCAAAATTCAGGTATTAACAAGAAAATATCTGCTGCAACCATAAAGAGTTTACATGGCCATTTATGCCTATCATTTACGAATTTGTCAGGATGGGCGGGATGTAGCTTTCTATGCTCAAAAGAAAAGCAGGAGACGAGCGACCGTCTCCTGCTTTTTCCTGCCGGATTAGGGCTTTTTCTTAAATTTCATAGCCGCAAGACCACCAACCGTTCGTCCCTTCGACAGGCTCAGGGCGAACGGATAGTGTTTTTAGAGGCTATGAAAATTTCTCAATGCTCTTCGCCCTCAATATGTTCATGCCGCCCCAGCGTGAACGTCCACTGCAGCATGATCTCGTTGGCGTCCTTGCCGAAATTGGGCTGCGAGTTTTTCAGCTGCAGGCGTATGCGGTTGTTGGGCGTATAAAAATACGTCAGGTAGGCTGAATACTCGCGCAGGTGGTCGCTGCGCTCAAGCGGCAGCTGGGCGTAATCGTAGCGCACGCCTGTGGACCACTTCGGCTTGAAGCGATAGTCCAGAAAGCTGTAATAGCCCCAGGCGTTTTCGCCTACTCCGCCGCCGTCGACCTGCGAAAAAAACGCTTCCGTCTGCCAGCGCAGGCGCCTGAAGTCATCGTGGCCGAAAGGCAGCCAGGTTGTGGTCAGGTCAAGACCCTCAAGAAAGTAGCGGGGCGAATCCGCGTCATCCTCAAAACGCCCGGTCAGGCCGGAGAGCCCCCAGTCAAATCCCAGGTTCTCTTTCGGCCGGAAAGCGTGTTTCAGCCGCGCGACATAGACCACGTCGTCGAAATCCTTCAGCCGCTTATATGCATCTGAATCATCGTCATGCCCGTCATCGTGGCCGTGCTCATGGCGCTCGCCGTTGAGCACCTGCAGGCTCCAGGAAAAGGGGTGTTCCCACAGCGAGGGGAAATTTCCGGACAGGCCCGCGCCTTCGTCGATATAGCCTTCATGCCCTAGATAGACCCGGTATATGGCCGGATAGTCGACCTGCGTCAGGGCATGCGGGTGAATGGTGTTCAACAGGCCGAAGTTGGCGCGGAAACGGCCCAGGCGCAAATCGGTCTTATAAGGCAGAATAGACCAGACATCGAGATAGGCTTCTTCCAGCGAAACATCGTCTTCATGATAGGCAAGGTTGAAAACAGCCCTGGCCTTGTCGTCGATCTCGCCGTTAAAGGTGATATCGACTCCGCGCAAATCGAACCGGTCCATATCGTGGCCCATGTGGCTGTCATCGCCCAGGTTGGCGACAAAATCACCCGTGGCGCTGATGCGCGGCTTGATAGATCCAATCAATTCCTCAATGCTGTGATCGTCATCATCGGTGCCGCCCACTCCGTCAGCATGAGCCTCGGGTGCCCCGGCAATTTGTTCTTTTTCGTGGACCTCGTTTTTCAGCTCGGAAATAACCCCCTGCTGCTCTTTGATAACATCTTTGAGCTCGCCGACCAGCGCGCGCATTTCCTGCATTTCCTGTTTGATTGCTTCCAGCTCCTGCCGGCTCACCGGCTCCTGCGCCCCTGCTGTTGAAACACACACAACAAGAAGCAGAACCATGCCGACAGCATAATATGCTGATCTGTGCATAACGACTCCTTTTCAAAACAATACTGGTAGTGCCGTCACAAACCGGGCGCGGACAAATACTGTTTCAGCCCGGTCGGCTCGGCATTCGATGAAAATATGGTGATGATAAGTGAAAAGGAATCAGGCTGGAGGTGCGCGGGGAGGTGTAACTTTTTTTGTAAAAATACTGCGTGTTGGAACATCCGCCTGAGCAAGGCGCTCGACCAACGGCTGCAGCGTTGTGAAAAACAGCAGCAGGAAGACACAAACCGCGAGATGCTGCGTGGTGGTGCCCTGTGACACTTTTTCAGATTTTATAAAGGAGCAGGAGGCGTCATAATCCTGCAGGGGCACCTGCTGGGTCGGCTGATGCTTGTGCACAAGCGGCACGGCTACAAATGCCCACCCGATCATGAGGCAGGCAAACAGCGCAATAATGGTTCGTGTGCTGATGGTTCGCTTCATTGTTAATATTTAACACCGGAATGGGATTGTGTCAATTGAAGCGGGAGCAAGGCCGTGGGAACTACCGGTGGCGTGGTGATTGAGGATGAAATCAGGGAAGCGAGAAGCCGCCGTAGCGGTCTTTACATTCAGGCCATAACATCTTTTTTCGCTTGTTGTTGCTATTTTCCCGCACAGCAATTCCTTACCTGTTTTCCTTTTTCCAAAGCGCCCTCAAATCCCGCGCGCCGTGAATAAGTCCCAGAATATAAATTTGACGGGCTGTAACCTGATAAATAAGACGATAACTCTTGATGAAAAGCTCTCGCACATTTGTATCATCATCAAATTCAGGCACAACCCTGCCTCGAAATGCCAGCGTGTTTAAAGATCGCGACGCATCACGAATCTCCCGAACGAACGAAGCAGCATAACGGGGTGAGTCCTTGCTGATATAATCGGCAACTGCCTCAAGGTCATTCCAGGCGGTTTGAGTCCAGATTATTGCCCAAGCCATCTTGACATCCTTTTTTCAACCTCCTCCTGGCTGATAACATTGCCATGCTGAACATCCGCAAGCCCGCGCTCGATTTTTTCGCGTACATATATATGGTACTGAATATCTTCATAGCCAACATCGTCAGGCAGGTGATCAAGAATTTTTTTTACTTCTTCTTTTGCGGTAAGCATAATTTAACTCCTTATTCCATGCTTTTTGAAGCCTTGTTTTGCTTTCATATGCTCAAAAGGACGAAACAGGTGAGGTCCATGAATAAATGAATTCGCCCCCCCTTCGCTCAACTGAATATAAAATGGCTATTTTTGTATGTCAAGCTTATGAGACTAATTACACAGTCCGCAACTGCTGAAACTCACAGGTCCAAAACCAGTTACACTATCCCGCGATACCCAGCCGCTTCATCTTGCGCCACAGGGTGCTGGGGTCGATGCCGAGCGCGCGGGCGGTTTTAGCCCGGCTGCCGCCGTGCTCGGCGAGCAGGCTGCGGATGACTGCTGCCTCGGCATCCTTGAGGCTTGCCTGCGGGCCGGTCGCGGAAGTCCCGGCCCCGTTGCGGGAGCCCTGCACATCCATGGGCAGATGCTCGCGCGTTATGAGCCGGCCGCGGCACAGCACAAAACCGTGCTCGATGATATTTTCAAGCTCCCGGATATTGCCCGGAAAATCATGTTGCATTAACAGGCGCAGCACCTCCGGGGCAACACCGGCGATGTGCTTGCCGGTGCGCACGTTGAAGCGGCTGATAAAATGCTCGACAAGCAGCGGGATATCCTCGCGCCGGTCGGTAAGTCGCGGCAGGCTGAGCTTGATCACATTGATGCGGTAGTACAGGTCTTCACGGAATTTCCCCTCTGCCATGAGCGCTGTCAGGTCCCGGTTGGTGGCGGCAATGATGCGGGCATCGGACTTTTGCGGCTTTGACGCGCCCAGCGGCTCGAAAACCCCGTCCTGCAGAACGCGCAGCAGCTTTACCTGCAGGCCAGGGGGCAGCTCGGCGATCTCGTCCAGGAACAGCGTGCCGCCCCGCGCGCGCGCGAACCTGCCCGGTTTATCCGTCTTGGCATCGGTAAACGCCCCCTTGCAGTACCCGAACAGCTCGCTTTCCAGCAGGGCCTGCGGCAGGGCCCCGCAGTTGATTGCGACAAAGGGGCCCTCGGGCCGCTGGCTGCAGGCGTGAATGGCGCGGGCAAACAGTTCCTTGCCGGTGCCGCTTGCGCCCTGAATGAGCACGGTGCTTGAGCTGCGGGCGATGTCGGGCAGCACGCCGAACAGTTTTATGATTTCATGGTTTTTGCTGATGATATCGCCGAAGCTGTACTGGCGCGTGAGTTCGCGGCGCAGTTCTTCAATGTCGGACAGGTCGCGAAACGTTTCCACGCCGCCCACGGTTTCGCCGCGCTCATTTTTCAGCACCGCCGTGCTCACGCTGATGGGAACGGTTTCGCCTTTGATATTCAGGATAGCAACCGGCAGATCGATGTGTGATACGCCGGTCTCAAGCGTCTTTTCCATGGGGCAGCGGCCCTGGCAGATATTGGCGTGAAATACATCAAAGCATTTCTGGCCGAGAGCCTGTTCGCGCTTGATGCCGGTGATATGCTCGGCGGCACGGTTGAAGGACGTTATTTCGCGCTCGAGGTTGATGGTGAACACCCCGTCGGCGACACTGTCGAGAATGGTTTCAAGCTGGGGCTGTTTGCGCATTATACAATTCCGCCTGCAATCAGGGTACTCTGCGCGACAATGCCTTGTCAAGCAGGTGGCGCGGCTGCACATTGCCAAGTGAAGAAATCAGGCTGTACTTGATATCGGGGATCTCCAGCTGAAGCCGGGCCAGGAGCTCCTTCATGCGCCTGCGGTTCTCGTCCGTGCGCACATCCGGCGGGCAGGCGCAGCTGACAACGGGGAAATCATTTTCAGCCGAAAATGCGGCAATGTCTTTTTCCTCCACGTACACAAGCGGCCGGATGACCGTGTTGATGCCGTTGTCGGCCAGCATGCTGGCGCTCATGGCGGCAATGGTTCCCACGAAAAACTGGTTTAACAGCAGGGTTTCAATAAAGTCGTCCAGATGGTGGCCAAGCGCGATTTTATTGCACCCGGCGGCCTGCGCCTCGGTGTAGAGCACGCCCCGGCGCAAACGCGCGCAGAACGCGCACAGCGACGATCCCGGCCGCAGCTTTTCCCTGATAATGCCCGCGCAGTCGGTTGCAACCATGCGGCAGTCAAACCCGTTTTCACGCAGATGCTCTTCGATGATGTCGGCGCGGTAACCGGGGTATCCGGCATCGATATTGATGGCGGTCAGGCGGTAGCTGATCGGCGCGCGCCGCCGAAGCGCATCCAGGATGTGCAGCAGGGTATAGGAATCCTTGCCGCCCGAGACGGCAACCGCGATGTGGTCGCCGTCCTCGATCAGGTTGAAATCACCGATCGCACGGCCGGTGAGGCGCTTGATTTTTTGATAAAGTCTGCCTGACAGCGCTGCCATGCGCAGCATCATAATATGGAAGGCCAGACCCGTCAAATGCTATCGCGGGAATGATCAGATAATGCTGCCTCTGCTTGACTTTCAGGAGCAATTTATTGATGATGCTGTGCAGATTGTAGGCCGGACTACGCGAAGCTGTCCGGCATGCGTATTGCCAAACACTATATCTATGTGAGGTTGACTCTATGCATATTATTCGAGGCAATGACATCGACTATATCCCCGCCAGCCATGAACGGCCTGATGCGCCGGGCGTTCTTAAAAAAGTACTGGTGCAGGCCGCCGACCTTATCGAAGGCCGGGTGCAGATGATCAACTGGGCCCTGCTGCCGGCAGGCAGGTCGTTTCAGGCCCATTATCACGAAGACATGCAGGAAATATTCATCCTGGTGCAGGGCAGCACGTGTATCGACATCGAGGGCGAGAGCGCTGTAATGAACACAGGGGATGCGGTTTTCGTGCCTGTTGCCGCGGTGCATACCATGCACAACCCCGGCGATAAAGACGCCGCCTATATCGCCATCGGCATCACACAGGGCCGCGGCGGCAAAACCGTGGTCGTGGAGGAAGCGTAGGGTGGACTCGCGCAGCGCGTCCACCACGGCAGCCCCACCGATTGCCATGCGCACTGACCGGATCTCGGGCGGCCTTGTCATCTATCAGCCCGAGCAGGGCCAGCGCTACACGACCGACGACGTGCTGGTTGCCTGGCTGGCCGTGCGCGAATTGCGCGAAGACCCGCTAAACGTGCCATCATTTCTTGAACTTGGCTGCGGCCTGTGCGCTGTTTCCATGATTTTTCTGTGGTGCCGCCGCGAACTGAGCGGCATCGGCATTGAGGTAGCCGGGAAGCGGCTCGCATGCGCCCGCGCATCCCTTGCCGCCAATCACCTCGGCCATCGCTTCAAACTGATCAATGCCGATATGCGCTCGCTGCGGCTCAAAGCGCGCTACAGCTTTATAATGTCTTCGCCGCCGTATTATGAATTTCGCGAGGGCCCGCTCAGCCCGGACCCTGACAGGGCACGGGTGCGCTTTGAAACAAAGGGGTGCATCGAGGATTATTTTCAGGCTGCCGCAGCGCATGCGGCCTTGAACGCGCGGTTTATTACCGTTTATCCCGCCCGCTTCAAAGAGCGTGTCAGCTCAGCGGCACGCGCAAGCGGATTTTTCATCCGGCGCAGCATCGACATTATCCCGCGCGCTGGCAAGCCTGCGCTGTTCACGCTCTTCAGCTGCACGAACCGTGAGCCCGGCGCTGTCATCACTGAAGAACTAAGCGTGCGCGGGCACGACCAGCTCTTTACCCCGGAGTTCCAGTCTGTGAGAGCGATGCTTGGTTTCCCTGAGAAAACGCGATAGCCCCCGGGCAGGAACAGGGGCCTGCCCCTAAAAAAATGCGTATGTTTTAGCCGCGTCTTCGCATCTTGCTTGCGGACTTTTTCAAATAACCGAGCAGTGCCTGCGGCCCTGTTTATCCCAGGCGGCCAAGCCTTTCGAGATCATCGGCCACGCCCGCCAGGCCGAGATCTTCAAGCCGTGAGCGCGCGGGATAGCCGTTGTCAGGATTCCAGCCGCGCACCCGGTAATACTGATCAAGCAGCGCATCCAGCTCAACCACCTGCCCCTTCGCAGCGCCGTCGGGCATGGGCTCGTTTATGAAGCGTTCCGGAAGACGGTCATCTGCGCGGCTGAATCCCTCGCGCACGTTGAATGCTCTCTCAAGATTCCAGATGCGCTCGCCCGCGCGCACAAGGTATTCCTCATCGAGGAACTGCTCAATGCCGGTCGCCGCATGCAGCATCTGCGCAAGCAAAGGGATCGTGATAAGATGAAACTGCATGGGGAAAATGCAGACCACGCCGGTTTCAAACAGAGCAACCTTGTCCTGGTTTTTTTTACAGATCTCGCCCTTGCCCTCAACAGCAAAACGGTCAACCGGTCCACCCGGCACGATTTCCTCGGGGCACTGGCCCACGCAATGGCTGGCGCCAAGAGGCGCGGTGGCATAGTTGAGCGCCAGGCCTTTGAGCGCGCGGGGATCATAGCCCGCAAACTCAAGGCCTTTAACCTGCATGGCATATTTTTCAGCGCCGCCTCCGATGCGCCGCGCGCTTTCGCGGGAGCCTTCAGCCAGAAGGTCCCCCGCGCCGGTGCGGGTAACGATTTTTTTCAGCAGCTCCAGAATCGCGGCCTGGTTACCCCAGGTAAGCTGTAAGCCGTCAAGATCTGCTGCGCCGAGCAGGCCTTTTTCATACAGCTCCATGGCAAATGCGATCGTTGCGCCGGTTGACATGGTATCGACCCCGTAATCGTCGCAGATGCGGTTGGCCTCGATCACCAGGCCCAGATCGCTGTTGCCCAGCATGCCGCCGAACGAATACAGGGTTTCATATTCCGGGCCCTCAACCGGGCCGCCGGCCGCATAGGGCTCGGGCGGATTTAACATGCTGCCGCAGTGGATGGGACAGCGGCAGCAGTACGCATTGGCAGCGATGATCTCGTCAATACGCGCGCCGGTCAGGCGGCCGTTCACGTCCGGAAAAACGCTGTTTTGAAAATTGCGCACCGGGTAGAGGCCGAACTCATGGCAGAACTGCACGGCCGCGGCCGTGCCCAGCCGGCGGAACCCCTGCAGCCGGGGCTCGTTCTGCACGGTCTCCATCTGGGCCCTTACGATGCTTTTGAGCTTCTCCTCATCAAAGGCGCGCACGCGCCGGGTGCCGCGAACCGCTATGGCTTTCAGGTTTTTCGAGCCCATGACCGCGCCCACGCCGCCGCGGCTGGCTGTGCGGCGGCCGTCAACAATCGCGGCAAAGCGCACCAGTTTTTCACCGGCCGGCCCGATGCAGGCCACCTTTATTTTGCTGTCGCCATGCAGGCGGCGTATATCCTCGGTGGTTTCGTGCGTGAGCCTGCCGCACAATGCGCGTGCATCACGCAGCTCAACGCTTTCATCGTTAATGTACAGATACACCGGTGTGTCCGAGCGGCCCTCGACGATCAGGGCATCATAGCCGGCCAGCTTCAGCTCGGCGCCGAAAGGCCCGCCGGCGCTGGCGCGGAAAATGCCGCCGGTCTGGGGTGATTTTGTCGCCACGATCCAGCGGCTGCAGGACTGGGCAACCCCGGCTGCCAGCGGACCGCACAGAAACACCATTGTATTGTCAGAGCCCAGCGGGTCAGTCCCGGGCTTGAGTTCATCATAGAGAATTTTACCGGCCATGCCGCGGCCGCCGATATACTGCAGCGCGAGATCCCGGCTGAGCGGCTCTTTCTGCACCCGGCCGGTGCCGAGATGAACCCGCAGGATTGACCCCATATACCCATGTGTTAAACCCTGCATGCTGTGTCTCCTTCCCGCTACGTTGCTCTGTTTGTGCGGGGATTTGGTTAAAAATTGAGCGCCAAGTGTTTTTCCTGTTGCGAATGGAAAATTTTAATGCTAAGCAGAATTAACAACGCTTCGATAGTAAAAAATTTTTATCAATTTAACAAAAAAGCGGTTAAAAATCAATCCCACTCCCTGTCACGAGGTATCTGCTATGGCTACAGCAACAGCAAGAACTTCTGAAAAAAATACCCCCGGCCGACGCGCTGCACCCGGAAAAGCGACAACCCGCACCAAAAAACCGGTCGCTGACGAAACGGTTAAAACCGGCACAAACGGCATGAAAAAAACCTACAGCAAAACAAAAAACACCTGCAAGGTGACGTTCAGCCTTCCGCACGGGGCTGTCAAGGATGCCCGCTCCGTCTGTATTGCCGGGGAGTTCAATGACTGGAATATTTACGCGCATCAGCTTAAGCGCCGCAAGGACGGCAGTTTCAGCCTGACCATCGAGCTTGAGCGGGGGCGCGAATACCAGTTCCGCTACCTGATCGACGATATGTACTGGGAAAACGACTGGGCTGCGGATAAATACGTGCCCAGCGCGTTTGGAGACTGCGACAATTCGGCTGTGATCGTGTAGCAGGCTGCCCAGAAGCACCCGTCTGCTGCGTTGTGCTCATCATTCGTCACTGCGGCGTACGCAGAAGTACGCCTCATTCCTCATAATCGCGCACACCTTGCATCCGGATATTTCTGAACAGCCTGCATAACAAGTTTTAGAGCATTTTCCTTTTTCTGGCAGCCTTGCAAAAAGCAAACCCGTTCGTGGTGAGC
>VGSH01000112.1 GCA_016875025.1 Deltaproteobacteria bacterium
CACTGAAAACCTCCTTTCGGTTAACTTTGAGCGGTTCACCGAATCAGGAGGTTTTCTTATATTCCCGCAAATGTCAAACTCTGTGAGTCCCCCGGCAAAGCCGGGGGTTTACCTGTGATTATTATAAGTTAATGTCAAATTTATAAGTTTTATGCTCAGCCCATTCTGCGCTGTTGTGCTCGTTTCCGCTATGCCGTTCACGCACAGCCCGGCTGCCGAAACGTCCAGTAAGCTCTATGATGTTATCTTCAGTATCAGTATCGACGGGAACGGCAAGCTGAAAGCCTTTAAGGTGAACCAGGTGTTTGACCGCGAATCTGAAACAAGAACCCCGATCACCATGGAAGTATCAACAGAATTCATTAAAAATGTCCGGCGGAATATTTTAAATAAAGAGCATGAATCAGATCTTGATAATGGCGTGCCGAAGGAGTTTTACAGAAAATTCTTATACGATCCTCAAAGGCCGTCAATAATTGATATCGAACCGGAAGCAGAATAAAACCATAATGCCAGAACCATGGTGGACACGCTGCGCGAGTCCACCCTACGAACTGATGAGTGTGGATGTCTAAAGTCGAAAGTCCAAGGTCCAAGGGGTTTAAATCCCCATCGTTTCGCAGCCGCGCCGGGTGCATGAACGCGGATACGAACGGCATGCTGTCTGAGCGTCCGAATGTGCGAGTTCGTGCCGTTCCCGCGAGCATGTGACCGGCGAGGGAATCCCGCCTATGGCGGGACGCGAAACGCAGGGGCGGCTTTCTTGGGGCGCACGGCGCACCCTGCAGCTGAGGCCGGATAGCGATGAAACCCGTAAAAATAATCGTCAATGATCTCATGCAGCAGGGCTATGTTTATCATCTGAGCGAACCGGCCGGTGAAAACTTTGACGCCGTATTCAGGCCCGAACTGACACCGAAGCAGATGCTTGCTCTGGGTGTTTTCGGCGGCAGGTACATGACCGACTGCCGGGAAGAATTTCCGGCCGACTGGTTTATTCATGCAAGGCTCTGCCATGAGTTTCACGATCCCGCGCTCAATTATTTCAAGGTCAATGCTTCACAGCCCCTGTCGATATGGCGCGAAAAGGGATGGATATACCCTGAAGATCCGCGGGGCTGGTTCCAGTGGTACTGCAGGTATTACATGGGCCGGCGCTGCCCGGATGACGAGCGACAGATCAAGCGCTGGAAAGCCATGACGCGGCATATCTCCCAGATCAAAAAGCACTGCGCGGCGGGAGATGAGCGCTGCCGCGCGCGGCAGCGGCAGGCGCTGCTGAACTGGGCCTATGACAGCAGAAGCATGTAGCGGCGCAGAGCAACAACAGCCGTAGAGAACTGCGCCCTTGTATAACCGGTACCCAATAACACCGCCGATCGAGCTGGCGCAGGGTGCGCCGATTTCGCTTCGCGCCCGAGCCCGGGCGGTATAGAAAAGGAGAATACAATGGCACACATCGGAGTTACCGAAGAACAACGGGAACAGCTGATAGAACTCTATTATAAACAAAAGAATATTGAGAGGAAACGTCCATCAAAAAAGGAACTGGAAAAGGAGATTATAGAGTATCTCGGGAAGAAACATCCCTGTTCTCTTGCTACGTGCGGAAAGGACGGGATACCACGCATATCCGTAGTGGACTATATGAATGACGGCCTCACCATCTATATTTTGAGTGAAGGCGGGCAGAAATTTCAAAACATACTGGAAAACAACCATGTCGCAATCGGCATCGGCACGTCAGCCAGGACATCACTGTCTGTTCGGGGAGTAAACATTCAGGGCATTGCCGAGATTTTTGATGATACGACCAAAGAGTTTGCGCATGCCCTGGAACTGTTCAAACCCATCATAGCATCTATGGTGGAGGATACGGGCGGCAAACCTCTTAAAATTCCTAAAGGCGCGATACATCTCATCAGGGTAAAGCCGACAAAGATGGTCTATCGTCATAACAAAAAGGGCATAAAGAATGCCCATTGGAGTGCTGCATAATGCAAAGCCTGCGATACCAGGCTGATTTCTGACGATACAGCGGCCGGTAGTCACTACATCGCAGCGCTGCCCCGAACCGCACCATTAAGCTTTCAAGAGACAACCATGCCCAGGCTCACTACATATCTTCGGGCACTTGCAGCCATTGCGATCATGGCTGCCCTATCGGGGTGCGGCGGCCCCGGGCTGAAACCGATACCCGGGGATGGAACGATCCTGGCCTTCGGCGACAGCCTTACCGCCGGAGTCGGCACAACCGGTGAAAACAGCTACCCCTCCGTGCTTGCCGAACTTACCGGGCTTACGGTCATCAATGCCGGCGTGTCAGGTGAAACCACGGACGAAGGCGCGCTCAGGCTGCCGGAGGAACTCGATGATGCAGAGCCTGATTTGGTGATCATACTTGAAGGGGGCAATGACCTGCTGCAAAACCGGGATCCCGCCGCGATAAAGAAAAATCTGAAAAAGATGATCGAGGCAGCGCACAGCCGCGGCGTACAGGTAGTGCTGATAGGTGTTCCGCAGATGAAACTGTTGTCCGATTGCGCCCCGCTGTACGAAGAACTGGCCGATGAATTTCAGCTGGTTTTTGACGGCAGGCTGCTTGGCGGATTGCTGCGCCGCCCGTCCCTGAAGTCGGATTACATCCACTTGAATGAAAAGGGCTATCGCACAATGGCAGAGTCGATCTACAAAATATTGAAAAAAAACGGGGCCGTGTTATAAAGTGGAAACCCGGCGACACCACTCCAGGGTTGAAAAAGTGTTTTTATACAGGCTGTCAAAAACGCAGCAGATGGGCCCGTCCTCCGCAGTAGACCTGCTGCGGAGGATGGACGTTTTTCAACAGCCTGCTAATTTAGAGAAGCCTGCATCGGCCGCAGTATGACCAGCCTGATACATATCATCAAAGCTCACTGGGTTGTGTTCACTCTAACAGCCCTTGCTGCAATTACCTTCCTGTCGCTCTGGCCGCTGGAGCAGTTACCGCCAGTGCCGGGCACAGACAAAACACATCACCTGATCGCATATGCATTGTTGATGTTCCCAACCGCATTGCGGAAGCCGAAAAACTGGAAACTTCTCGGTCTGCTCTTCATTGCCTACAGCGGCACGATTGAACTGATACAGCCGCATGTAAACCGCTACGGCGAATGGCTGGATATGCTGGCCAACACCGCCGGCGTGGTATGCGGATTCCTTGCGGCGGGACTGGTTAATGTGCTCGTATCCCGCGGAAAATCTTTCCCGCAATAAGAAAGCCCGCGGGCCTGAGCCGTGGCCATATTGAAATCGTCGGACAATGAAAAACAAGCCCGGTTCGACGCCGGTATATGGCCCGGACCGGGCAAATGCTTTTCTGGCATTACAAAAGCGCACAGCTGATTTTTTACTAATGTTCGGTTCTCAGGACTCAGGATGCCCTTTAGCAGGCTGTTGAAAAAGTCTGCTTGCTTTTATATCGCAAAAGATGGAGAATGGCTCCCACACAACCCCACAGTGCTGAGGTTACGAGCACACTATGTTCGAATCGGTGAATTCGAAGATAATCATTACATCATTCACCAACAGAAGGAGTATGAAAATGGCTCAAGGTACAGTGAAGTGGTTCAACGCCGATAAAGGGTTTGGTTTCATTACACCTGAAGGTGGCGGCAAGGATCTTTTTGTCCACCATTCGGAAATCCAGAGTGGCGGCGGATTTGCAACACTCAATGATGGCCAGAAAGTAGAGTTTGAAGTCGGCCAGGGTCAAAAAGGCCCGTGTGCAAATAAAGTCAAGCCCCTGTAAGCTGGACGCATAACAGGCTGAAGCGCGCGGGTGTGCCACAGGGTGCACCCGCGTGCACGGCATGTGCGAACATCAGAGGGTCTCCGCCCCTGTCACGGCTGGAAAAAGGATGTGCCCGTCAATACTTGAGGCCTGAACCGCATTTTTTACGGTGGGTTGCGCTTCGCTGCACCCACCCTACCCGTTTGACCCGTCTTTTTTAGTACAGTATCTGCTACGTCTCCAAGTTGACCTGCTTGATATAGACATCGTGCTTGGCATAGGGTATCTCGATTTCGGCGGCATTCAGCTCTTTGTACACGCTGGTGTTGAGGGCATCTATAGCGCGGCCGCGCAGCTCAGGCTCTTCAATCCAGCCCAGCACTTCAAACATCAGCCCGGAAGCGCCGAAACTGCGAAAGCGCACGCGCGGTTCCGGCTCCTCACAGAGCAAGTCGGTACCACAGGCAGCCGACATCAGCACCTCTCTTACCCGGTCGATGTCCGAACCGTAGGCAACGCTGACCCCGCAACGGATCCGCTCCTTGGCATGATGACCGCCGGACTCATTGATGATCATGGTGTTGGCGATCACTGCGTTGGGAATGGTGATTTCTATATCATCGCGCGTGAGGATGCGCGTGCTGCGAATGCCGATGTCGGTAACCCGCCCGCGTTCTCCGCTGCCCAGAACAATATAGTCGCCAAGCTTATAGGGCGCATCTCCTATGATAAAAATACCCGAAAACAGGTTGGCAAGCGTGTCCTTGGCGGCGAAGCCGACACCGATGCCGAGGATGCCGGCCGATGCCAGCCACGCCGTGACATTGATATCCCAGGCATTCAATATTAAATAACTTGCCCCGCCCCAGATAATCAGCATGCTGACAATCGTAAACACCGGCTGTGTCCGGGGCTGTACGATGGAGAAACGGCCGAGTGCCGAAAGGCGACCGAACAGAATGTGGGCAATAGTTCCCAGCGCTACGGCCCACACCAGTACCACCAGGCTCGTGATGATATTTGTAAGTATCTGCACAAGCTCCGGCGGCAGAACAAGCACCCTGAGCGCCCATGCGGTGCCGATAGCGAGCATGCTTATATAAACAGGGGCGCGTAGGGCATTAATGCCGCGTCCGTCTATGTGTTTCAAGTGTATTCCGGCGATTTTTGCGATCACCCGCTTCATGACAGCGTTTACGATCCAGGCGCACACTGCAGCAGCGGCCAGAATCACCAGCGCCTTGACCCACATATTGCCCAGCAGGGAAACAGCAGCAGATACTTCTTCATTCATGGCGGCATTGCTCCTTTATTCCACAGGTGACGGAAAGGTGACCGAATCATTTTTTGTGCTCGCGGCGCAGCGAATGTACGCATGTTCCGATGGTGCGCACTTCGCAGCCTGCCACCGGCTTTTAGACGTGCACACTTACTCGAACTTCCGGCGGATTTCTTCTTTTTCTTCAGGTGAGAGCCGGTCCATTCGGCGAAGCTTGCTGCGGATTTCTTTTTGCTGCTCCGGGGGCAGCTGCTGCAGCTGATCGTAGCGCTTCCGGTACAGCTTGCGCTCTTCAGGCGGCAGGCTCTTGAACCGGTCCATTCTGTGGCGCAGTTCATCCTGCTTCTGGGGACTCATCTGATCCCATTGCTGAGCTTTTTCACGTGTGCGCTGATTATAATTGTAGGATGATTTCTCACGCGGCCCCGATTTTTCAAACCGGTTGTCCTGCGCAGACCGCCGGTTCTCATATGCCTTACTCCGCCCGCGAACCGGCTCCTGACCATTCCTGTTTCCGTACGGATTACTCCAGCCGGGCGCTGCAAAAACCAGCAGACCGAGGAAAACCAGGGATATGCCTTTCAGCCTGCTCAGGAATTTTTTACACATGCGCGCGGACCCGATCTGCATTGCTCCCCCCTTCAAGCAAAGAAGTCTCCTGCTGATTGTCCAGTAACCTGACCAGCTGCTCCAGGGATTCAATTTCCTGCAGCATGTCCATATACTCAAGCAGTTCTTTATTAATGCTTATGATCTCTGCCGGCGCAGGTTCCGGGCTGATGGCGGCTGTATCAGGAACCGGATGTGCAGGCAGCTCTTTGCCGGTACCGACAAGCTTTTCAGGAACACGCGCGGCGCTGACAGCGGCAATATCCGGCCGCTGCTTTTCGGGACGTTCTTCAGCCGCGCTTGTGATCTTTTGAGGCGCGGGTTCGGGGCTGATGGCGGATGAATTGCCGCTGAAATTCTTCAGCCCGAACCAGCCGGCAACGACAAGGACCAGGCAGGCCGCGAATGCCGGCGCAAGTACCCAGCCCATCCGTTCAGGTCGTGCATCCGGTGTGTGCGAATGCAGTGCACGCTGAACACGAATGGAGAGCGCCTGTTCCTGTTCAGCAGTCAGCGCGGGCACGCACAGCGACTCTTTCGCATTCAGGATAAAAGCGCGGAGCCGTTCCTGCTCGCTGCGGCAGCCCTCGCAGCCGGCACAGTGCTGTTCCCAGGCAATACGCTCATCCGGCGTGAGTGCTTCGTGCACAGCCAGAACCAGAGTTTCCTTATAGTGAGAGCATGCAGCCATTTTTTCCGTCCTCCCTATGCCCAGTCGCGCAGGGTTTTCTGCAAATGCTGCGTGGCGCGGAACAGATGGGACTTGACCGTGCCTTCGGCGCAGTTCAAAACGTGCGCGATGTCTTTGATACTCATATCATTGAACACCTTAAACTGAAAAACGATCCGCTGCTTTGCAGGCAATCCGTGCAATGCCTCGTGCAGTTCGCGGTCCAGCTGTTTTTCCTGCAGCGCGTTCAGGGGATTATTCTTCACATTGCTGTCAGGCGGTTCCTCGGGTATATCCCTGTCCGCGTCACCGTTCTGTTGCGCCCATCGCACGGGGGAAAACACACCGGCCCAGCGGACAAAACTTTTTCTGCTGTCCAGAAACGTCGTATATATGATGCGGTACAGCCAGGTTTGAAATGCTGCCTCGCCCTTGAATGTGTCTATGGTGCGAACGGCTTTCAGCAACGCATCCTGGGTCAAATCCCGGGCCTGCTCCCGGTCGCCTGCGCACAGCTGAAAGGAAACCGCGTAGGCCTGCTGCATGTGACGGCCAAACAGCGCAGCCAGGGCTTCCCTGTCATATTTTCGGACTTGAGCAATATCATCCTGCATGCGCGTTTCCCGGAAGTACCCTTGTGCGGTAGTGCAGCGTTCCCTCCTGTGCCTGCTGTTGTACTACATAACACCTGCTGCTTCAAGTTTTCCGGTCAGCGGGTCTCAGCGCCTGCCCCCGCCGGAAAAGCCCTGCATACTTCCCGTGCTGCCGGACTGTCCCCGCTGGCTCCCGTACCCGCTGCGGGCCGAGCCGCTCATGCCGGTATATGATTGACCGGTTGAAAACGCGCTTCCCGGCCGGGTAGAGGCTGCGCCTGCTGCGCCGCTGTTAGACCGGCTTACAGATATCGTCGTGTCCGGCCGGGCGTAGTCGGAGCCGGTCCTGCCTGTTCCGGAACGGCTTGCGGAAAATGTATCTACCGAACGACCCGGCTGCGGCTGCCTGACAGACGCAGTATTCCTCCCGGAAAGACTTCCGCCCGATCTGTTCGGCCGCGCATTCACGGTCTGCTGCCCGGAACTCTTGGGCGGGACGCTTACAGATTGAAGCGTTCGCCGGTTTTCAGCTGTTTTCTGAGAGGTGAACACAGGAGGCTTTTGCACCTGCGCAGCAGTGGCCCTGCGGTTTTCCCCCGGATTGCCGGACACCTGCGGCATACGCAGCTTTGCACGGTCCGCCGGTTTCCGGATCTCGGTTTTTGCAGTAACGGTTCTGTTCGCCCTTTCCCTGATTTCCAGGCGCGGCTTCGCCGTATTCCGTGCAGCGGCCTCAAGTCTGCGCTGCTCCCGGCGGGTATTCTTCAGGTTCCCGGCTGATGAATTCTTAACTGCTGCATCAAATTCGCGTTTATTCTCAAAGCCTTTGGCGAACTCGCGTTTGAACGGACTTGCGTTTAACCGGTTGTCTGCGAACCGCCTGCCCGGCTTAACCGTGCGCGCATCGATCTTTTTAACTCTATCCCTGAATCCGGGTATATTGGATGCGAACAGGTGTTTGTTGTCAGCTTTGTATTTTCGCCTGAGTTCTTTAGGGACAGAAGCAGATCCCCTGAGTTTTTCGTTCCTGTGCACACCACGGAGCCCGGCATGCCGGTAGTCCTTAGCCCGGTAGAAATGGCGGTGCTCGATGAACCGGGCGTGCCGGTGATGGCGATATTTTCGGCAGTCATAATAATGGTGATAGTGCCGCACCCGTGACCAGGGGCCCCAGTACCTGTTGCAGTAATATATTTCATAGGGTGCCAGCGGGAACCAGCCGATGCTGATACCCGAAGTGACCCAGGCAACCCGGCCCGGATACCAGTACATGCCGGCATAAGCCGGGGGCGCCCAGTACCAGTAATTGCCGACATACACCCAGTTGCCGTAATGATGAGTCACATATCCGAAGGGCTCACAGGGAACCCAGGTCTGGTCTCCGCGCCACACGATCCAGCGCCCCGCGGAAAACGGCGCCCAGCCCGCGCTCACATACGACGGCCGCCAGAAATACCTGTGGGCTCCTTCATACTTGACCTGTTCCCAGCGCCCATTCGTATCAAGATCATAGGCATGGTCCTGCAGGCTTTCGGGCAGGTATTCTTTTGATTCCCCGCGTGCCTGCATACGCTTCGTCCACTGAGCATCCCTGTTCTCATTCCAGCGGTCCCATGCCGCGGGAATACTGTGGGCCGAGGCAACAATTTTCTCAGGTGTGGCGATTATGGACGAAGACCCGGCGATAACGTCATGAAGGGTGCTGCTGCCGGGCTGCGTGAATGCAACCGTGCCCTGCAGGGACGCGATCTCGGCCTGGGTCTCGTTCACATAGACATCGCAGGAGGTCCCGGGCGGCATGATCACATTGCCGAACGGCGTTGTCACCCTGATCTCAGCGGCGGAACTCCTGTTGTACAGACGTGCGGTTCCGGATGCAAGATTGATCTCGGTAACAGTATTGGTAAGCGCGATCAGCTGGACCTGGGTATCACCGCCGATCCTCAGCAGGGTGTTGTTCGGCAGGATGAGTTCGGCTTTGCCGTCCTCGGATGAGAACAGATTATCGTACTCCCCGAACGGTGTATCCACGTCGGTGAGCACCCAGTCGTCTTCATCGGGCATATAGCGCAAAAGCTGCCCTTCGATATGCGCGATGCGTCCGACCAGGCTGGTAGTGTCATTGTTTTCGGGCTGCTGTGCTGCACCGGCACTGCCTGAACACACAGCAAGCGCCAAGGCTGCTGCATACGCTGTCAAGGATTTTTTGAATAATTTTCCCATTGTATGCTCCTTTCCGTGCCCTCTACTAACTTAGACGCCCCGCGCAGGAAAAGGTTTACAGAATTCTCAGGTCGGAGGTCGGAATGTAGATACTATGAAAATGGATCATTTGTGCTAACGTCAAGTCTCACGTTGGGTACGTACCACCAGATACGTATTATCCTATTTACAAAAGGAGCGAGAGATGAAGCACACACAAATGATCCTGCA
>VGSH01000113.1 GCA_016875025.1 Deltaproteobacteria bacterium
CGACCAGGCAGCGTCGCATGCTCATAACCGTCGGCACGCTCGAGCTCACGTCCGCGCTGGCAGACACCCCGACAGCCGATGCGCTCTGGAATGCGCTGCCGCTGACAGCCCGGGCCAACCGCTGGGGCGATGAAATCTATTTCAGTGTCGGCTTTCACGCTCCGCTTGAGGCCGGTGCGCGCGCAGTCGTCGATGAGGGCGATGTGGCCTACTGGCCCGACGGCCCCGCGCTGTGCCTGTTCTTCGGCCCCACACCGGTAAGCCGCCCCGGAGAAATCCGCGCAGCCGGCGCTGTTAATGTCTGCGGAACTATCACGAAAGACAGCACCATGCTCAGACAGGCAGCCGACGGAGCCGAGGTCCTGTTGACAAAGGCACAATCATGAACCGCGCCGGCCGCTTTACGATTCGGTTTCTGGCAAGCGGCTTTTTCACCGGCCACATTCCGGTTGCGCCCGGCACGTGCGGCACGATTGCCGCTATTCCGCTCTATCTGCTGCTGATCAGCACCCTGCAGGGCTGGTTGTATGCCGGTGCCGTGTTCGCTGTGACACTTTTCGCAATCCGGATTTCAGGCTCGGCTGAAAAAATTTACGGCCGCAAGGATCCCCCGCAGGTGGTCATCGACGAAATCGCGGGCTTTCTGCTGACCATGACCGCCATCCCGCCCACGGCCATGTACATTGTCATGGGATTTGTTCTGTTTCGGCTGTTTGATATCCTGAAGCCCCAGCCTGCCGGCTGGATCAACAGCCGCATGCGCGGCGGCAGCGGTATCGTATTGGACGACATTGTCGCCGGTCTGTACGCCAATATTGTTTTACACTTTCTGCATCGAGTGCTGTGATCGAAATAATCACCATAGGCGATGAGCTGACGAGCGGCCGCACGGCCGACACCAATGCGGCCATGATCGCGCGCGAGCTGCATGCAGCCGGATTTTCTGTGCAGCGCATCACCACTGTCGGCGACGCATGCGGCGATATCAGCGCGGTCCTGCGTACCTGCCTGCCCGTAACCCGCTTTGTGATCGTCACCGGCGGGCTGGGCCCGACAGAAGATGACCGCACAGCCGCGGCCGCAGCTGCCGCGTTCAATGACACGCTCGCCCTGCACCCCGAAGCCCTTGCCATGCTGCGTGAAAAGCTTGAGCGCCGGGGGCGCACCATGAATGCCCCGCAGCAAAAACAGGCGATGCTGCCTTCAACCTGCACTTTGATCGCCAACCCGGTCGGAACCGCCTGCGGCTTTATCATGCGCCATGAAAACCGGCACTATCTCTTTCTGCCGGGCGTACCTGCCGAAGCGCGCGCGATGACGGAGTTCGTGACCGGCTACATTAACGAACATGCGGGGCGCAGGCACGCCATCATGAGTATCACCCTGCGAGTGTTCGGCCTCTGGGAATCAGCCATTCAGGAGGTACTCAACTATGCCCCGGCCCTGCCAGGGGATGTCTGCCTGGGTTTTTACCCGCATTTCCCCGAGGTTGCCCTCAGGCTCACCGGCCACGGCCCGGATGAAGCTGCCGTGCGCGATCGCCTTGAACAGGCCCGGCGCGTGATAGCAGAATACCTCGGAGGGTATATCTACGCTGAAGGCGATATATCGCTGATGGAATGTATCGGAAAGCTGCTTATCGATAGCGGGAGCACCGTGGCTGTGGCCGAATCCTGCACCGGCGGTCTGCTCTCACACCTGATCACCGGCGTGCCGGGCAGCTCGGTCTGGTTTGAGCGAGGACTTGTTGTCTACAGTAATGCCGCCAAAACGCAGCTTGCCGGGGTGGGGGAATCGCTCCTGACGCAACACGGGGCCGTAAGCGCTCCGGTTGCGCAGGCCCTGGCGCAAGGGATTCGAAAGCGCTCCGCAAGCACCTGGGGTATCGGCATAACCGGAATTGCCGGCCCCGGCGGCGGCGCGCCCGAAAAACCCGTGGGCACGGTGTTCTTCGCCTTAGACGGCCCCGAAGGCTGCCGGGTGCAGCAGCGCCGCTTCACCGGCACCCGCGATCAGATCAAAATGCTGAGCGCATTCACTGCCCTTGATCTGCTGCGCCGCACCCTGCTGGGTTTACCGGCTGAAGTGCAGTAAGGATTATCTCAATAGCCTGCGGAATACCCGGCACTGTCTTCAGGAACCGGCTCTCGACAGCTGCTGCAGCCGGCGCTCGCGCATGAGCAGAAACAGCGGGAAAGAAAAGGCAAACGCCACACAGACCGTCAGCACCGCATACACCCACCAGCGCCGCATTCCAAGCCTGTGCGCCTCAAACGGCAGCCACATCAGAAACGCAATCGCGGCGAGACACATCGCTTGCAAGAGAAGCAGCCGCAGGGTTGGCAAACCCGTCACGTATAAACGCTGCCAGGCTGAACGTGCCGCCCGCATCGAGTGCGAACCTGATATTGAAATACCAGGTGAACGCCGCTCCGGCTGCGGCGAGAAGTCCCAACACAACGGTGCGACTGGTAAGCTGCATGGCAATCCCTCCTCATGATTTCTGCACGTTTGAGAGCATGCAGTTTCAGCTGTCTTGGCATACCTGCCGGACACACTTCAGGCAGCCCGGCTGCAAGAAACGCAGCAGCTTACATCAGCCCGATCCGGTTGATATGCTTCGGGTTGCAGAGATTCTCGCTTTTCTCCGCCGCACGGCCGCAGGTGCCGCAGATATACTGCGGGGTTTTCGTCAGCAGCTTTATTTCGTCAAACTTTTTCTCCTGCGCCAGCGCGCAGATGTGCTGTGTGTGATCGCCCGTGCACTGTTGATCCGCCATTGTGCATCCCTCCTTACTGTGTGGATATTCATTGTTACTAAAAAAACCAATAGCGTCCTTCAGCCATGAATGCAAGGCAAAAATGCATGCCATCCCTACCGGTGCTTATACTTTTATACATCCTGAAGCCGCGTTCCATGCCGCCCGGCACTGTTGTCCGGACAGGTATGCCCGTGCTTTTCCATTTCAGCCGGAGCAGATTAATCTCGAGCTGTCCGGCAGCAGGGGATAACCTCGGCCGCACAATGACGCGTGCGCACGGACATTCTTATATATAAGAGTTTTGTCATTGCGAACCATTCAATTCACTCAAAATAAACTCCCTGAAGCAACCGCCACCCTAAAATGCTCTAACAGGATGTTAAAAAAAATCATCGTGTGCAGACTGTTCAAAACCGCACAGATGCAAGGCGTGCGGAATCATGAGAAATGAGGCGTACTTTCCGCACGCCTCAGTGAAGAATGATGAGCACAACGCAGCGAATAGGCTTTTTTCAACAGCCTGCTAACGGTTCCGCCCCGAAACCGGTCACACAAGCGGCCCGCACATGCTCTCGCACGCTGCGCAAAAACGGGCTCATTTTTTTCTCACATTACTCCTGTAAATATTTTCCCAAAAACCTCCCTGTAATGGACCGTTCCTGATGCGCGATGTGCTCGGGCGTCCCGGCGGCGACAACATACCCCCCGTCGTCCCCGCCCTCGGGCCCGAGGTCGATGATATGGTCGGCGCTCTTGATAACATCCATATTGTGCTCGATCACCAGTACGCTGCTGCCGCGCTCGACCAGGCTGTTCAAAACCTCCAGCAGCCGGGCCACATCGGCAAAATGCAGGCCCGTGGTGGGCTCATCCAGAATGTAGAGCGTGTGTCCCCTGCCCTTCTGGGCGAGCTCGCGTGACAGCTTGATGCGCTGCGCCTCGCCGCCCGAGAGCGTTGTTGCCGGCTGGCCCAGCGCGATATAGTCAAGGCCAACATCGCAGAGTACCTGCAGCCGGGTGTGCAGCGCGGGAAAGTTCTCAAAAAAGCCGAGCGCCTCGCCCGCGGTCATGTCCAGCACATCGGCGATATTTTTGCCGCGGAAGCGCACCTCGAGCGTCTCGCGGTTATAGCGCCTGCCGCCGCACACATCGCAGGTCACGTACATGTCAGGCAGAAAATGCATCTCGATCTTCAACGCGCCGTCGCCCTGGCAGGCCTCGCAGCGCCCGCCCCTGACATTGAAGCTGAAACGGCCGGGCCTGTAGCCGCGCAGCTTCGCCTCGGGCAGCTGCGCGAAGATATCGCGGATATGGTTGAAAATGCCGGTGAACGTCGCCGGGTTTGAGCGCGGCGTACGGCCGATGGGGGATTGATCGACATGGATAATTTTATCAACATGCGCTGCACCGCTGATGCGCATATCGGCGGCAGCCGGACGCCTGAGCGCATCAAGCAGGCAGTCAAACACCAGCGTGCTTTTGCCCGAGCCTGATACGCCGGTCACGCAGGCAAGCACGCCGAGCGGTATGCTGACATCGATATTTTTTAAATTGTTCTTTGAGGCGCCCTCAAGGCGCACAAAGCGCACAGCCCTGCGGCGCCTTCCGGGCACCGGGATGGCCTCCTGGCCTGACAGATACCTGCCGGTCAGCGAATCGGCACAGGCCTCAACTTCCTGCGGCGTGCCTGCGGCAACGAGACGACCCCCTGCAAGCCCCGCGCCGGGACCCAGATCAACCACATAGTCGGCCGCCCGGATGCTTTCCTCATCATGTTCGACCACGAGAACGCTGTTGCCGATATCGCGCAGCTCTTTCAGAATATGCAGCAGCCGTCCGGAATCGCGCGCATGCAGGCCCACGCTGGGCTCATCCAGCACGTACACGACCCCGGTCAACCGGGTGCCGAGCTGGGCCGCAAGACTGATGCGGTGAGACTCCCCGCCCGAGAGCGTTCCGGATGCGCGGTTCAATGTCAGGTATCCCAGGCCGAGGTATTCCAGAAATCCCAGGCGCTGCGTAATTTCACGCACCAGCGGCTCGGCGATTGTAAGCCGCGCGGGCGTGAAGGCAAAGTCTTTCAGAAAACTCAACGCCTCTTTGACGCTCAGCGCGCACACGTCGGCAATTGAGCTGCCGCCCAAACGGATGCTGAGGCTTTCCTTCTTCAATCTTGCCCCGTTGCACGCCGGGCAGGGCTGGGAGTTCATATAGCGTGCGATATCATCGCGAACCTGCTCCGATTCGGTTTCATGGTAGCGTTTGTGCAGGGAGGCCAGGATGCCCTGAAACGGTTTTTCCGACCGGTACAGGCGTTTTTCATCGCGGTACTCAAAGGGAACCGGCTCGCCGCCGCTGCCGTTGAGCAGCATTGCGCGGACGCGCTGCGAAAGTTTGGCAAAGGGCGTGTCCAGCGAAAAACCGTAATGGTCCGCAAGCCCTTTGAGCAGGTAGCGTACGTAAAACGAATCCGGGTTCGCCCAGGGCGCGATGGCCCCCTGGTTGATGGACAGGCCGGCGTCGGGAATGATCAGGGCCGGATCAAGCTCGGCGCGGGTTCCCAGGCCCGAACATGCTTCGCAGGCGCCGTAGGGGCTGTTAAACGAAAACGAGCGCGGGCTGAGCTCAGGATAGCTCACGCCGCACTCAGGGCAGGCCAGCTTTTCACTGAATACAAGTTCCTGAGCGTCAACCACCGCCACGATGACAAGCCCGTCCCCGAGGGTCGCAGCTGTCTGCAGAGAATCCGCCAGGCGGTTGAGAATCGCAGCTTTCACCACCAGCCGGTCGACGATCACCTCAATGCTGTGGGCTCTGTTCCTGTCAAGGCTGATGTCATCGGACAGATCCGCCTGCTGCCCGTCGATGCGCGCCCGGATAAAGCCGTCCTTGCGCAGCTGGCGCAGCTCTTTTTTAAACTCGCCCTTGCGGCCGCGCACGACCGGCGCGAGCACGATGATTTTGGAGCCCTCTTCAAGGCGCAGAACCTGATCGACCATCTCCTGTATGGTCTGCGAGCTGATCTCGCTGCCGCAGTTCCAGCAGAACGGCGTGCCCGTGCGCGCAAACAGAACCCTCAGGTAATCGTATATCTCCGTGATCGTGGCGACGGTTGAGCGCGGGTTGCGCGAGAGCGTTTTCTGCTCAATCGCGATCGCCGGAGAGAGCCCTTCGAGCACATCCACGTCGGGCTTGGCCATCTGGTCCAGAAACTGGCGCGCATAGGCTGAAAGCGACTCCACGTAGCGGCGCTGGCCCTCGGCGTAAATCGTATCGAAGGCAAGCGACGACTTGCCTGAACCGCTCCTGCCGGTAATGACAACCAGGCGGTTTTTGGGAATCGCAACCGAAATATTTTTCAGATTGTGGACACGAGCGCCTTTGATGATGATTTCACGGGATTCAGACATGCAGTGATTATAATACAGACATCGGCTATTGTGCAGAATTTTTAGCACCCCCGAAGCGCACAAACACAGTAACGGCCAGCAGCAGAAAACGGAGAGCCGCGCTTGGAATACCTTCAATAGACAGTTGCCATAAAATATATTCAATGCTATATAGTGGCATCATTTGCGCACCAGTCGACCGGTTCTGCAGCATCTGCGCCGTTCGATGTTTCAAACACATTGCAAAGGATCATACCATGAAAAAAGTCTACATCAGGTCCAACGGCTGTATCGACAATCTCCTCGACGGCAAATCCTACAAGCAGTATTTTGCCGAAAACGGTTGGGAAATCGTGCAAAATCCGGCCGACGCTGACCTGATTCTTGCCAACACCTGCGCTTTCGACAAGCAGCATGAGGACACATCGGTGTCCGATATCGAGGAGTTGAAAAAATTTAAAAATGCCCAGCTCGTCGTGACCGGATGCCTGCCGAAAATCAATCAGGAACGCCTCAACCAGATTTTCGACGGCATATCCTTCGGCCCGAAAGAGCGCGAAAAAATAAAGGACATCATCGGCTCCGACAAAGAGGTGAAATGGAAGGACCAGCATACCATCGATGATGACGATATCACCGAGCTGCCGCACCGCAAGGTCGTACACCAGGTGGCAAAGATAAAAAACAAAGCCGGCCGTTTTGGAAAATATATCCTGCCCAACTTCGAAATCGGTGAGGTAACCGGAGACCAGGACGCGTTCTTTCTCGTGCTCGGCGAAGGCTGCCTCTCAAACTGTTCCTACTGCGCCATTAAAAAAGCCAAAGGCGGACTTACAAGCAAGCCTCTGGCGGAAATTGTCGAAGACTTCAAAAGGGGTCTGGCGCAGGGATATAAACGCTTCATCCTCACCGCTGACGATACCGGCGCCTACGGCCAGGATATAAAAACCGACCTGCCGACCCTGATCGAAAAACTGCTTGAGGTCAATGGGGACTATCGCCTGAACATTTACCACCTTGAACCAAACTGGCTGATTAAATATTTTGACTACTTCCTCAAGGTGTTTGATACCGACAAAATTGATGTTATCTTTGCGCCCATGCAGTCCGGAAGCAACCGTATCCTGAAAGCCATGCGACGCCCCTACACGGCTGAAGACTATATAGCCTGCATAAAGGCGCTGCGCGAAAAACTTCCATCCCTCAAGATATGGAACCAGTTCATCGTGGGCTTCCCCGGTGAAACCGATGAAGACCATGCCGACAGCATGAAGGTTCTTGACCAAATCAACTTCAATGTCGTGCAGGCCTTCGAATATTCCGACCGGCCGGGCACAGCCGCATCGAAGATGGAAAACAAAACTCCGCCGGATGTAATGAAAAAACGTTTAAAGCAGATACGGCGCAAGATACTGCTCAAGGTAAACCTGAAAAAACTTAAACCCATCGGGCGGGCCAGCTGATCCGGCTTGCATGAATCGCAACCGGCTCCGGAGTATACAGCAGCATGGATGAAAATGAGTTTGAAGAAAAACTCTCTGCTTTCTGGGAAGCAAATGACGAGTGGTTGAGCCGGCGCCTGCAGGCCATTGCCGATACAGGCACCACGCTCGACGAACAGGCGCTTGCCGCGGCGGAAAACAGTGTTGAAGAAAACCTGGGCGGCATGATCGCACAGTCGCTGCAGACACACGGTTTCTCTTTTCCGCCTGACATATTCCACGATCTGCACCATCTGCTGTTCGAGCTTGAGCTCAAAGAGCTTAACATTGACAACAGTGCTGAAATCCACCGCTATAAAGACAACGCCCAGGTTGCACTTTCGGTTATCGAGGGCAA
Organism: Deltaproteobacteria bacterium; assembly: GCA_016875025.1. Classification (GTDB taxonomy): domain Bacteria; phylum Desulfobacterota; class WTBG01; order CAIYCZ01; family CAIRTM01; genus CAIRTM01. Next base: position 7,991 of record VGSH01000113.1, read on the forward strand.
ACTCACGCCCGTCAATGCCGAGCTGGTCATGATGCTGAACCGCTCGCATCACGAAAAAAAGGGCGGCAACGATGATACAGTGTGCGCGGACTGCATCTGCGGCCGGAAATAGCCCTCTGCTGCCGGCCCTCCTTTTTTTACCCCCCCCCCCGAAGCAGCTATACTTTCTATCAACGGCACAGCGCTCCATCTCGTCCTATTTCCACGGCCGCAGATATTAACACTGTTTACATGCAACACTCTATTGACAGAAATTCACAAAATATGCATGATAGCAGACAATAAACACACTGGGACCGCATGGCACTGTACCAGGCGCCCGAACCGATTCATAAACAGGAGGTATATCGATGAAAAATCTTCTCGTCATGTGTACTGCTCTGTTTATTATCGTGTCCGCAGGGGCTCCGGCCGCAGCCGATGAGACCCTGCGGGAGCGGGCCAACCGTGTTTTCAAACCCATCCCGGAAGCACCGCCCGAGCTCACCCGCAATCCGTTAACCCCTGAAAAAATCGAGCTTGGGAAGATGCTCTATTTTGAGCCGCGCCTGTCAAAGAGCGCATTGATCAGCTGCAACACCTGCCACAATATCGGACTCGGCGGCGCCGACTTTCAGGAAACCTCGACCGGCCACGGATGGCAGCGCGGCGCGCGCAATTCGCCCACTGTATTTAACTCGGTCTTTAACATCGCCCAGTTCTGGGACGGGCGCGCCGAGGACCTTTTGCAGCAGGCCAAGGGGCCGGTGCAGGCCGGGGTTGAAATGAACAACACTCCTGAGCAGGTCGTAAAAACACTCATGAGCATGCCGGAATATGTCGAGCGTTTCACGGCTGTTTTCCCCGGAGAAAAAGATCCGGTCACATTCGACAACATGGCCAGGGCGATTGAGGCATTCGAGGCGACCCTGATCACACCCGGCGCCCCGTTTGACCGATTTCTGCTCGGCGATGCAAACGCGCTCAGCGCTCAGCAGAAAGACGGCCTGCGCGCGTTTATGGACAAGGGCTGCGCGGCCTGCCACGGCGGCGTCAACATGGGCGGATCAGGCTATTTCCCCTTCGGTGTCTTTGAAAAGCCCAAAGATGAAATCACAGCCGGCGACAAGGGCCGCTTCACCTTTACGGGATCGGACTCCGACCAGTACGTTTTCAAATCACCGTCGCTGCGCAATATCGAGCTGACGACCCCCTACTTTCACTCCGGCAAGGTCTGGTGCCTGAAAGAAGCCGTCGCCATCATGAGCTCGGCCCAGCTGGGAATCAGCCTGAATGATGCCGATGTACTGAACATTGAAGCATTTCTCAAGGCCACCACCGGCAAACAGCCGCAGATAAC
>VGSH01000114.1 GCA_016875025.1 Deltaproteobacteria bacterium
GTCGCGCGACCGCAGCGGCTCGATCGCCCGGATGGAGCCCTCGCGCTTCTTGCGTGAAATATCGGATGATTTCTGCAGGGAGTACATCCCTCATTATTAGTCCGGATCCGCGCAGCGCCTGCACACAATGCGCGGTGCAGGCATTGATTAAAGGATACTCCTATGTGCATCGGCAGTCTTGTACTTTTTTTTCAGCACGGCGAGCTGGTGAGCGCTGTGTGCACGGCGCATACGGGCACACACCTGCAGGTCGTGTGTGCCGGCGGATTGCGTTTGAGCCTGCCCGTGCAGCGTATCGTGCACGCGCAGCCGCTTGCCGCCCTGGACGCGGCCGACACGCAGCAGGTTTCCGACATAATCGCCGTTGTTGAACATCGTCAGAAACTGCTTGCCGATGCTGTAAAGCCGCACGAGATCTGGACTGCGCTTGCGGGTAAACCGGCTGTCTACAGCAGCCGCGAGCTGGCCCTGCTGGCGTTCGGGGAGGCGGCCGGCGATGACCATGCGGCAGCGGTTGTGCGTGCCCTGCAGCATGAGCGAATCTTTTTCAAGTTCAACGGCGAGCACTTTTGCGCCCTTGATCCGGTACAGGTTGAGCAGGCCCGGCAGCGCGCCGAGCAGGACAGGGCCCTTGGCGCCGAGATCGAGCAGTGCGCTGACTGGCTGCATGCGTTTGTCAACGGCCAGGAGACGGATGACCCGGTGCGTGAGCAGTGCTCGCGCTACCTGAGACAGTTTGCGGTGTTTGGAAACGCTGCGCCGCAGTCGGCCTCTATCCGCTTAATTCTTAAACGTGCGGGGGTTGCTCCTGAGCGCAGGGAATGCTTCGATGTGCTGGTCCGGATGGGCGCCTGTCTTTCGGATGAAAATCTGCTGCTGGAGCGCCATGGCGTGCCCCGTGTCTGGCCCGCGGACATAGAAACTGACCTTGGCCTGCCGGATGATGCGTGTGCGCCGCAGCGTGTCAATGAGGAGTCGATTGAGACCTTTTCGATCGATGATCCGGGTACGCGCGATATCGATGATGCGATCAGCTGCGAAACGGAACATGGCGGCCTGCGCGTGGGCATTCATATCACCGACGCGGCTGCGCTGGTCAGGCCGGGCTGCGCGCTTGACCGTGAGGCCGCCCGTCGCGGCACATCGGTGTATCTGCCGGAAGAGACGCTGCCGATGCTGCCGCCTGAGCTCTCCGAAAGGCGCCTGAGCCTGCTTGCCGGGCAGGATCGTCCTGCGGTGAGCGTGTTCGTCAGTCTTGCCGACGACGGCAGCGTGCGCAGATGCAGCCTGCAGCTCAGCACTATCCGGGTGACGCGCAGGCTCAGTTATCAGGACGTTGATGCTCAGATTAATTCCGGCGGTGTGTTTCAGCGACTCCATGCTGTGCTGATGCGCTCCCGCGAGACGCGCCTGGCCGCCGGCGCATCGGGCATTAGTATTCCCGAACTGCAGGTGCGGCTCAGCCGGGATCGCCGGGTCGTGCTGAGCGTGCGCGAGCGCGAAACACCGGCACAGGCTCTGGTGGCCGAGTGCATGATACTGGCCAATCACAGTGCCGCACTTTTTCTTCGGGACAATGGCGTCCCGGCCCTGTACCGCACCCAGAAGCCGGGCAGCTTACGTGCTGCGCACAGGCGTGCTGATCTGCCGCTTGCAGAGCGCGTGCGCCTGCGGCATGCCTTTAACCGGACGATTGTTGAGACCCGGCCGCGGGTCCACGCCGGTCTCGGCCTTGATTGCTACTGCTCAATTACCTCTCCGCTGCGAAAATACCTCGATCTTGTCATGCAACGCCAGCTTACGGCTGCCCTGCAGGCACGCGGGCCTGTATATTCATGCGAGCAGCTGCGCGATATCGCAGGAGCGCTGCAGCCGGTGCTCACCCGGGCGGCCCTGGTTGAAAACGAGCGCCGGCGCTACTGGCTTTTTAAAACAATGGAGCCGCTGCGCGGTCAGGTGATGCCGGCCCTTGTCCTGTCCCGCCGCAAAAAACACTATACCGTGCTGCTGAGAGACTATCTGCTTGAGGCCAGCGCCGATCCCCCTGACGACGGTGCGTATGAACCGGGTCGCGATGTACAGGTTCTGCTCAGGAGCATTGATCCTTTTGAAGGTGTCATCAGCCTGAGTATTGTATAATCGTTGCGTTCGGTGTGGATGTGTGCGGTTGCGGGTGTGCAGGGAAATTTTTTCCCGTGATGCGCTTGCAATGCCACCATGAATATGTTAATCTGTTTATAGTTGGATATCAAACTATAGTGTGTAAACGTTAACACGCTCCTGCATCACCGGATAGTGGAGCGTAATCAGTCGGAGGACGTTCGATGAGATTTAAAGACAAGCATGTCATTGTAACAGGTGGCGCAAGCGGGATCGGCAGGGCTATTTTTCAGCTGTTTGCCCGCGAAGGAGCACGTGTTGTAGTTGCCGACCTCAATGTCGACAGCGGCAATCGGGTTGTGGAGGATGTGCGGGCGCAGGGCGGCATTGCTTTGTTTGTGCGCACGGATGTCGGTGATCCAGCCTCGATTGAAAACCTGATCGCTGAAGCGGTTGCAGCGTTCGGCCCGATAGACGTGGCGGTATCCAATGCCGCCATAACCGAGCAGGTATCATCAGCGCTTGAAATCAGCGCCGGGGAATGGGACCGGGTCTTCGCGATTAATGTGCGCGGCTCATTTCTGTTCTGCCGCTCATGTGCACAGAATATGATGGACAACGGCGTGCAGGGAAGTATTGTGACGATCGGCTCTCTGGTTGCGCGTGGTGGCAAGACGATGGCCGGCGCATATCCGTCGTCAAAGGCCGCGGTCATGCAATTTACCAAAAATCTCGCGAAGTGCCTTGCGCCCATGGGCATTCGAGTCAACTGTGTTTCGCCGGGCGTGGTTGCGACCGAAATTTACGCCAACATTGAAAAGGAAATGATGATGGAGCCGGGCGCGTTTGCCGAATGGCTGGTTGAGGAGTCTCTGAAAGCCGGGCAGATACTCATCCCGCGTGCGGGTCAGGCCGAAGAAATCGCCGCGGCTGTTGCATTTCTGGCTTCACCCGAGGCATCCTATATCACCGCCCAGAATTTAAGCGTTGACGGTGGCACGGACTGGTGCTGGTAGCCGCTGCCGACAGACCTACACCATTAGGGAGGGTATTATCCATGACAAGCATTACAGGGTTTGTGCAGGAATCCAAGAAGGCGTTCTCCAACATCGCCCTGACACCGGTCGAGATTGACGAACAGGTGCGCGAAATCAGGATGCCGGGAGGCAGCGTTACGATCGAAGCTTTTAAGTCGCCGAGGTTTGAAAAAATAGTTTTCTGCACCATTACCATCGCTGAAAGCGGTGTTGTGGAATCGACCGCCATGGCCTGGCCGGATGACGATCATAATTTCCCCCTGTTGTGGTGCAATCTGACGATCGTGCCGGAGGTCATGAACGTTCCGGTGTTCGACTTCATGCCGATGATGGACATCATCCATTGGCCGGAGTATGCCACGCGCTACGTCGAAGGTATCAGCGACCTGAAGTCCGATGCGCTCGAAGCCCTGGGCGAAACAGTTATTCAGAAGGCTGTCGATCTGCCCTCGCGAACGGTATATGCGCTCTCACCCTATAAGTGCATTCCCATGGTTACCGAAGCCGGCCTTGAAATTGTGCCGCGCGTTGCCGCGCAGTATATAGCTGCGTATCTTAAACTGGCGCAGGCCGCCGCGCCGGTGAGCGACAGTGCTGAGCGCGCCTTCTACCTGAACCGCAAGAAAGAACTGCGCACACTTATGAAGGCCAATGATCCCGGATACCCGTTCATGGTGGACGTGTTCGGCCCGGAACTGACGCATCAGGTTTTCGATGCGGTTTTTTAGTGTGCCTGACGTTTCGCATTTTCAGGATGCGGCATAAACAGTCTTGCAGTACTCAGGCGGTTATTGCATGAATGAATCATTTTTACGCTCAATCAGGGACATCGCAGGTGATGCATACGTGACCGACGCTCCGGCTGCCCGGTTCGCCTACCGGCAGGATGCGAGTCTTTTCGGCGGCACGGATGCGGCCGTGATCGTCCGGCCCGGCAGTACCGAGGATGTTTCCCGTATCATGGCCCTGGCGTCTCGCCACGGCGTCCCGGTTGTGGTGCGCGGCGGCGGGTCAAGCATTTACGGACAGCCTCCGGGAGTTCCCGGTAAAAACCTTCTGCTGGACATGACCCGCATGAACCGGGTCTTGAGCATGAACCCGCAGGGCATGACGGTCACGGCTGAGGCCGGCATCATCATGAGCCGCCTGCAGCAGGCCTGCAACAGGGCCGGTTTTTACCTGTTTGTGCCGGCCGCGCCAGTGCACACGGTATCGCTGGGGGGCTGGCTGTCAGGAGCGGCCGGCGGCGGCGGGATCTGGTGGGAGATCATCAGCATTACCGCTGTACTGCCTGATGGAACCGTGGTGCGCACCGGCGGCGGACCCGGTACGCATGTGCGCCAGACCGAGGCCTACAGCCGTATCATGGGCGGCCCTGATTTAACCGGCATGTTTATCGGAGACGGGGGCTCGTTCGGCGTTAAAACCGAGGTAACCGTTCGCCTTCTGGGCCTGCCCGCGGTGACGCGCGCTTCTATCCTTGTATTCCGCACTCTTGACAATGTGCTTGACTTGATGGCGCGGCATGTTGCGCGTGTTACCCCGCATCCCTTTGATCCTCTGCTTGTGTTCGGCCCCGGGGCCAATGAGCTGTTTTCAGCTGACGGCAGCAGCGCCGACATGTTTACCGTCATGGCCCTGATGCAGGGTCACACCGCGGCCGAAACCGATGCACGCAGGGATGCGTTTGCGGCAATTGCGGCTGAACTCGGGGGAGAGCATACGCCCGAGCTGGATGCGCTTGCCGGGATGATGGCCCGCGCTCCTGATCAGGAAAGTGAAATGGAGATGTTCGGGCTCGGGTTTTTCAACGGTCTCGGGCTTGCCGCGTGGCTGCCGTTCAATATGCCGCGCCCGCGCATGGCTGAGGTTTATCCGCGGCTGGTGCAGTGGCGCGAGGACAGGATCGCCGAGGCTGAGCGCCGCGGTTTTGAATGCCAGGCCCGGTTTGAATTCATGGCCCCCAGCGACCAGTGCTCGGTGACCGGGGAAGTGGATGCGTTTTTCAAGGACAGTACCTCGCCTGAACTCAGGGCCTTTGTGCGCGACATGATACGCGACTATCAGGAGTTTACGCACGAGCTGGGCCTGCTGGATGTCTATAATCAGGGCATGATGAGCAGACTTAATGCCGGCTGCTGGTCCGATGGTTACCGTGCGCTGTACAGCTCTGTCAAGCAGGCACTTGACCCTCAGCATATATTGAATCCCGGCTTGTGGCTTGACCGGGAGCCCGGATCCCGGAGTGATACGCCATGACCGATTCCCTGAAGAGCCTGCGCCGGTGCGCCGACACGATCTACAGCTGCCGTTCCTGCGGCATGTGCGGCAACAAGATGACCGCGAAGGTTCCCTATGTGTGCCCTCTGCGGGAGGCAACCGCCGGGTTTGATCATTTTTACGCGCGTGGTAAAATCGTGATAGCGCGCGGGCTGCTGGAGGGCTCCCTGGAGATGACGCCCGACCTGGCCGAAGCGGCCTACGGCTGCATGCTCTGCGGCAACTGCATGACCCAGTGCGGCGCTACGGACCGCACTACGGCTGAGCCGCTTGTTGATACGGTACGCATTGTCGAGGCCCTGCGCGCAGACCTTTTGCAATCTCATTCCGAATGGGTTCCTGAAGGCTATCGCGCTCTGCTTTCCGCGACCCGGCAGTATGATAATCCCTGGGCAGCGCCGCGCTCAGCGCGCGAGAAATGGTGCAAGGGCCTTGATCTTCCGCGCGCTCCCCATGCGGATTGCGGTGTGCTGCTGTTTGTCGGCTGCACTATCGCCTCAACCCCGGCCCTGCATGGGCAGGCCCGCAAAGCTGTGCATGTGCTGCGGGCGGCCGGCATCAATCCCGCAATCATGGGACGCGATGAACCGTGCTGCGCGAGCGTGCAGCGCCGCATCGGCGCTGCTGATATGGCCGCTGATATGGTGCGCAACAATGTCGATCAGCTCAATGCCTCCGGCTGCAGCGAGATCGTCGCACTGTGCGCCGGCTGCGCCAATATGCTCGCAAACGATTATCGTGCAGCCGGGTTAAAGGTGCGGGTGCGCCATATTGTGCCGTATCTGGCCGAACTGCTCGAACAGGGCAGGCTTGAACTCCGGCACCCATATGCTCAAACCGTCTGCTATCATGACCCCTGCCATCTGGGCAGGCACATGGGCATCTTTGAGCAGCCCCGCGCTGTGCTGCGGGCCATTCCCGGGCTCCGGCTTGTTGAACGCAACGCTACCGGCAAGAATACCCTGTGCTGCGGGGCCGGAGGAGGCATGCGCGTATTTGAGTCCGGCGTTCGTGCGCTGGATATTGCCCGCGCGGGTCTGCTGCAGGCCGTCCAGGCAGGCGCTGATGTTATGGTAAGCGCCTGTCCCTTTTGTGAAATGAATTTGACTGCGGCCGCGCAGACCCTGCCTGAACCAATCCCGGTGCTTGATATTATTGATCTTGTCTGCGCTGCGGTTGAAGACCGGGGGTAGGCGTCCGGAGTCAGGATTTCGGAGTTGGGATGGTAGTTTAGGGTAGGGTAGGGGCAATCCCCCTGTGGTTGCCTGGGTGAGTTGGGAAGGCAGGGGCAAAAAAATTTTCGCCCGTTCAAGAGTTAAATTGTGGAGCGCGCAGGGACGGCCGGCGCTCAAAAATCCTTCAGATCATCGTCATCATCAAAAGGGATCAGCTCCCGGGGTGAACGCTCGCGCCGGGTATTGAAACCCGGGGCCTGCAGGGACGGCTGCTGTTTTTTGGGCAGGTCATCACCGGTAGTGCTGCCATATCTGTCCGTTGGGGTCGGTGGACCGGTAACAAGGGCGCTGTGCTGCGCCGTTCCAAGAACGAATTCTTCAAGATTTTTGATATAGGTTTTCATCTCCTTGGCCTGCGCCAGAAGTTCTTCGCTGGACGAAGCCGATTCTTCGGAGTTTGAAGAATTAAGCTGTACGATTTTGTCGATGTCGGCCATGGCCTGACTCATCTGCGCGATCCCGCGGGCCTGTTCCCGGTTGGAGGCGGCGATTTCATTATTAAGCCCGACGACCATCTGCACGTCTTTCAGGATTGTCTGCAGGGACTGGTTGGATTCGGCTGCCTGACGGGTTCCTTCGCTGATACGGCCGCTGCTTTCACTTATCAGATCGCTGGTGGCGCGGGCCTGCTCGGATGCGCGCTGGGCCAGATTGCGCACTTCCTCGGCCACGACGGCAAAACCCCGTCCGGCTTCGCCTGCGCGGGCTGCTTCGACTGCCGCGTTCAGGGCCAGCAGATTCGTCTGAAAAGCTATCTCTTCAATTGCCCTGGCAACCTTGGCAACTTCGCTGCCGCTCTGGCTGATGCTTTCCATGGCCTGCATCAGCCGTGTCATCGCCGCGGCTGTTTTTGTCAGGCCGTCGCTGGTCTGCACTGAAAGCGTGCTTGCATGCTGGGCATTATCTGCATTTTGTTTTGACATCGATGCCAGCTCTTCCAGGGATGCGGTTGACTGTTCGATTGAAGCCGCCTGTGTCGATGCCCCCTGGGCAACCTGCTGGCTTGACTGCGCAACCTGCCGGGAGGCATTCGTGAACTGATCTGCAATGAGCTTAAGCGATGCTGTAATGCTTTGTATGGGCCGCGTTGCCATGCCGGATGCTGCGAAGACAATAGCGGTGGCAAGCGCGAGAATGATCACGGTAACGATTATGTTATAGTTGGCCAGCTGCCAGACCGGGCGCTTGACCTCGTCGGCGTCGATAACCGCGGCTATAATCCAGCCCTGCTCGCCCGCCTGTCTGAAGGAGGCAACACGGCTTTGGCCGTTATAGTCATATCTGATCAGGCCTTCGCTGCGCCCGAGGATCTTCGAACCCCATGGGGTTCCCTGCAGGCTTTTCTGCATCATCAGGTTTTTGTCAGGATGGCTTATTAACATACCGTCCCGGTCAAAAATGCACACATAGCCGGTCTGCCCGATTTTGACCTGACGGATAAAAGCGGTTGAAAATGCCTGCATGTCCACCAGAGCATAGAATATGCCGATGACCGGTTCGCCCGGTTGCGCGGTGTGCCTGATAGGCGCAGCTATGGCGAAAACGGTTGTTTCGCTTGTGAAAACCCTGCCCATGAAGACATTACCGGCCGACGCCTGCTGGAAGAAATCGGTTTCGGCGATGGTCTGGCCTGTGCGCAGAGAACGGGGCACGGATTCAGTGCGGGAGGTTACGACAACAAGGCCGGCCAGATCTGTGATGCCGATTTCGGCATAGTAGGGGTAGGCCTGGTTTATTTTTTTTAATTCGTCCAGCATCTCCTGTACGAATATCGTACTGCCTGCCCCGTCATCGGACAGGCCCGCATAATAGAGGCCGTTGGTGATACTGCCTCCTGCCGACCACATCAGCACGTCGCCTTTGCGGTTTTCAATCCATGATTGAATATAATCAATTGTTGTATCGCGGTTATGTTCCAGCTGAGCGGTGATGGTTTTGGTCATCATGTGCCGGGAGTAGATGTATGATGTGACAACCGTGGCGGTTGAACACAGGGCAACCAAGAACAGACAGACCATCAGAAACTGGCCTTTGAATCCGGAGCGCTTCATCGCAGGAGACCTCTCTATTGTTTAAGTGCTTCATTTTATTACAATTTTATTATATAAAATTCAACATATTTAATTATAGACGGCCAAAGCGCATTATGGATATCTTCACATCAGCCCGGCAGACTTTTAAACGCATGTACGCATCGTTGCCGCTGCCGGCCGTGCTTCTGGACGAAAACCTTCGAATCAGCGATGTCAATGAGGCGTTTGTGCGTTTGAGCGGCTGTGATGCGCACCGTATCACAGGGGTAGATGCCGGGAGCTTTCTGGAAGGACCGGTTGCTGACAGCGCGTCCGGCTGCGGGAAGTGCTTGGGCCTGAAGCGGCCGGAAGGAGGGCTGCTTCAGGTTGTGCTGCTGCAGGTGCCGCTGCATGATGCTCAGGGTGTGTGCCGGGGCTGGCTGTTGTTTATTACCGGAGAGGCGTCTCCGGCTGCTGCTTTAAAGCTGCACGGCATGCCCGGTGCCGCC
>VGSH01000115.1 GCA_016875025.1 Deltaproteobacteria bacterium
TGCGGCAATACCGACGCCCTCCTCTTCGCGCGTTACCGGCACATGGCGCACCCTGCCCGCGTCAAGCAGCTGCATGACAGCGCCAAGCAGGTTGCAGGGCACCGAGCACACCAGGTCGACCCCTGCGCGCTCAATACTGTCGACAATCTGCCGGTCAATAGTCATTAACACTTCTCATGGATTGAGTTGTAAAAAAGATTCGGAAGCGCTCGTAAAAAGTTCGCAGACAAGGCACGCGATGCAGGGGCACGGCATGCCGTGCCCCTGCCGAATGCCGCAATCATTACGTAACATCAGGCACGCAACGCCGTATGCGCCTTTTTACGGGCGTAGCTCCGCGTTGCGTATTTCCCTGCCATCATACACCGGAACAACCGCGAACTGGCCGCACCCGGTTATATAGTCTATATCGTCCTGAAAGCCAAGGGACTGAAGGTGCCGGGCGGCCTCGCTCTCGCGCGCGAAGCAGGCGAGCACGGCCGGGTCATAAGAAGCGCCCCCGATGAGCGCGGCCAAAGCAAGCGCAACGCCCATATCCTCGGCCTGGCCGCGGCTGCCTCCGGCCGCGACAATGCAGATATCCCTGCCCGTGCAGTACGAGGCAACCGAGCGCACATTCATGCCTGAGCAGATAACAGCCCGCTCGCACTCAAGCAGGATGCGCGTAAGGTTTGAGGTCCGCATTGCAATTGTATTGCGCGGCTTGCGGGAAAGGATGTCGACAAGAAGTGCGGGAGAATTGCCGGCTTCAAAACCGGGCAGCTGCCGGCCTCCGGATTCACCGATGGTGAGGACCTCGGCTGCGTCAAAGTCCTGCGGGTTCTGGTCCGGCCGCAGCGGGATGATGCGGCTGACACCATGGCAGAGCGCAACAACGATCGTGCTTGCCGCACGCAGGTTATCGATCAGCACCGGCAGCTCGCCGGTCCGTATCTGCAGCGCCTCGTTCCCGGCGCTGATGATTCTACAGCCTGCCACAGGTATCGCCCCTGATGCCCCGGCGCAGGGTTTCAAGCGGGATAATATCCTCAGTGCGGATATTGCCCAGGTTCACGTCGGGTCCGAACAGCAGGATCAGTTCGGCCTGCTGGTTTTTCTCAGGGGCTTCGAACATCAGGTTTTCAAGCCCGATCTCCTCGGCCAGGTACCGTGCCATATCCTCCTTGAGCGTGCCGCGCTCATCATAGATGCCCAGGTTGCGCCCGCCTTCGCGCGCCTCAATGATCACGTAATGCGCGCCTGCCGCAAGGTCGCTTTTGGCCTCGCGCACGCGGTCCTTGAGGCTGAGCAGCCGGTCGGCTGCCGGGTCTTTCTTGCCGACTTCGGACATGACGAAAAACCCCATCGCGCTGGCCTGCCTGATAAGCGCGGCCTTGGCTTCGCCGGGGATATCGATAACCCCGTTTGAAACTTCGATATGGCTCAGTCCGATATCGCGGCAGTAGGTAAAAAAAACATCGGTTTTATGCTGCTGCCAGGCGATTTCAAGCAGGGTGCCGCCGTTGCCGACATTGATGCCGTGTTCGCGCAGCAGCGCAATTTTTTTGCGCAGGGCAGGCTCCGGAATCAGGCGCGGCGTGGCCCAGCCAAGCTTGATAATGTCAAGATAGGGAGCTGCCGGCAGCAGGTCCTCAACGCCGCACAGGCCGACCGCCTTGTCAAGCACCATGGTGAGGCCGCATGCGCGCGGCTTTTCCGAGCGCGTGAGAATATCGATAAATTCAAACGCCTTCCTGTCCGTATGCGTTGTGTTCATAAAGCGTCCCGGTGAGCGCGGCTGTAGCGGCAGCCGCAGTAATTCTGGCGATAAAGGTTATAGTGTCTGCTCAGCTCGCAGCTGCGCTTGAAACCGTCCTGCTTTTTAAAATCGCTTGCAATGTAGCATATATTCAGGGCCTCGGCAGCTGCAGCGCCGATCGCGTTGATCACAGAGGCGCTCTTGCGCGGGCTCACGGTCAGCGTTGTCGCGAACCAGGGGAATCCCAGCCGCGCGGCCATGGCCGCGCTGAACTCAAGCCGCCCTTTAAAACACTGCCGGCAGCGCTGTCCCTGCTCAGGCTCATCCTCAAAGCCCTGCACCCAGGCGTCCCAGACCGCAACGGGACTGGACTCCACCAGCAGCGGCGTTCCGGTCAGCCGGCACAGCCCGCGCATAGTCTCCAGGCGCTGCCCGTATTCCTCGTCAGGTTGAATATTGGGATTATAGAAAAGTGCGGTAACCCTGTATGCGCGCGAGAGCAGTTCGATTACATGCGTGGCGCAGGGAGCACAGCAGGCATGCAGCAGCAGCGGCTGTTTCGTATCCGGCACAGCCAATCCTATCGGCGTTTGCCCCGCCCGATGCGCTTCACTTTTCTTTTCTTTTTCTTCCTTTTGGATGACTGCTGACGGCTTATTTTTCCCATGATTTCTCCCTGCGTTCATGTCAATAATACTGTGATACTGTAATTAAAGATGATGACGATAGCCTATTTCATGCAATAATTCAATTGTTTTTCGAGGGGATCCTGCATGTCGCATATCTGCGCAGGCAGGCCCCGTCCGTTACACCCGCCGCCATTTTGCCGGCAGGGCCCTTTTATGCTATAGTTATGACCGGGTACAGAGCGTTGCGCAGCACTGAAAAACGCTCTCCTGCACCCTGGCAAAGGATATATATGCTCACAGCACCCCGCACCACTTCCGCTCCCCGGCTCGCGCGCCGCATCTTGTTATGGGCCTGCGCCATGGCCGTGCTGCCGGCTGCCGGCTGCATGGTAAACCCGGTAACCCTGCAGCAGCAGTTTAATGTCGTGAGCGAATCGCGCGAAATCAGCATCGGCCGAAACGCCCACACACAGATCGTAGAATATTTCGGGTACTATCACAACCCGCCCCTGCAGCGCTACGTTGACCGGGTCGGCCAGAAACTGGTCACGATATGTAAAAGAAATGATATCGACTATACGTTTACCGTGCTTGATACCGATATGGTCAACGCCTTCGCCCTGCCCGGCGGCTATATCTACATAACGCGCGGACTGCTGGCAATGCTCAACAATGAGGCCGAAATGGCAGGCGTGCTCGCCCATGAAATCGGGCACGTAGTGGGCCGCGACAGTGCTGCGCTGATGTCGCAGAACATGCTGGCGCAGGTTGCCGTGCTGGCCGGCGCGGTCGGCGCTGCCAGCTCCGGCGGCGGCGGAGACGTTGCCGCAGCCAGCATGCAGCTCTTCAATGCGCTCATGCTGGGATTCAGCCGTGAACGCGAGTATCTCGCTGATGAACAAAGTGTTGATTATCTGTTTGCAGCCGGCTATGACCCGGTGCGTGTCAGGGATTTCATGCTGAGCCTGGCGCAGATCGGCCAGGGTCCTTCAGGTCCGCAGCAGTACATGATGACCCACCCTTTTATTTTCGACCGGATTGCCCGCATTGAATCCCGGGCCAAGGTTGTGCGCGCCATGCAGGACACCATGGGACAGCTGAACAGTTTGCCCGCCGATACCGGCACCGGTTTTATCGGCTCCGATGTGTACCTTAACTATATTGACGGCATCGCCTACGGCCCGCGCGACGACATGCGCCGCCTGAAACTCTACGCCGTGCGCAGGGGCGATACCTTTGCGCAGATTGCGCGCCGCAACCTCGGCAGCGCGCAGTATGCCAAAGAGCTGGCCATCCTCAACGGCATGCCCGAAAACGCCCCGCTGGTGCCCGGCGCAACCATCAAAGTGATCCACTGACAGGCTGATCTAAAAAGAGGTATCAAACCCCCGGGGAATGCGCGGTGCGCACCCTGCTACAGGGTGTTCAGGTGCAGGATGCGCGCGCCGTCGAACCCGTTGAACTTTGTGGATGAGGCAATACTGTAGGCGCCGATATTGGCGGTGACGAGCAGATCACCAATGCGCAGGTTGCCCGGCAGCGACTCGGCGGTGGTGATCTTATCGAAGCTGTCGCAGGTCGGGCCCACTACTGCGCAGACTTCCTCTTTTCCTTTTCGCAGCGCCCGGAAATTCGGAATCCAGTGATCATACACTACGCCTGAGAAGGTGTGATACACGCCGTCGTTGATGTGATAGAAGAGCTTGCCCTCGCGGCGCGCTTTTCCGATAATCTCCGACACCAGAACCGCTGCAGTTGCCACGATAAAGCGGCCGGGCTCGGCGATCAGTTCGGTATCGGCCGGGAACAGGCGTTTGCATTCAGCCGCGATAATGTGCGCAAGTTTTTCAAAGCGCGGGGAGTCGCTGTCGTAGGGCACGGGAAATCCGCCGCCGATGTCAACGATTTTCAGGGGATAGCCCTGGCGGCGCGCCTCATTGAAAATCTCAGCCGTAAGCTGCAGGGCCGTGCTGTAATTTTCGAAATTGGTACACTGGCTGCCCACGTGAAAGCTCAATCCCTCAACAACCAGGCCGCTGTCAAAAGCCTGCCGGATGAGGGCCAGGGCGTCTGCGGGCTCGGCGCCGAACTTTGAGCTCATTTCAATCTGCGAGCCGATGTCGGGCACTTTCAGCCGCAGCACCAGGCCGGCGGTGTCGCAGTATTGGGCGATCTTGCGCACCTCGTCGGCATTGTCGAATGTCATG
Organism: Deltaproteobacteria bacterium; assembly: GCA_016875025.1. Classification (GTDB taxonomy): domain Bacteria; phylum Desulfobacterota; class WTBG01; order CAIYCZ01; family CAIRTM01; genus CAIRTM01. The sequence goes on from VGSH01000115.1 coordinate 4,575, forward strand.
AGCGGCCGGTATTTTTTGATTTTGGCAAGTGTTTGATGGTCCTTGATGGTGTTGGAGAAAATGATCTTGTCCCAGATATAGAAGTTTTTCTCTTTAGGGTTGAAGTGGCGCAGATAGGTGTAGACCTGCATGAACTCGTTATAGGAGGCAACGTCAAAGCTCGCGCCTTCGTCAAACAGGGTGCGCACGATCTCAGGATTGGAATTGGCCTTGACCGCATAATAGGCCTGCACAGCCGGCAGGTGCTTTTTAAACAGCCGGTAATTGCGCCGGATGATGTCGTGGTCGATGATGAACAGCGGTGTGCCGTGCTGCGCTGCCAGTTCCTTGAGCCGGGTTGCGGATAGCTTCATATTTAGAGCGCCTTCATCAAAGCGCTGAGTTTTTTGATTTCGCTGTTGTTCTTCAGGTACGATTTAATCAGCTTCTGGCGCAGCTCAGGGCCGCGGTCATAGAGCCGCTTGAGCTTTTTCGGCTTCGTGGTCTGCAGGGTATAGGCCACCAGTATGGGCAGGGCCAGGGTAACATCCACATACGCGGTCACGGTTTCCTCGAGTTTTGTCGGATCGATCTTGCCCCAGCTGGCCGCCTCCGAAGGCGGCGCGCCGGACAGGCCGCCCGTGTCAGGCCGCGCATCCGTGATATTTATATCGTAGTCCTGGCCCACCTCGGGGATCATCAGCACTTCCTGAATCTGCGGCTCGGTCTGCAGCATGAAATTCTTGGGGCTGCCGCCGCCGATCAGAATGACACCGGTCTTGCCCTTTTCATAGCGCTTGGCATTGAGCACGATGGCGGTAGAGTCGTGCACATCGAGGCTGGGATTGATCTTGAGCTTGAACCTGTCCCCCAGTCCCTGAGCCTCTGCCAGCAGTTCCAGTCCGGCTACGTTCATGCCGATGGTCGAGTCGCCCGGCGACGAGGTGAAAACCGGAATACCGTTGCGATAGGCGGCCGCGAGCACGCTCACCTGCCCCAGTTTATTTTTCTTTTCAAGGTCGCTCAGGATACGGCCCAGCAGATAGTAGCAATCGCGCGTGCCCATCTCCTTCTGGAATTCGGGCCGCAGCAGCATCTCGCGCAGTCTGCGGTCGGTTTCCATGAGCACTTCTTCGTAGTCGAACAGGATGTCATAGATACGCGTTACGCCTTTTTTCCGCAAATCAGCGTCATCGACGCTGTGGCTGCCGCGGTACATGGGCAGGTTCAGGGCGTAGTGGATGTCGTGGTACATGTTGGCGCCGGTTGCCACGATCCAGTCGACAAACCCGTGGTTCATCAGCGGCACAATGGCCGAGGGTCCCAGGCCCGCGGGCGTCAGGGCGCCGGCAAGGCTCAGGCCGATGGTCACGTCGGCTCCTGCGTAGCGGTCGCGCATAAGCTGGCAGGCCGCGCGTATGCGCCCTCCATTGTAGGCATCGAGATTGTCGATCAGGTCAACAACAGAGCTTTTTTTATTCAGCGCTGACGGCAGAATCCGCCTGCCGGACAGATATTTGCGTTTGCCGGGGCATTGCATATGGGCGTGTTTCTTGTTCTGCATTACATGGTCCTTTCAGGGTCGAGTGCTTTGAGGGCCCTCATTTTTCAAACGGGCTGTATTCTTTTGGGGTTGCGCACGCGCTCATACTCCGTACGCACAGGCTGCAACACTACCATATTCTCAACCGGCAGTCCATACTTGATGCTGTGCACAGGCGGCCGCATGCAGTCGCCGCAGCGCGATCTTTAATACAGCCGAAGAACCGATAGCATGACTGGAGCAGCATGCGCTGCAGCCCTGATAAAAAAGGAAAAGTCCCGTAATTTTATACCGATACGATACTGTCAGGCACGCACAGGCGGATTGACAAGCGCTGAAGCCGGTGGTATTGTTGGCTGATTAAAAAAAAGATTTCTGCATGCATAGCGGGCAGCAGCCCGGTGCATCCGCTGATTCGCCCAGATGGTGCCAAAAAGCCTGCGAGCTGCCGCAGCGTGTTGTTCAAAGCAATTAAAAAATTTACGAAGCCGGTCCCATGATCATTTCGTGCCCGCATTGCAGGAAGCGCTATAACATTCCGGAAGATGTCCTGCAAAAAATCAGCGAAAAAGCTGTGTTTGCATGCCCGGCCTGCAAGGGCAGCATCCATCTCAGCATGACGGTTCAGGCTGCTGCGGCACCGCCTCCCGCCCCTGCGCCTGCGTCATCCGCAGCGCAATCCCCTTCTGAAGGCGCTACATTAAAAGACCGGCTCACGCAGGCGCTCAACAGCCTGCCGGCCATGCCGCAGGCACTTGAGCAGGCCCGTGGACTTATGGCCGACAACAGGATGCGCCCTGCTGACATGGTCAAAATTCTTGAGCAGGATCCATCCGTTGCAGCCCCCTTTCTCAGGCTCGCGAGCATGTCGCTGTACGGGGATACGCAATCGATCAGCTCGATTCAGCAGGCCGTCGGTACCCTGGGCATGAAAACCCTCAATGAGTTCATAACGCTGGCGTGCGCTGCCCAGGTGCTGGGCAGGGAGCTGAAGGGATACGGGCTGCAGGCGGGCGATCTCTTCAAGCATTCGCTCGCGGCCGCCTATTGCTCCCGGGCGCTGGCCGCGCGCAAATCACCCGATCTTGCTGAAGAGGCTTTTTCAGCCGGGCTGTTTCATGATTGCGGTAAATTGATTCTTGACAGCTTCGTGGAAGAACGACGGGAGGCTTTTTCCGCTTTTGTGTACGAGCAGAAAAAATCATTCCTGGATGCCGAACGCGAAATTCTCGGATTTGATCATCCGCAGGTCGCCGCCGACGTGTGCGTCAAATGGCGCATACCCAAGCGCCAGGTTGTTGCCATCGCGCTGCATCACACACCGTCGCGCTTCGTGCACAATGAGCTGGCCGCTGTCATTCATGCGGCTGACGCAACATCGATGATGAGCGGTATCGGCTCAGGCCTTGACGGGCTGCTCTATAGCGTCGACGAGAAGGCCATGGAATTTTTGAATCTTGAAGGCGACTGTATCGGCGTGCTGATGGCTGACGCGGCCGGCTATGTAAAACGCGTGATGGCATGCTTCTAACCCTCAAAGGTTGTGATGCCCCGCCTTGGTGGATATTTTCTGACCGTCTGAAAGGGTAGCGAACGACATATGGATTTTTCATTTACACGGGCACAGGTGCTGGCCCGCGACATGGCACGATCATTTGCGCGCACCGAGCTTGCACCGTTTGCGCAGGAACGGGATGAGCAGGCCCGCTTCCCTGCCGAGGTCATTGCCAAAATGGGCTCGCTCGGTTTCATGGGCATGTGTATTCCGCGCGAATACGGCGGCAGCGCTCTTGACGGCGTCAGCTACGTGCTCGTGATTGAAGAGCTTGCCAGCGCGTGCGCGTCCACGGCCATTATCGTGAGCGTGCATAATTCGGTCGGAGTCTACCCGATTTATTTGATGGGCAGCGAGGAACAGAAAAAAAAATATGTGCCGGACCTGGCGGCGGGCAGGAAGCTGGGGGCGTTCGCCCTGACCGAGCCCAATGTGGGTTCAGACCCGGCTTCAATCGAAACCAGCGCGCGCTCCGACGGCGACTTTTTCATCATCAACGGCACCAAGACATTCATCACCAGCGCCGGCACATCCGACACGGTCATCGTCATGGCCAGCACCGACCGCGCCAGGCGCGGCCGCGGCATATCGGCCTTTATTGTCGAGAAATCTTTTCCGGGCATTACGGTCGGAACCCATGAAAACAAGCTGGGCATCCGCGCCTCGGATACCTGCGAGCTGATTTTTGAAAACTGCCGCGTGCCCCGCGCCAACCTGCTCGGCCCTGAGGGCGCGGGCCTGCGGGCGGCACTGAACGCGCTCGGCTTCGGCCGGGTCGGCGTTGCCGCTCAGGCGATCGGGGTTGCGCGCTGCGCCATGGAAGCCGCCGTACACTACAGCCGTGAGCGCAACCAGTTCGGCAAGCCGATCGGCTCGTTTCAGGCCATTCAGTGGATGATCGCCGACATGGCGACTGAAATCGAGGCTGCGCGCCTTCTGACCCTGCGCGCGGCAAAGCTCAAGGATGACGGTCGTCCCTTTGCCACGGAAGGCTCCATGGCCAAGCTGTTCGCCTCGGAAACCGCCATGCGCACCGCGACAAAGGCGGTGCAGATTCACGGCGGCTACGGCTGCATGAAGGACTACGTGGTTGAGCGCTGCTTCCGCGATGCCAAGGTGATTGAAATTTACGAGGGAACCTCGGAAATACAACGCCTGATCATTTCCGGAAGCGTTATAAAAAAATAATACGGTCCTCCGAACGGAGAGCTATTCAGCGGAAGCATGCATGGCCCCACTTTCCATTATCGTTACCGTCAAACAGGTGCCCGACACCAACGAAGTGCGCATTGATCCGAAAACAAATTCACTCATGCGCGAAGGCATCCCCAGCATCCTCAACCCCGAAGACGCCAACGCGGTTGAAGCGGCCCTGCGCCTGCGCGATGAGCACGGCGGCACGGTGACCGCCATCACCATGGGCCCGCCACAGGCTGAAGCAGTGCTGGAGGAGGTTATGTGCCTCGGCGTTGACCGGGCCGTGCTGCTCAGCGACCGCGCCTTT
>VGSH01000116.1 GCA_016875025.1 Deltaproteobacteria bacterium
TGGTTTCATGAGTTAACTCAATTGGTTGTACTGGTCTTCCAATCGCCATATGCTTCTCCTTTCGTTTTAGGAGAAGCTTAACATAAGCAGTCTATTTATTCAAGTTATTCTTGGGACACTACACTAGTATTTAGAAAAATCGTCTAATACACAACACCGCATACCTGTCCGCAACACATTGCCGGAGCAGCATGGCAAACGCCGCGGACGGCGGCTTTTTTGGCTTTGTTGGACACCAATGACAGCGTTGCAAAACCCCTGATTTTAAAGGCTGAAAAAACTTTTTTTCAAAAGTTGAAATTAATTCTTGACAACCCTACATTTGGTATTCTATATATTGCCTCAACACAACATACAGACAAATCTTCCTCTATAGGGGTAGCTTATATGGGCTCCGTGATAGACCTTCAGGCACGCCAGAAACCCGATCAAAAAATCAATGAAACCACGGATCTGGCGCTGAACGTCCGGACCTCAAGCGAGGACATGACCGGGTGGAACCGCCAGAAAATCGTTGATGCGCTCATGCGCGAAACCGGCCTTGACCGTCAGACTTCGGAGGAGGTCAGCCTGGAGGTCGAAGCGGTCATAAAAAGAGCCGACATCAAATGCATCACCGCCCCCCTGATCCGCGAAATCGTGGACTCCAAGCTGATTGAGCGCGGGCTTGAGGACGCGCGCAAAAAGCATACCCGACTGGGTGTTCCCATCTACGATGTCGATCAGCTTATCCTGCATCCCAACAAGGAAAACGCCAATGTGCCCCACGGGCCCGAGGCCACCAACCTGACCCTGGCCGAAGGCATTAAAAAAGAGTATGCCCTGCTGCGTGTTTTTTCGCCGGAAATCGGGGATGCGCACATGCGCGGCGATATTCACCTGCACGATCTGGGCTTTATCGACCGGCCGTACTGTTCCGGGCAGTCGCTTGAATACATCAAGCGCTTCGGACTGAGCCTGCCCAATTCGCTCTCGATCGCCAAGCCGGCCAAACAGCCCGAAGTACTGCTGGCTCACATGGTCAAATTCGCGGCCGCGCTGCAGAGCCATTTCGCCGGCGCGATCGGCTGGGACGCCGTGAATCTTTTCTTCGCGCCCTACCTGGAAGGCCGCACCGACCGCGAGGTGCGCCAGCTTGCGCAGATGATGGTGTATGAATTTTCGCAGCAGGCGGTCGCCCGCGGCGGCCAGGCCATTTTCACCGACATCAACCTGTACTGGGAAGTGCCCAAGCACTTCGAAAACGTGCCCGCCATCGGTCCCGGCGGCGTATTCACCGGCCGCACCTACGGCGATTATGAAAAAGAGGCCCAGCGCTTCGTGTGGTTCCTGTTCGATGTCTACCGCGAAGGCGACGGAACCGGCCGTCCGTTCTTCTTTCCCAAGCCGCTTGTGCACATCACCGAAAAATTCTTCCGCACCGAAGGCCATCAGGAATTTCTGGAGCATATCTGCGACATCGCCAGCGAAAAAGGCACCACCTACTTCGTGTTCGACCGCGGCGACACCGCCAAGATATCAGAGTGCTGCCGCCTGAGCTTCAAACTCAATGACAGTGACTTGAACGATGCCAAGGAACCCTGGAAAATGCGCTTTTGCGCGCTGCAGAACGTCACCGTCAACCTGCCGCGGCTGGCGTATAAAAATATGGGCGATGAACAGTCAATGTTCAACAGCCTGACTTCCATGATAGAGCTGGCGGTGAAGGCCCATCTTGAAAAGAAACGGTTCATTGAAAGCCTGCTGGCCCTGGGAGAGACCGGACCGCTGGCCCTGCTGACCATGAAAACCGACGGGCAGCCCTACATCCGCATGCACCGGGCCTCATACCTGATCGGCATGGTGGGCTTGAATGAGATGGTTAAGGCCTTTACCGGTGAGGAGCTCAACGAGTCAAGCCGCGCCCTGAAATTCGGCCTTAAGGTTATCTCGCATATGAATCTTGAATGCCAGCGTCTCTCGGAAAAGAACAATATGCACTTTGTTCTGGAACAGACCCCGGCCGAGAGCACGTCGTACCGGTTCGCGCGCCTTGACCTGCGCGATTTCGGCGAAATCGCGCGCCAGTATGTGCGCGGCACGATCGACAACGGCGAAATTTACTACACTAATTCAACCTGCCTGCCGGTTTCTTCGCGCGAAAACCCGATTGAACGCGTCAAGTCCGAGGGCCTGTTTCATCCCATTATCGAGGCCGGTTCAATTACGCATATCTGGCTGGGCGAGTCCAAGCCGTCCAAGCAGTCGCTGGCAAATTTTGTGGTCAAAGTATTCCGCGAAACGCTCAATGACCAGATTGCCTTTTCACCCGAGTTTACCAACTGTCTGCAGTGCGGCCGGACCGTGCGCGGTCTGCTGGATGCCTGTCCGTACTGCGGAGGCCAGCAGACCGACGGCATTACGCGTGTTACCAGCCATGGCACGCACGTGTCAAGCTGGAACAAAGGCAAGCTCGCTGAACTGAAAGAACGCGATAAAAGCCGGGGTTTTTTTGCCCACACGCAGACCGGGAGCGCCTGATGCCGACAGTTAAAATATTCATCAAGAAACAGTGTCCGCGCTGCCCGCAGGCCAAGCAGCTCGGCGCCGAGATTGAACAGGACGGCGGCAGCGTTGTGTGCTATGATGTTGAAACAGCTGAAGGTCTTGCCGAGGCGACATTCTTCGGCGTGCAGGCAACACCCACAATCATCGTGGAAGACGACGGGGAAAACATACTGGCTGAATTTCGCGGCCAGGTTCCCTCACGCGAAGAGCTGCTGAAACTCATCAGCTCCTGATGACGGTTTTTTTTACAGGCTGCTCAAAAACGCCCCGCATGCGGAGCGTTTCGGGGCGGCCTGCGACGTTTTTAGCAGGCTGTTGAAAAACGCTCATCTGCTGCGTTGTGCTCATCATTCGTCACTGCGGCGTACGGCAAAGTACGCCTCATTCCTCATGATTTCGCACGCCTTGCATCCGCGCGTTTTTGAACAGCCTGTATAAAAGGACTTTTTCAACAGCCTGTTAGACACCGGGTTCCATGCACACCATACGCGATCTTCCCATCAAAGGCTTCATTGACACCTCGTTCGTTGACTGGCCGGGCAAAATCTGCGCGGTCCTGTTTTTCCCCCTGTGCAACTTCCGCTGCCCTTACTGCCACAATGCCGACCTTGTGGTGCGGCCGGATCAGCTTGCCACCATTGAGCCGGAAAGCGTTTTCGCGCGGCTTGATGATTTGCGGGGATGGATTGACGGGGTGTGCGTAACCGGCGGGGAGCCGACCCTGCAGCCAAAACTGCGCAGGCTGCTGGAGGTGGTGCGCGCTGCCGGATTTCAGACCAAGCTCGACACCAACGGCAGCAATCCTGACGTGCTGCGCGGCCTGCTTGATGCGGGCCTGCTTGACTATGTTGCCATGGATGTAAAATCCTGCCTGGATGAGAGCAGTTACTGTGCCATCACCAGCGCGCCTGAATCCATGCTGGGCAGGGTGCGCGCAAGCATCGACCTGCTGCGCGAAGGCCGCGTTGAGTATGAATTCCGGATCACGGTCGTTCCCACCTATCACGGGCCTGAGGACATTTTCCGTCTCGCGCGCGATTTAAGCGGGGCCGCCCGGCTGCGCCTGCAGAATTTCAGCCCCGGAGAACGGATTCTGGATCCGGCCCTGAATACGGTCAGGCCTTACACACAGGAGGCGCTGGCAAACCTGCAGCTGCGCGTGGATGAGCTGCTTGCCTGCGCCGGTTCACGTACATCCGTTCCGGTCTCCGCCGTGCGGCAAGCTCCCCCGGTCAATCCTGCCGCCCGGCCTGGCGCTTCTTGAGATGCACCATCAGGATCGAAATCGCCGCGGGTGTTATGCCCGCTATGCGCGATGCCTGGCCGAGTGACACCGGGCGCACCTGGGTGAGCTTGATACTCACCTCCGCGCTCAGGCCGGCAATCCCGTCATAGCACATGTCCGGCGGAATGGCCCAGTCCTCAAGGTGCCTGAATTTTTCAACCAGCTGCTGCTGGCGCTGAATATAGCCTTCATACTTCGTGAAGGTTTCGACCTGCTGGCGTACGTCCGGGTCAAGGCCCGGATCTCCAAGCCCGCCGTGCACCAGCGCCTCATAATCGATTTCAGGCCGCTTCAGCAGGTCAAGCAGGCTGCAGGGCTGCCTGAGCGGGGCAGATTTACAGCGCTCAAGCCACTGCTGAAGATCAGCCTGCGGTGCCACGCGGACGCTGCACAGGCGCTCTAGCTCCTGCTCAACAGCCGTCAGCTTGGCCTGCAGGCGCTCAAGATCACAAGCACCCACAAGGCCCAGGCGGTAGCCTTTCTCCCGCAGGCGCGCATCGGCATTGTCTTCCCTGAGCAGCAGGCGGTACTCGGCCCGTGACGTAAACATGCGGTAGGGCTCAAGGGTGCCGTGCGTGACCAGATCGTCTATCAGTACGCCGATATAGGCCTCGCTGCGCTTGAGCACAAGCGGCGGCAGGCCCTTGACCCGGCAGGCCGCGTTGATCCCGGCCATCAGGCCCTGCGCGCCGGCCTCTTCATAACCCGAGGTCCCGTTGATCTGCCCGGCCAGGAACAGGCCCGCCACCTGTCTGGTTTCGAGTGTGGGCCTGAGCTGCACCGGGTTGACGTAATCATATTCAATCGCATAGCCGGGCCGCATGATCTCGGCCTGCTCAAGGCCGCGGATGCTGCGCACCATGCGGTACTGAATGTCGATCGGCAGGCTGGTCGGTATCCCGCTCGGATATATCTCGACGGTGTCAAAGCCTTCGGGTTCCAGAAAAATCTGGTGGCGCTCCTTGTCAGGAAAGCGCTTGATCTTATCTTCGATCGAAGGGCAGTAGCGCGCGCCGGTTCCCTGGATAATGCCGGTGTACAGGGGCGAGCGGTCAAAGCCCTCGCGGATGATTGCATGCGTGGCTTCATTGGTATAGGTGATATGGCAGGGAATCTGGGATCGAGGCTGCCGGGAGGCGTTAAACGAGAACGGCTGCGGCGGATCATCGCCGTACTGCGGCTCAAGCACGTCAAAATTGATCGTGCGCGCGTCAAGCCGGGGCGTAGTTCCGGTTTTCAGCCTGCCGGTCTGCAAACCCAGTGCGCGCAGGGACTCGCTCAAGGCAACAGCAGGCAGTTCTCCGAGACGGCCGGCCCCGAAACGGGTCAGCCCGATATGCACCAGCCCGTTCAGAAACGTCCCCGTGGCGATTATAACCGTGCGCCCGAGAAAGCGCTCGCCGATGCTTGATACGACACCGGCAGTCGCTCCGCCCTCGACCAGGATGTTCTCAATCAGGGCCTGCTTAATGTCAAGGCCCGGCATGGACTCAAGCTTGTTTTTGATCCAGAGCCGGAAGCGTTGCCGGTCGGACTGGGAGCGCGAGGAGCGCACCGCCGGCCCCTTCCTGGTATTCAGGATGCGAAACTGAATGGCGGTCGCATCAGTGGCCTCACCCATGATGCCGCCGAGCGCGTCGATTTCTTTGACCAGCTGTCCCTTGGCAAGCCCGCCGATCGCGGGGTTGCAGGACATGAGCCCGATCGTGTCAAGCTGTATGGTGGTCAAGAGCGTGCGGCAGCCCATTTTAGCTGCCGCATGCGCGGCTTCATAGCCGGCATGGCCGCCGCCGACGACAATAACATCATATTTGACAGGATGATCAAACATCTGCATGCGTATAATCCGTTCAGAAGGCGTGAATCAGGTGTGTTTCTTTATCACATTTCCGCCTGCAGGTAAATCGTTGATACATCAGGCGCGCAGGGGCTCTCCACGCAGAGCCCTGCAGTTCGAACCTTGAACACTTCTTCTGACTCCCGACACCGCACGTAAGAACTCCGGGATGGTCATAAAAATTTTATTGGCAGAAGTTCAAAAATATGCCATGAACAATGATAAAAATTCCCCGGATTATATCATGAAAGACCGTGCCACACGTTTGCTGAACAGCTGCGCGACCCTGCTGCGGCGCCCGGGTAACCGCCGGCTCTTCTTTGCCCTGTCGCTGCTTATGTACGCTGTGTTTATCGGTTCCGGCAGGAATTTCGGGCACGCTGCGGCAGCTGCACTTTTTCCGGTCGTCACCGCAGCAGTATGCTGGGGCTGGAAAGCGGGCCTTCTCGCGGGTCTGGGTGCCTTTCCCGTAAACGCGCTGGTTTTACATACCATCGGCTATGACTGGCGGCCCGGCATGTTCAGCCCGATAGGGATTATGGGCCACCTGCTGTTTGTCCTTCAGGGTTTGTTCATCGGCCTTGTGCGCGACCTGTATTGCCAGGGCCAGCGCGCCGAGATACTTCTGCAGGAACAGATCCGACAGCGATCAGAAGATCTTGATCGGGTGCACGCCGTTGAAAGGCGCCTTGAAGCAGTCCTGGAGCAGTCGGCCGACGGCGTATTCATCACCGAGAGGGACACCGAAAAAATCCTGATGGTCAACCGCGCCTTCATTGAGCTTACGGGCATGCGGCGCGAGGACCTTGTCGGCAGCAAGCCCTACTGCTTTATGCCTGTCATCGGCACAACCTATCGCTCCACGCTGGGTGACGAGATCGAGATCGACATGCAGTACTATGAAAAAAGCTACCGTGTCCAGCAGCAGCTCTTGAGCGACGGCATGATCAGGGGTTGGGAATATTTTGTCATTAACAGCAGGGGAGAGCTGGTTCCGGTTGAGGCCAACGTCACCCACCTGTGTGACGCGAGCGGCAAGCGCACCGGCGCGATCTCCATGGTGCGCGATGTGACAGAACGCAAACGCGCCGAGCAGGAGATCGGCCGGGCCAATGAATTTTTAAACAACATCATCGAAAATTCTGTCGATTGCATCATTATCAGCGACAGCACCGGCCATATCACGCGCGTGAACCGGGCAGGGCTTGCGCTGCTGGGCTATGCGCTTGATGACATGCTGGGGAAAACCCCAATGGAACTTTCATTTTTTGAAGCAGGCTGGTACGAAACAACCGCCGGCGACCGCATCTGGATAAGCAGCGATGACATTGAGGCAATTTTTAAACGGATGAGCGAGTTTCTGCGCGAAGGCAGCATCAGCAACTACGCTTCCTTTCTCAGGCACAAGGACGGCCGTCTGATAGAGGTCGAGCACAACATCAGCATGCTCTACGACCAGCAGGGCAATCCCGTGGGCTCGGTGAGCATGACGCGCGATCGCACGCTGCGCCGCCGCATGGAACGGGAGTTGTGCAGGCAGAGCGAACTGCTGAGCCAGACCAACCGCGAGCTTGAAAGTTTCGCTTATTCAGTGTCGCATGACCTGCGGGCGCCCCTGCGCAGCATCAGCGGGTTCAGCGCTGCGATCGAGGAGGATTTCGCATCAGCTATGCCCGGTGAAGCCAAACAGTATCTGCAGCGCATACAGAAAGCTTCGGAGCGCATGGGCCTGCTCATCGACGACCTTTTGAAGCTCTCGCGGGTCAGTCGCCAGGAGATGCAGAGCGGGCAGGTTGATCTGAGCGCCCTCGCCGCCGAGATCCTGGCGCAGCTGCGTGAAAACGCGCCGGGCAGAAATATCGCCTGCACGGTCGAGCCAGGCATAACAGCGCAGGGTGATGAAAACCTTCTGCGCATCATGCTTCAAAACCTTATTGAAAATGCCTGGAAATATACCTCCCGGCAGGCCAAAACCGAGGTGTTCTTCGGCCGCGCAGATGAGGCCGACCCCCGCGCTCCCGCACATGCGCGCAGCCGCCCGATATTCTGCGTGCGTGATAACGGCGTGGGATTCGATATGGCCTATGCCGATAAGCTGTTCGGAGCCTTTCAGCGCATGCATGCTGAGCAGGATTTCCCCGGAACAGGCATCGGGCTTGCGACCGTGCAGCGCATCGTGCACCGGCACGGCGGCAGGGTCTGGGCTGAGAGCTCTCCGGGAAACGGCGCCCGGTTTTACTTCACCCTTGGATAGGAGCATGCCATGAGCGAACACATTATCATGCTGGTTGAGGACAATCAGGACGATATTGACCTGACCATGCGCGCCTTCGCCAGAAACAATATTATGAACGAAATCGTCATTGCTCGCGACGGCATTGAAGCGCTTGACTACCTGTTTGCAACCGGAGCGCATCTGGGGCGCGACCTGCGCGTCATGCCCGAGGTGATTCTGCTTGATCTCAAAATGCCCCGCATGGGCGGCATCGAAGTTCTCAGGTATATCCGGTCCGACGCGCGCACAAAACTGCTGCCCGTGGTTGTGCTGACCTCATCGGATGAGGAACGCGACATCGTCGAAAGCTATGAGTGCGGGGTCAATAGCTATATCCGCAAGCCGGTCGACTTCAACCAGTTTGTTGATGCGGTCCGTCAGCTGAGCCTGTACTGGATCGTTCTCAACAAGTGCCCGCGCATACCCGCCCCCTGAAGGTGCAGCACGAGCATGAAAGAAATTGAACCTGTCAAATTCCACATATATGATCTGCCCGGCGGGTGGACCGTGCTTGCCGGCCGAACCGACGAGGACAATGAGCGCCTGAGCATCAAGCTCGCTGATCCGCGCGACTGGTGGTTCCATGTGCGCGGTATGCCCGGCAGCCATGTGCTGCTGAAATACCGGCCCGACTATCCCGAAGAACCGGAGCCGGACATACTCAAGGCAGCTGCTGCCATTGCGGCCTGGCACAGCAAGGCGCGCTCAGGCGGGGTTGTTGCGGTATCCTGCACGCGGGCCTGCAATGTGAGCAAACCGCGCGGCGCGCCCGCAGGCACGGTATCAATCCGCAAAGAAAAAGTGCTGAAAGTACGCCCGGCCCTGCCTGATACGCCCGCTCACGAATGTGCACAATAAGATATCACCACACCGTACGGTCGGAATGCCCGCGCATAGAGCCTGTATAAAAAGACTTTTTCAACAACCGGCTGAATACTCTATCCTGAGATACAACAACGTCTGTTCGCCCTGAGCCTGTCGAAGGGTGAACGCTACAACTCGTTCATGGTTCGACAGGCTTACCACGAACGGGCGTACAGCTTCTTTTCAAAAAAGATACGGGGAGAGTAGTGTCCAAAACAATTTAGAACAGGCCCTCTGGCCGGGGCCGTGCCGTCCCATCCGGAAGTTTTTGCACTGCCGATGCAACGGCACGTCCTGTAAAATTCATTGTATACACGGCCCGGGCGCACTG
>VGSH01000117.1 GCA_016875025.1 Deltaproteobacteria bacterium
TGGTTTAATATTATTACCCAGAAGGCAATACGTCGTGGCACGTTCCGTAATGTCAAAGACCTGATATATAAGATTCAGCTTTTCGTTGATCAATATAACAAAAATTCAAAACCCTTTATGTGGACTGCCACAGCCGATTCAATTCTGGCAAAGCTCAAAAGACTTTGTCAAGGTATTGCTGGGACACTACACTAGCAGGCTGTTGAAAAAGTTTTTTTATACAGGCTGTTCAAAAACGCACACATGCAAGGCGTGCGAAATCATGAGGAATGAGGCGTACTTTGCCGTACGCCGCAGTGACGAATGATGAGCACAACGCAGCAGATGGGCGTTTTTCAACAGCCTGCTAGAGCCTGAAAAACCCCCTCCGTTCGCCCTGAGCCTGTCGAAGGGCTGAACGGACCACATATCGCACGGCTTTCCCGTTCATGGTTCGACAGGCTCACCACGAACGGGAAAGCAACTGACAAAAAAGTTAACCAGGGACGGGGTTACATGTGCTCACCGCAGGGGGGGTACAGGCAACAGAAAAATGCTTTACTGTATCCGGACACCGTGCGGCAGGGCTGGGGCAGGCGCGATGATCAGCTGCGGACGAAAAATGATTTGATAATCTGCAGGGGGCTGCGGGGCCGACAATACTTTCTGATAAAACGTTTCAGCATTGTGCGCGATTGTGGGGCGAGATCAACGAATTCGACGCCGATCTGATAGATAAAATCAGTGGCGCTGTGATCGACATTGTACCAGCAGACTTCTCCGCGCGCCTGAAACGGGGGGTCCTGCGGATTCAGCAGGATTTCAAGGGAAAGCCTGTAATCGCGCTCACCGCGGCGCCCTGATAAAAGCTTGACCGCGCCGTGTGCAAGACGGGATGTTTCCAGACACAGACCGTCCAGCGACAGATTCCGGCAGGACGCCTGCAGGCTTTCAGGCAGGCCTGTTTTTTTTCCGTTGGATTCAATGCGCACCGTAACATCACGCGCGACGTCGAGGCGCCTGAACCTGCGTTTGTCAAGTCCTGTCGGACTGCCCATTGTGTTCCCGCGATCGTTATATGTGCATATATGCATGCTGCCTTTCCGTGCCCCGGCATCATGCAGCATGCGTGCTGTATCGGAAAAGGCGCAGGCACATCTAGGCGCCTTCCCGGGCCTTCCTGATAATATCGGTTGTTGAGGCGCCGTACTTGAGCGGGATTGTAATAACGCGCCCGCCGGAGTTTCTGACCGCATCGCTGCCGATAATTGCATCAAGAGCCCAGTCGCCGCCCTTGACGAGCACATCCGGCAAAAATGCCTCGATCAGGCGCCCCGGATCAGGCTCATCAAAAAGAACCACATAGTCCACAACAGCAAGCGCGGCCAATACGCATGCACGCTGCTCCTGCGGGTTGACCGGACGCGACGGGCCTTTCAGTCCGCGCACGGAGGCATCGCTGTTCACGGCAACCACCAGACAATCGCCTTCGCGCGCCGCCTCCTCAAGCAGGTCAGCGTGTCCGGCGTGCAGAATATCAAAACAGCCGTTGGTGAACACAATTTTTTGTCCTGCGGCCTGCCGGGCCGCCAGGACCTGGCTCAGTTCTTCAAAGGGCATGATTTTAGAGGCTAATCTGCCTGGCTGATGCATCGCAGCACCTCCTGATACGTCGTCCGGCCCCGCAGTATTTTTTCAACCGCATTTTCCTTCAAAAGGTGCATGCCTTCGCGGCAGGCCAGCTTTTTGATTTCGTCGGCATTGATGCGCTGATTGATCAGGTCACGCACCGTGTCGGTCACCGACATGACCTCGAACACGGCTTCGCGCCCCTGATAGGTGGTCTTGCGGCACTGCAGACAGCCGCGGCCGCGTGTGAGCTGTACTTCGGGCTCAGAATATGTTGCCGGCAGTGAAAGCCCCAAGCCCTCAAACTCATCACGCAGCAGGGTAAATGTTTCCCGGCATTTGGGGCAGATCAGTCGCACGAGACGCTGGGCCACGGAGCCCAGCAGGGTTGAGCTGACCAGAAACGCCTCCACACCCAGATCAAGCAGGCGCGTCACGGCCGAGGGCGCGTCATTGGTGTGCAGGGTCGAAAGAACCAGGTGGCCGGTCAGCGCAGCCTGAATGGCATTGCGGGCCGTGTCCTGGTCGCGGATCTCGCCGATCATGATAATGTCGGGATCCTGGCGCAGAATATTGCGCAGAATCGATGAAAAGGTAACCTCGACCGCCGGCTGCACTGCGATCTGATTGTAGTCCTCACACACCATTTCGATCGGGTCTTCAATGGTGGTGATATTTTTTTCCGGGGTATACACAGCCCGCAGGCTGGAGTACAGCGACGTTGTTTTTCCGCTTCCTGTCGGTCCCGTAAACAGGATCATGCCGTGGGGCCGGGCGATCATGGCGCGGTAGCGCAGCAGATCCGAGGTGACGAATCCGAGCTGCTCAAGGTCCTGAAACAGCACCTCCGGGTTCAAAATGCGCAACACGGCTTTTTCGCCGAAGGCCACGGGTATGGTCGACACGCGGATCTCGACGTCGCGCTCGCGGTCAAGCAGCTTGATGCGGCCGTCCTGGGGCCGGCGCTTCTCTGCGATATCGAGCCGGGACAGGCTCTTGATGCGCGATATCATCGCATTGTGCACCACCGGCGGCACTGAGTAGGTGGTGTGCAGGACGCCGTCGATCCTGAGCCGCACAACGCTTTTGTCGCGTTTGGGCTCAATGTGAATGTCGCTCGCACGCTGCTCGAAGGCGTAGCGGAACAGATAGTCGACCGCGTTCTGAATGTATTTTTCGCTCGTCTCGGGATCGCCGGCTACTCCCAGACGGGCGTACTGCTCAAGATTGCCGATATCAACGCTGGGGCTTACCAGTTCGCGTTCAGCCTTGAATACCGACTGCTGAAAGCCGAAAAATTCCTGAATCAGCTTCACTATGTCGGTTCTGGTGCTGATAATGGGCCTGACCGGCAGCTTCTGCACCTTGTTGATGTCATCGAGCACATCGCGGTCGAGCGGGTTGACCATGGCCACCAACAGCTCCCCGTTTTCAATGGCGATCGGAACGGCCAGGCTGCGCACGGCAAAGGCCTTTGAAAACGTGCGGGTCACCACGGCCAGGTCGAGTTCAAGCGGATTTATTTTTTTGTAGGGAATGCCGAGGGCATCACCCACTTCGCTCATGACCAGATCCTCTGTTATGACTTCGCCGACGCGCGAAGCGCTGTGCAGGTTGAGCGCGGCGATTATCTCGGCCGGGCTCACGCCGTGGCCCGCGCGGTCGCCTTTCAGATCCTGCAGGGTGGCGACCTTGTGCCGCAGTTCTTTCTGGCGCGCGAGGATCTGGGCGCGCTGCTCAGCGGTCATAACCGCACGGTTGACCAGAATGTCGCATACGTCCTGAAGCAGAAGAGTGCGTTTCATTGATCCGGCATGCTCCCTGTTGTGGGTCCGGTCCGGGGCATTTTCGTCCCCCGGAACCGGGTGTGTGTCCTTACGGTAATAGTATTTCGAACTATAAAGGATATTCTTTAGAATGTAAAAAAGAAAAAGGGGGAATCAGTTCGGAGTTGGTCGTTCGGAGTTTGGAGAAAACCTGTTCAAGGTTCAAACAACCGGTATCGCTATCAGGATCGGGAAGTTAGTCCCCGGGAGAAAAACCCGCTACATGCTTCACGGAGTAGCAAAAAGCCCTTTCTGTCATTTCGGCAGTTGCAGGCAGTATTTCTTCCTCAGCCTGCTCGCGCAGAAATCCATTCTTGCCCATTTCGAAGGAACGCCCGTTCGCCTGAAGCATCCGTCCAATTCCTCCATGCTCCGCCGCATTCAGTCCTGCATAAGCGGAGAAATATCGGGCGGCAGTCTCCAGGGGCCGGTGCGGTCCGGGGCCTGCAGGGCATGCCGCAGGCGCGCAAGGAATACGGTGCGCTCAATTTCAACAGCTCCCATGCGCAGCAAATGGGGGGTTGTCACCTGGCAGTCAATAAAATCGAACTCCCAGGCGCGAAGCAGGGCTGCCAGCCAGGCAAGGCACACCTTGGATGCGTCCGGCTGCCGGGCAAACATGGATTCACCGAAAAAAGCGCGTCCCAGTGAAACGCCGTAGAGCCCGCCGGCCAGGCACCCGTCCTGCCAGGCCTCGACCGAGTGGGCACAGCCGGCCCGGTGCAGTTGCAGGTAGGCCGCGCGCATCTGAGGTACGATCCAGGTACCGGGCCGCCCCCGGCGCAACGAACTGGCGCAGCACGTGATGACCTCCTCGAAGGCGGTGTCAAGCGTTATGCGGAGCGCATTTTTTTTGAGCGTACGGGCCAGGCTTTTTGAGATGCTGATGCTGCGCGGGTCAAGCACAAGGCGTGGGTCAGGGGACCACCACAGGATCGGATCGCCTTCGCCGTACCAGGGAAAAATGCCGCGGCGATAGGCGTTCAGCAGGCGCAGAGTGCTTAAATCCCCGCCCATGGCCAGCAGTCCGTCGGGCTCGGCCAGCTCCGGATCCGGGAATACAGGTTCAGCGCTCAGGCGGTAGACGGCCATACCTCACGGTGTTCGCGATGCCAGGGGTTGCTATGCAACGCTGAGTGTCAGGCAGCTGTGCGTGCTGTCTTTTTTCAGCTCAGCCGGCGCGTCCGGGCACAGGTCGATTGTCACGCTGCCGCCGCCCGTCAGGCGCCCGAAAAGCAGCTCATCAGAGAGCGGATTTTTGATCTGGTTTTGCAGAAGACGCGCCAGCGGACGCGCTCCGTATTCGGGGCTGAAACCGTTGCGGGCGATCCACGCACGCGCAGCCTCACTCAGGCGAATGGTGACTTTCCTGGCTGCAACCTGTGCCTGTATCTCCTGCACGAATTTGTCGACAATCTGCTCCATGATCTCGCCCGAAAGGGCGTTGAACATCACGATTTCATCAAGCCGGTTGCGGAACTCGGGGCTGAAGAGCTTTTCAACCGCGCGCATGCCTTTGTGCGCGGCAACCTCGACAGCGCCTCCGCCGAAACCGATGCTGGCAGTGGCCATTTCCCGCGCGCCCGCATTGGATGTCATCAGGACGATTACATGCCGGAAGTCAGCCTTCTTGCCGTTGTTGTCGGTCAGCGTGGCATAGTCCATGATCTGCAGCAGGATGTTGAAAATATCAGGGTGCGCTTTTTCGATTTCATCCAGGAGCAGAACGCTGAAGGGGTGGCGGTTGATGGCGTCCGTGAGCAGCCCGGCCTGCTCAAAGCCGACATACCCGGGCGGGGCCCCGATCAGGCGGGCGACCGTATGTTTCTCCATGTACTCGCTCATGTCGAAGCGCACGAACTGAATGCCCATCACGGCTGCGAGCTGGCGCGCGACCTCGGTTTTGCCCACTCCGGTCGGCCCCATGAGCAGAAAGGAGCCGATGGGCTTGTCCGGATGGCCCAGCCCCGCGCGCGAGCGCCTGATGGCGGTTGCCAGGCTGGCAATGGCGCTGTCCTGACCGAACACCCGCTCGCACAGGGCCTGCTCCAGGTTCTGAATCTGCACCTTGTCGGAGCTTGAAACGCTGCGCGCGGGAATTCTGGCCATGCGCGCCACAACTTTTTCAATATCATGAGGGGTGATGCTGCGCCCTTTTTTTGACTCCGGCCGCAGATTCAGGGCCGCCCCGGCCTCATCGATCACGTCAATGGCCTTATCAGGCAGAAAATAGTCGTTGATGTGCTTGGCGGCCAGCTCGGCTGCGGCCTTGATCGCCGCCGGTGTATAGGACACCTCATGGTGCTTCTCATAATAGGGCTTCAGGCCTTTTAAAATTTCAATGGTCTGGGGGATGTCGGGCTCGCTGATATCGATTTTCTGGAACCGGCGCGCAAGTGCCCGGTCTTTTTCAAAGTGATTTTTATATTCTTCATGCGTGGTAGAGCCGATGCAGCGCAACCTGCCGGAGGAAATCACGGGTTTGAGGATATTGGACGCATCCATTGACCCGCCGCTGGTTGCGCCGGCGCCGACCACGGTGTGGATTTCGTCAATAAACATAATGGCGCCCGGTTTCTGCTGCAGCTCATTGATGACCGCTTTCATGCGGGCCTCAAAATCACCGCGAAACTTGGTTCCCGCCAGCATAGTACCCATGTCCACGGCATAGATTTCCTTATCTGCAAACTGCGGGGGCACTTCGCCCTGCGCGATTTTAAGTGCCAGTCCTTCGGCGATGGCGGTTTTGCCCACGCCGGCATCGCCGACAAACAGCGGATTGTTTTTCACGCGGCGGTTGAGCACCTGCAGGGTGCGCTCCAGTTCGGCAGCGCGCCCGATCAGCGGATCGATGTGCCCGGCGCGCGCCTTTTCAACCAGATTGACGGTAAAGCGCTCGAGCATGCCGGGCTGCTGAGGAGCGGCGGTTTCCTGCGCGGCCCGGCGGCGCTCGCAGCCCTCTGACGGGCACTCGCCCGCGGCGTCCGCACCTGAGCCATGAGAAATATAGTTGAGGATATCAAGACGGCTGATCCCCTGCGATTTCAAAAAAAAGACCGCGTGTGAGCTTTCCTCTTCGAACATCGAGGCCAGGATGTCGCCGGCATCGACCTCATTTTTTTCCGAGGACTGCACCTGCATCAGGGCCCGTTGCAGCACACGCTGCACGCCGATCGACTGCACGATTTCGCGCTCGTCATTCTGCGGCAGAATCTCGATGTTCTCGGCGAAAAACTCATCAAGGCGGGTTTTCAGCTGCCCTATATCGGCCCCGCAGCTCATCAGGATACGGCTGCCCATCTCGTCGTAGAGCAGGGCGTAGAGTATGTGCTCCACGGTGAGCATTTCATGGCGGCGGCGCTGTGCTTCACGCACTGCCGCGGCAAAGGCAAGTTCCAGTTCGCGTTTAATCATCATGAGGCTTCTTCCATTGAGCAGCGCAGCGGAAAATTGCGCCTGCGGGCCAGGTGGTGCACGATGGCGACTTTGGTCTCAGCCACCTCGGCGGTGAACACGCCGCACACCCCGATTCCCTGTTTGTGCACGTTCAGCATGATACGGGTTGCTTCAGGCGCGTTTTTGTTAAATACCGTCTCTAAAATTTCAACCACGAACTCCATGGTGGTATAGTGATCGTTGTGCAGAAGCACGCGAAACCGGCGCGGCTCGCTCAGGTCCGTGCTGTTGTCGATATGTTCCTGAAATTCAGGTGTTCCGGTACTCATGGCTGATCAGCGGTTCCCTGCAACTGATTGCGCAAAAGCTCCCGCGCGCCCGCGTGTTTCATTTCTGTTTAAAGCATAATATATTTTAGCCGCCTGTCAATACTTAATAGAACGGCCGCACTTGACATGCCGCCGATCTCGGGTATAGTGGCTGGCTTTAACGGTGTGCGGTGCCCAGATAAGATCAATACTTATCGGAATCGCTATCGGGATCGCTATCGGGATCGATGGTTTTGAGAGTGTTTTTATTAATACCATAGCCTGCGATTAACCACCTTCCGTTCGCCCTGAGCCTGTCGAAGGGCAGAACGGATCAGCCGATCGCACAGCAGGCCGTTCATGGTTCGACAGGCTCACCACGAACGGAAAAGCAAACTCACCATGAACGGGAATTCATCTTCATGTTAAAAGGCTGCAGTAAAAAGGAACATGCTATAGAAAAGCCGATAGCGATACATGCCGGCATCACAGCCGCCTCGATTAAACACGAACTGCACCGCCCCGTGAAACAACGGCCACATGAACCTGTCTGATTTTGATTATCATCTGCCGCCCGAGCTGATCGCGCAGCAGCCCGCGCCGCAGCGCGACGCCTCGCGCCTGCTGGTGCTTGACCGCGCCGCAGGTGCGCTTGAGCATCTGTCCTTCAGCGATATCGGGCGCTGTATCAGACCCGGGGACGTGCTGGTGGCCAACGATACCCGGGTGATACCGGCGCGCGTGTACGCGCACAAGCCCACCGGCGGACGGGTGGAGCTGCTGCTGCTGCAGTTCATGCAGGCTCCCGAACCCGGCTTGCAGCAATGGCAGTGCCTGGCGCGCTCGCACCGGGGCCTGCGCCCGGGCCAGGAACTTGCCTGCGAGGGCGGCATGATCGCGGTGGTGCGCGGGCGCGCGCAGGAGAAGACGTGGCTGGTCGACCTGTACTATGAAGGCGCTTTCGACGAAGCGCTTGAGCGCTGCGGCCGCCCGCCGCTGCCACCCTACATTGCGCGTGATCCTGAACAACCCGCACGCGAGCCCGACCGCGAGCGCTATCAGACGGTCTACGCGCGCGCTGCCGGCGCGGTTGCGGCGCCGACCGCCGGGCTGCACTTTACGCCGGAGTTGATGGTCGCCATTGAGCGGCAGGGCGCGGCCTTTGCGTTTGTCACGCTGCACGTGGGCTACGGAACTTTCGAACCGCTGCGGGACGACAGCGTCGATCAGCACCGCATGCACAGCGAATCCTATTGCCTGAGCCCTGAGGCAGCCGGCCGGATCACCCGGGCCCGTCGGCAGGGCGGCCGCATCATCGCTGTCGGCACGACATCGGCCCGTGTGCTTGAAACCTGCGCCGATGAAAGCGGCATCCTGCACCCGGCCGAGGGCGCAACCGACCTGTTCGTGTATCCGGGCTACCGCTTCAAGGCCGTTGACGCCCTGATCACCAATTTTCACCTGCCGCGCTCAAGCCTGCTGCTGCTGGTCAGCGCCTTTGCCGGACGGCAGGCCGTGCTTGCGGCCTACGGCGAGGCCGTCAGGCAGCGTTACCGGTTCTTCAGCTACGGCGATGCCATGCTGATCCTGTAGCAGAGCCTGCAAAACGCCGTTTGCCCCGCCGGACTCCGATCCTGCATCCAACATTTTAAAAATCAGCCCCTGGCGATTCGCGTCCGCCTTCGCCGGGTCCACCCTCTGTAGCAGAGCTACTGCGCAGGACGGGCACATGCTCAAGGATGTAGGGGCGAAAAATTTTTCGCCCCTACGCGGGCAGGCACAGGGGCCTGCACCCTACGACATGCATAATGACCGTATCCTTGAGCATGCACCCGGCTCGGCTGCGAAACGATGGGGTTTAAAAACACCAAAGTGAAACCTTAAACCAAAACATGGACGGGCGGCCGCTCGTCCGAAAACTCATGCCGGCACTGGTCAGCCATCCAGCCCTGCTTCTTCAATCCTCTTCGGCTCAGCGCATCCGCGGGA
>VGSH01000118.1 GCA_016875025.1 Deltaproteobacteria bacterium
TGCTTGCCCTGGTTCTGTTCGGGCTGCCCTTTATCGCCTATACCGCGGAAGACTATGTCGGCGCCCAGAAATGCAAGGTCTGTCACATGAAGATTTTCAAGAGCTGGGAGCAGACGCCGCACGCCAAAGCATTTGACGCACTCAAGCCGGGCGAGGCAATTGAAGCAAAGCAGAAGGCAGGTCTTGATCCGCAGAAGGATTATACGCAGGATGCAACCTGCGTCGGCTGCCACACGACCGGCGCACCGGACCGTCCCGGCGTCCAGTGCGAAGCCTGCCACGGAGCCGGAAAACAGTACAGCAGCGCCACGATCATGAACAGGACGCTCTGGAAGGCCGAACCTGAAAAACAGTGCGCCATGGCAGTTGAAGCCGGCCTGGTTCGCGCGCCCACTGAGCAGCACTGCACCGCTTGTCATAATGAAAAGAGCCCGACCTATACGCCGTTTGATTTCAAGGCGCGCTATCCAGAAGTAAAGCATCCCGAATGATCCCGGAGCACAGCCGTGATCCAAACAAAAAACCCCGCGCTCTGCAACGCGGGGTTTTTTGTTTTTAGTGGGCTGCGGTTTTTATCTATTGCAGGGCCTCGATCTGTTTTTTTATTTCAGCGAAATCCGGCATCTGCAGCGGATCCTCCGTTACCCAGACCCAGCGCACAATGCCTTTTGCATCGAGCAGGAACGCCGAGCGCTTGGCAACGCCTTTGAGCCCCATGAGCTCGGGGTACAGGACACCGTAGGCCTGTGAAACTGTTTTATTGAAATCACTCAGCAGGGGTATGCTGATGTTGTGATGCGCCGCAAAGGCCTTATGAGAAAAAATGCTGTCAACGCTGATCGCGAACACCGCAGCACCGAGCCCGGCATAATCGTTGAAATCAGCACGCAGGCTGCACAGTTCACTGGTGCAGACCGGACTCCAGTCCAGCGGATAAAACAGCAGCAGGACCGGGCCGGCGCCGAGTGCGCTCGACAGCCGGACGCTCTCAGCCGTTGTTGCCGCCAGTTCAAAGTCCGGAGCGCGGTCACCGGCCTTGATAACTTCTGCCATATACACACCTCCTGAACATTATATGGTTACATATGGGCGCAGCATGAAGCCCGCGCGTTACTGGTTTTTCCACAGTCCGTGCTTGTTGCAGTAGGCGCGCGCGCCGGTCACGTTACCGTGAATGTCAAAAGATGCCTCCGGCGCTTTGCCCGGGCTGAGCTCGGCCCGGTACACCCGGGCAGCCGTCATCAGCTCGATGAACTCGATATAGTGGTCGGGGTCCATGGGATGGGCCACGCTGCCGACCTTGACCGTTGCGGTTGTGCCGTTCAGGCTGAGCACGGGCACGTGTTTTTCGATTGCGGCATCGACCGTGTTTTCCTTCAGCTG
This sequence comes from Deltaproteobacteria bacterium, assembly GCA_016875025.1. Classification (GTDB taxonomy): domain Bacteria; phylum Desulfobacterota; class WTBG01; order CAIYCZ01; family CAIRTM01; genus CAIRTM01. The sequence goes on from VGSH01000118.1 coordinate 1,384, forward strand.
CTTCATGGGCGCTCCGCAGCACACAAGCTCGCCTTTGCCGCCGTGGACGATTTCAACAATATTGCCGCAGGTGTCACATTTGTAGACTTCGCGTAATTGGCTCATGATGTTCTCCCTGTTTGCAGCGTATTAATAGTTTTCTGCGCAGACTTCGAAATGAGCCTGCGGATGTTTGCAGGCCGGGCAGGTCTGCGGAGCCGAGGCGTCTTCAATCACCCGGCCGCAGTTGCGGCAGCGCCATTTAACTTTTGCCGGCTTTTTGAAAACAGTGTCATTGTTGATATTGTTGACAAAAGCCTGATAGCGTTTTTCATGTTCCCTCTCGGCTTCAGCAACCTGGCGGAAGCTCTCGGCCACTTCGGGGAAACCCTCTTCATCGGCGATTTTTGCAGCCTGCGGATAGAGTATGGTCCACTCTTCGTTTTCACCGCCCACTGAGGCTTTCAGGTTGACAAGTGTGTTGCCCAGCACAACCGGAAATTTCGCCTGTACGTCAACGATGGTAGGCTCCTCGCCCAGATAACTCACCAGATGCTTGAAAAATACCTTGGCGTGCTCTTTTTCATTGTTGGCTGTATCTTCGAAAATCCAGGCGATCTGCTCATAGCCTGCCTTGCGGGCAATACCGGCAAAGTAGGTATAACGGTTGCGGGCCTGTGATTCACCCGCAAATGAGTTCATCAGGTTATGCATGGTTTTACTGTTTTTGAAGTCCATTGTGCAAGCTCCTCTCAAAAATTGTTTTTTTCTGTCCGCATTCATTCTGCCGGTTGTTGAGCAGCAGCGGCATTACTGTTGACAGGCTTTATCAGTAATGATAATAGTTATCATATAAATGTCAAGCTTTTTTTGAACAGGTACAACATAGCACATCAAAGCTAAAAGTAAACCGCCTATGGAGCGGTCGCTCTGTAAAAGTGTAAAAAAGGGCACTGTGGCCTTGACATGTGTATTATTAGCATATAATAATTACTATCTATATTTTTATATAGCTGACGATGTTTTAAGCCGTACTTTTGAAAGGACCCTGCATGAAATCTGATAAACTGCGTATAACCAGTCAGAGGGACGTAATTTTAGATGAGCTGCGTGCGGCTAAAGTTCATCCCACAGCTGATGAGCTCTATGAACAGGTGCGCCGCCGGCTGCCGCGCGTAAGCCTGGCAACGGTTTACCGCAATCTTGAATGGCTTAGTGAACAGGGGCTTGCACGAAAAATCGAAGTCGGCGGCCGCCAGAAACGCTTTGACGGGGATATTTCCGATCATTATCATGTGCGCTGCCACAAGTGCGGCCGGGTAGCTGATGTTGAAATGGATCTGCTTGACGGTGTGGAAGACCGCATCGCGCAATGCTGCGGATTTACTGTAACCGGCCACCGGATCGAATTCACCGGGCTGTGCCCGGCGTGCAGCAACGGCTCAGCCTGCTGAGTTAAGAAACGCAGCACCCGCTCTCCTCTTTATCACGTTACATAAAAAAGGTGGTTCGTGTCTGTGAATATCACCGCCATATACGGCAGCCCGCGTGCGGGCGGTAATACCGATAGCCTGATGCGGGCGTTTTTGTCGGGGGTGCGCTCGGCAGGCGGCAAAGCACGGGAACTGTATCTGCGCAATTTTCGAGTGTATCCCTGTACCGAGTGCGGGGGCTGCGATCAAACGGGCTGTTGCGTGCTGCAGGACGACATGGAGGTGCTTTACAGCTACTTTCAGGAATCGGACGTGCTGGTGCTGGCAGCCCCGGTTTTTTTCTACGGATTCGGGGCCATGACCAAGGCCATGATCGACCGCTGCCAGTGTTTCTGGGTGCGCAAATACCGCCTGAAACAGGATATGCATACAGAGCGCCCCAGCGGATCCGGACGCGGCATTCTGCTGTCGGTCGGTGGCTCAGGGGGAAGCCGCACCTTCGAGGGCGTCTTGCTGAGCGCGCGCTATTTTTTCGATGCGCTTGATATGAGTTTTGCCCATCATTTAACCTACGGCAGCGTTGATGAAGCCGGTGCGATTCTCAGGCATCCAACCGCCTGCGCTGAAGCCGAGAGCCTGGGCAGGAAGGTTGCGTCTGAATTGCAGCCGAAGGCATGAGATGAAAAATCTTTAAATTTGCATGTTTTCCGGATATACAAACGGCATCGCCGTGAGGAGATGCCGTTTGTGGTTTCTGACAATAGAATACCTGCGAAAACTCAGCCGACCTTGCGGCCGTTTGCCCACAGCAGCTGTTCAGCCTTCGTGATATCTTCTTCAGCGCCTTTGCGGACTTCGGGTTTGTCCCATGAACGGAAGGAAAGCTGCGCATTGCCCGGGTCCTCGACAAACTCAGCTGCAACAACATGGATGGTGATGGGCTTTCCGTTGTACTGCTTGTTGGCGTGATAGTAGACATTGAAAAATGAGCGCTTCTGCTCCTGCAGGTCAATGCCGTTCTGTGCGGCCCAGTCTTTGATAAGCGAGCAGGCAAGACCCAGATCGCCCCTGATGCGCGAGCGGGTGAAATAGATCTTCTTCGTGTTCAGGCGCTCCTCATATTTTTTCGGGGTATATTTCTGCTTGCCGGCTGCCGTGCGGTTGGCCGGCTGCACCGAGTTCCAGAACCAGCGCAATTTCTCGCAGTCGGTGCGCGGGGGCAGGCCCAGAATTTTTTCGCGAACCTCATTGGCGAAGATCTCAACGCGCTCCGGCACCAGCGATTCCCAGATTTCAAGCCCGTCCCAGGGCGCGCTTTCCTTGGCAAGCTTGCCCACCATCCAGACCTGGAAGGTGTCGATACGGTTCAGGTGCGGCATGCACTCGCGGCCGCCGAATCCGCCGATGGCAACAGGCTTTATTTCGGGATACTGCTCCATAACGCCCATCAGATAGTTGCGGCCGGCGATAAGGTGCGCCTGCTGGCCCGGGGCCTTCAATATCATGGTTTCATCATTGTCGCCGCAGGTCAGAAAATAGCAGACCTGCTTGCCGGCCAGCTCGCGATAATTATCCGCAATAAACCGCTGTGTGCGCTTGGAGGGCTTTTCCCAGCGGGTGTAGCTTCCGATGATCACGTAGTCATAGGGAGCAACCGAGATTACCTGATCAAAATGCTTTACCTCAACGTGCTGATCCTCGCCCAGCAGCGCTTTGAGCCAGTAGGCAACTTCGTTGGTTGAGGAATAAATGGTATCGTATGCGATCAGTCCTTTTTTGCTCATACATGTGTCTCCTGTGGGGCTTGAATGTTATGCGTCGGACATGCTACAGTGGGATCGTTTGAATGTGCAGCACTATAGCTGAAAATGCATGGATATGCAATCTAAATAATTTAGTTACTTGAATAATGTTGACACAAACAATTGTTTCCGCCAAGCCCGCATCTTATACGTTCAGTGTCTGCGGCCTCGAAGAGCCCCTGCGCCTTGACCGGGCCATCGAGCATTTTGTGCCGGAGGTGAGCCGCACGCAGGCGCGCGCGCTGATCAGTATCGGCGCGGCCTGGGTCAACGGCCAGCGCGTGCAGGTGCAGTCCCGGCCGGTGCATAACGGCGACAGTATTCTGATCTATAAGGGGCGCGAGGGCTGGAAGAAGTTTTACGAAGCAGACAGCGCCCGGGTTCTCTATGAGGACAACTGGCTGCTCGTGTACGGCAAGGAAAGCGGTATTCCCACGCAGGGCATTTTCTGCGACAACTACAACAACCTGTACGCCGCCCTGCTGCGCCTGCTGAAAAAACGGGGGACGCAGGCCTATCTCGGCCTGCATCACCGGCTTGATCTTGACACGAGCGGGGTTGTGCTGTTTACGAAAAACAAACAGGCCAACCGCTCCATTCACTATCAGTTCAAAAACCGTTCCGTGGATAAAAGCTACCTGGTGCTGGTCGAGGGCCGGCCGTGCTTTGAGGAGCGCGAGTTCAGCGCGGCGATTGCAAAACGGGATGGGAAATATCTGTGCGGCGATATCCCCGGCAAGCCGGCCCAGACTTTTTTCCGGAAGCTGCGCGATTTTGACGACTACAGCCTGCTGCGCGCCCGCCCGCTGACCGGGCGCACTCATCAGATACGGCTGCACCTGGCAGCGCTCGGCCATCCGGTACTGGGAGACCCGCTCTACGGCAGCGCCGGCCTGCACGGCTGCGCCCGCACCATGCTGCATGCCGAGGCCCTGCGCTTCACGCATCCGCAGAGCCGATCCGAGATGCGGGTGCGCGCGCCGATGCCTGCTGATATGGAGCAGCTGCTGGACGGCTTTCAGCCGGAACCGCCCTGACCTGAAATCACTCAGCCTGCAAGGAGTTTTTTCCAGGCCTCAGCCACGGCAGTGAATGCCTGCGCCACTTTCGAGTCCGGGTTGTGGGTAACATAGGCCCGGCCGTCGTCGGTGCTCATTACAATCTGAGGGTCAAGGGGAATGCGGCCCAGGAATGGTACCTTCATCTCGCGCGCAATGCGCTCACCGCCGCCGCTTTTGAACAGATCGATCAGCTTGTCGCAGTGCGGGCAGTACAGGCCGCTCATGTTTTCGACCACTCCGATACGGGGGATGTTGATCTCGCGGCAGAAGGAAATGCTTTTGCGGCTGTCAAGCAGGGCTACGTCCTGCGGGGTGGTCACCACCACGGCGCCGTCAACCTTCTTTATCACATGCGCCACGCTCAGGGCCTCATCGCCGGTGCCGGGCGGCAGATCGATGATCAGGTAATCGAGCTTGCCCCAGGCGACTTCGCCCATGAACTGCTTGATCAGGCCGTGCTTCATGGGCCCGCGCCAGATGACCGCATGGTCGGTGCTCTCGAGGAAAAAGGCGATCGACATGACGCGCAGGTTGTCGGTCACGGCAACCGGCGCAAGTCCCTGCTCGTTGCCAACGGGTTTGCAGGTGTCAACGCCCAGCATTTTGGGGATATTGGGTCCGTGGATATCAGCATCCAGAATGCCGACCCTGAATCCCTGCCCGGCCAAAGTTGCGGCCAGGTTGACTGCAACCGAGCTTTTGCCGACCCCTCCCTTGCCGCTGATGACCATGAACGTGCGGCCGATATCGGCCAACCTGCTGGCGATCATCTGCTGTTCATGGGCTTCTTTGTTCGCCTGGTCGCACCCTGAGGCGCTCGAACAGCTCGAGCAGCCGGTGTTTTCATTGCATTGCGTGCTCATAAAAAAATCTCCTGAGAATAATAGTGAGTGTGAAGGCGCAGTCTGCGACGGATGCGGTGCTGCCTTCACCTGTTTCCGGTTCGAAAGGGAAAAATTGTAGGGTGGGTGCAGCGTAGCGGAACCCACCGATTATCTGTAGATGGTGGGTTTTACCCACCCTACCATTTCATTCCTTTGAATTGCCTGCGAACTTTCTGCGGCTTCATCAATGAGTGAGTTATGCAGGTTTCCTGAGCAGGGCGTCGGGCAGCCTCAGGCTATGCAGCAGCCGCCGGCTCCGGGGCAGCCCTGCGGGCCGGCGCAGCGCTCAGGGCTTGCGCAGCCGAACTGGCCGCAGGCAGGCGTAGCAGCTTTGCCGATATTTGATTTTGAAATCAGCTTGTTCAGGCTTGCGCTGCCGCAGCCGGGGCAGGTGAGGCCATTGATTTTGTCGCTTCCTGCAACAATGTGTTCGCATACGCTGCCGCAGTCGGCGCAGAGGAATTCATACATGGGCATTGCAAAGGTTCCTTTGATGAGAACGGTTCTTCCCTGTCGAGTTCTATTTTACACTGCCGCGTCTCATTTTCACAGTATTATTTAAACCGGCCGGGCGCGCGATTGCACACAGGACCTGTTTGTGCAATTATGTGCCCATGGATGCATACGATATCATCGTTATCGGCGGCGGCGCAGCCGGGCTTATGGCTGCCGGGTTTGCGGCCCGCTCAGGCGTCCGCGTGCTGGTGCTTGAAAAGATGGATTACCCTGCCCGTAAGCTGGGCATTACCGGCAAGGGCCGCTGCAACCTTACCAACACGGCCGGGCATGCGGAATTCCTGAAGCGCTTCGGCAACGGGGCCGGTTTTTTGCGGCCAAGCCTTGAATCCTTTGACAACCGCAGCCTGATGGATTTTTTCTCCGGTATCGGCATTGAGCTTGTTGCCGAGCGAGGCGGCCGGGTGTTTCCGGCAGACGCGCGCGCGCCGCGCGTTTCAAGAGCCCTGCGCGCCTGGTGTGAAGCGGGCGGTGCGCGGATTGTGTGCGACAGTCCCGTAACTGAGATCTGCACAGAAAACGGACGCGTTACCCGCGTGCGCTGCGGGCAGCGCTCGTTATCCGCCCGCGCCGTGATTGTCGCCACCGGCGGCGCATCCTATCCGTTGACCGGATCAACCGGCGACGGATACCTTTGGTCTGCCGCACTCGGGCACACGATCGTGCCGGTGCGGCCTGCGCTTATCGGCCTTGAGACCCGGGAGAGCCGCCTGTGCGCCTGCGACGGGCTGTCGGTGCGCAACTGCAGGGCGCGTTTGGTGGTTAACGGACGCGAACGCGCGGAGGAATTCGGCGAGCTGCAATTGATGCGCTACGGGTTGAGCGGGCCGGTCATTCTTACCTTAAGCGGTATGGCGGTTGACGCTTTGCTGGCGCGCAAAAAGGTTCAGGTTTCAATCGATCTCAAGCCCTCGCTCAGCCGCGAAAAGCTCGAGGCCCGATTGAAGCGCGACATCAGCAGCCGGGGGGCCGAGAGGCTGGGCAGCCTGCTGCGGGGCCTGCTGCCGCGCGAGCTGGTAGGGGTGTGCTGCACGCAGGCCGGCCTCAAACCCGGCAGCCCGTCCGCAGGCCTGAAAGAGCGCGAACGCGCGCGGTTGCTTGACTGGCTGAAAAATTTCACCCATACCGTGAGCGGGCACCGGCCCCTGGATGAAGCCATCATCACCGCCGGAGGAGTGAGCCTTGCCGAGGTTGATCCGCACACTATGGAATCACAACTGGTCAGGGGGCTGTATTTCGCGGGCGAGATCCTTGACCTGCAGGCAGACACAGGCGGCTACAATCTGCAGGCAGCGTTTTCAACCGGCCGTGCCGCAGGTCGTGCAGCGGCAAAAGCGTGAGGTGTTTATGGCCTTGAGTTACCGCACTGAGTGCGGCGCATTCAGACGGCCGCACCGGCCCTGCTCAAATTTGAAACAATCTGCTGAAGGCCCCTGCCGGCAAAGCCCGCCGGATAGATTTCTACAGCCTTGTCAACAGGCTTTGCATGGCTGCAGTGGAGTGCGGCTGTGTGAAAAGCATATTTCACCTGTCACCTTTTGTTTCCCTCAATGATGTAACCGAGTTGCCATTTCGAATCCGCCAGAGGCGGTGAGAAGTCTTAAAACAAAGATTCCTCACATTCGTTCGGAATGACAAAAGTATGCGACTTCTCTCCCGGAGCCTGCCCTGAGCAAAGCCGAAGGGGTCGAAATGTCAGTAAATGCAACAGGGTACAGAAAAAATTTAAATGGTCTAATGATTTTTTCTCTTGACTTCGCAAGGGTGACCTAATAATCACAGGTAAACCCCCGGCTTTGCCGGGGGACTCACAGAGTTTGACATTTGCGGGAATATAAGAAAACCTCCTGATTCGGTGAACCGCTCAAAGTTAACCGAAAGGAGGTTTTCAGTGGAA
>VGSH01000119.1 GCA_016875025.1 Deltaproteobacteria bacterium
CCGAAAACTGCGCCCTCCTGTTCATCGGCTGTTTGTGCTTTTTTTACCGCGCCACTGGCACCGGCCAGCGATGAGAAAACAGGCAACATGCGGCGCACAATATGAAACTGTGCAACCGCATTGAGCTTGCCTGCCGTGTAGGTGATACCATTAACTTGAAACTCCATGATTTTCCTCCCTCTACCGTCATGGTTTAACTGCCGTTACAAAAGAGCCGGGGTTCCACTTCCCAGTCCCGGAGTCCATTTGATCGCGTCAAACGTCCATTCAAGCATCTCAGCCTCTTTCGCATACGATACTGCGGGCTGCTTCTTGAATGCAACGCCTTCAAGATTATGTGAATCACCACGGGCCGTGTCACGCACGGTAATGGAATTACTGCCGTGCGCTGCGCTCGATGCCGTCTGTAAATTATACATCTGCTGCAATTTGGCGTTTGTCGAGCTGGTCTTTAACAGTCTGATCGTTACAGTTGCCGACCTGTCGGCGCTCAGGGAATGCATGCCTCGACCGTCCGCTCCGATGGTCATGGTTGACTTATCGTTGACCGGCTCGATGGAAATTCCTTCCTCGGCCACGCCTGCATCAGCGGCAAGGTTTACGCTACCGCCGACTCCCGTTATTGTTGCCACAACATCAAGAAAACTGTACGCGCTCATGTTTTATTTCTCCCTTCCTTCGGGTTTATCGGTTCACGTTTACCTGTACGTCAACGGTATGCACAGCACCGGCCAGCTTCAAAGCTATCTGCATTACCGGGGCAACGCGCTGTTCGCGCAATGCCTGCGCCTGTTCGCTCATGGGCTGCATGTAGATGTAGTATCCGTCCGGCAAATACTGGCCGCGCTCAAGCTGCCCGAAACCGTCCGCGTTCCATGTCCCAGGGGCAACAAGCCCGTTGTTGATAGCTTCCTGGCAGACCTTCGCGGCCTCGGCCACAAGCTGATTTGCGCCGGCTTCCGTCTGCGGTATCTTCGTCGTGCTCGTGTAAAGCAGATTATAAAGGGCGTTTTGCAGCGCGTCTGCAAACCAGTCAAGGCCATGCACTTCATCAAAGTAGCTTCCGTCAGCCATCTGTCCGGTCTGAAAAATCGCCGTGTCGTTGTTGTATGCCGCGTACACGTTGCACATTTTAGCTGCCAATGCCTGCGCCTGCGTCTCGGTCAGGTTTTCAGCAGCGATACCGGGGAGCTGCTTATACATGAGCGTGATGGTCGCCCGGTTCGCGTTAAAATTCACGCTGAAGGCGCGGCCAATGGCTGAGCAGATCGCGTTCGCGTTCTGGCTGTAAGCCGTGATTGACCGGCGATAGCCAAGCGCCTCAAGCTGATATGCTATGTCGGTGGTATAAACAGCGTTCAGGGTGTTCGTGTCCGTCTCGGTTACACCAAGAATGCGGGCGGGTGATGCCGCTTCGATAAATGCGGCAACCGCAAGAATCTCAGCATCAGAAAGCGCTGAAGATACTGCAAGGGCCAGCCCGTACCATGCGCCGCTCATATCGGCAAGTTCCTGCACGCTCTCGACAGGCGTTTCAGCGGCGATACCGTCAACCGAGTACAGCGCTGTTGCGGCGGTCAGTTTCAGGGTAGACGCTATGTCTGTACCGTCACCGCCCGTAACGGTTGCAAAGCTCACGCTCGATGCGGTCCCGGTCGTCGCGGAAGTAATAACAAACCGCTCTCCGTCCCACGCGCACTCGCCATCTTCGCCCAGGGCTGTATCAATAATCGCAGCAGCACCGGCAAGGGTCGTGATGCCGTCGAAGTCAAGGTCGTCAAGGTCTGTAGCGGTTTCTGCTCCGTCGATAGTGATTGTGAACTCGCCGTCAGAAATCAGCTCAAGGGCCGTTACAAGCGCGGCTTGCGCTGCGGCAGTAAACGCGCCGCCCTTCAGCATTCCGGGCTGTGCAGCGTCAAACATTGCGCCGATCATCAGCTGCCGGGGCTTTGGTGACTGTCCAAAGTACAGGGCCGCAGCAAGGTATTCCGGGTCGGTCGGACTGAAATCATCCGCAACGCCGTCAATGTCGGTATATACCCGGAACCGTTCACGCTGATCAAATACGCCGGAATCACCGGCAAGCATCAGCGTCCCGAACCCGCGCCGCGCAGCAGCAAGCGGACTCATGATTACTTCAACATTAATAAGCCGTGCAACATTAAGTTCAGTAGTCATCGTTTTTTTCTCCCTACTCTGGGGTTGCTGTTTCAAATGTTTGTGCGTTTATTTCACCGGCAGACTTTACAAGAGAAAGAACACGGAATGTGCGCTCGGCCTGCCGTCTAAAAGTCAGAGTAATATCTGCCCGGTCATACCACCTTGTATCAACCTGTTCGGGCACACGGCGCACATTAGATGCACCTCCGTATGAAAGCCCGTAAGTAAGCATCGCTTCACGGTTCTGCCCAAGGCTCAGGCCGTCACGGATCGCATGCGCGTATGACATGCAGTGCAGGCCGTACACCTGCACATTTACCTCTATCGTTTCCTCCTGCTGCATGCGCCCGTATTCTACCTGTGCGCCGTCCTCTGTCGTTTCCTCAACGGAAAGATAAGGCGACAATCCGGCAACGTCCACAACCTGCAAACCATACGCAAGCCATGTCTGATTAGGCTCAGGCACTGCGGGCGGCACAGCCTGCCACAGCGGGCGGATATATCCTGGCATTGTAATACCGGTCAGCCCTGCAAGCACAGTACCGATAAATGCGGACAGGTCGCGCCCTTCGTCGGGTGCAATCACCGGCCTTAAATATCCACCTGTCGCGCTTGTGTTCTCTGCCATTTACTTCGCCCGTTTTACCACGTAGGTAATGCTGTTGATCAGACTGCCGGTAACTCTTAAAATTGCCGTTCCCTTAAACCCTTTTGCTTTACGCGCCCGCACCGTCGGGCTATCTGCCGGGTATTTTCCGAGCTTGCGGATATGTGCTTTCACGCTATTAACTGCCTTAATGCCTGAGCGCTCAAGCGCGGTAGCCATCGCGCTGGGGTTGTTAAAGCTCCGACCTAATCCCTTGGCGATTTCAGCCGTGACGGTATCTCGCACCGCGTCAACGCCGGGAACCAAAAACGGGCGCGGGGGTATGTTGTTCACCGCGCTTCCGTATTCGTTCTGGTATCCTATTGCGGCATTGGTCATTGCACCGTCTTTACGGTTTGTATTCGATGCGGGAATGCCGATAAAAAGATCGTCTGCGGTCATTGCCTTAATATCCTGCATGACACGCGCAACCTTGTCGGTCGTTACTTTCCATCCCTTGCCACCGGTCATACGAACGTAGCCCCCGCGAAAAACATGCGCGCCAGTGAACGAAACTGCCGCCCGTAGCCTGTGGTATCGAAATCGTTTAACCCTGTGTCCTGCGATACAGCCGCCGCGCCAAACGATCCAAGTGTGAGGAAGTGGGCCGTCACTAAATGAACAGCCCTTGTCCTCATATCGCCCCACATGCTTTCATGCACCAGCTGCTCTGCTATTAGGCCGCACGAGGCAATCTTGGCGTCAGGAAAGTCAGTGGATGACGTAAACTCTGGAAACTCGGTGCGAAAGTCTGCCGTTACCATTTCTTGCCCTTTTTGGCTTTCGGTTCAGGCGCTGGTATCGGATCGAAGTTCGGCTCTTTTGCTTCCGGGCCGATAACGGCTTTCGGCTGCTCGATTTCTGCCAGCACTTCGGGTTCTGCTTTCGGCTGCTCGATTATCTCAATCATGCCGTGCTCAAGCTGAAACTGAAAAGCCGGGTCGTTCAAAAGCTCTTCAGGTGCATCTTCGCACAGACCGCATTTAAAAACTTGCGGCGCACCGGTGTGCTGCAAAAATAACCACGTTCCTTTGAAATTTACTTTCATGTTCCCTTCCTTTCTACTCAAACACGAAAAGGGGGGAGCGGGGCCGGGTTTGGAATTGGGAGGGTGCAACGCCGCACCCGGCACAATCCCGCTCTGAGAGGTTCAACTAAAAACCGTATGCGTAATAGCACGCTTCGGGCTTCACGAACTCAACCGTGCCAAACCGGCAGTAGTACACGCTGATCTGGTGCAGTCCGCGATTTTCAACCGGCATACTGGAAATAATAGACCGGGGCCAGCGCACAACATCGGGCCGCTTGGAATAGGCGACCATCCTGTCGGTTGGGCCGGTTGCAATGCCCGCAAGCTCACGCATCGGCACGATCTCAAGCGGGCGACCGTTGACGATGTTACACAGTGAATTGTCAGCCAGATACTTTCCAAGGCTCATGGTCTGATTGGCGATCTTGCGGGTTGCAAGATAGCTGAACTTCACCGGCGGCAGGCCAAGCCGCGACGGGCAAATGGTGTATCCGGTTGCCGCCCATGCAAGGTCAAGAACCGTGTTGATGTCTTTAAGCACTTCCTCGTCGCTTTTCGCAGTCCATAGCGCGGAGGCGTTCGCGGCATTGTTTGCCACAACAGTCTCGGTAACAAGCGAGGAATTGCACAGACCCTTCACGCCTGCGGGGGTGTCGCCGGTGTAGACCATATTCTGAGAGTCGATGTTGAGCTTCATCTGGAGAGCGTTCATCATCTGCGGGTCAAGCGGGCGGCCAAGTTTCTGGGCCTGTGCCAGCTCGATAACGCTCTTGCGGATTGCTTCAGCCCAGACGAACGTACCGGCAACAACGCGCTCAGAGTCCAGACCGACTGTGCCGATCTCAGTGACTTTGCTGGAAACAAAGGACTTGCCGCCCGTGGTTTCGCCGCCCGTTGCGGTGTAGTGGATACGATCAAAAGCCGTCTGCTCGTCACCAATGTCCAGCGCCGTCATGTCGATGTCGCGGGAATAGCTGAAATCAGCCATAGGCTCATGCAGGACGGGATCAAGGCGCTGAAGCTCGGTTGCCAGAAAAACGCCGGTCGAGTCGATAGTGGCCCGATCCATGACCGCGTTATCTTTGAAGAAAATTCGTTTTGTATTCATTGTTTTTTGCTCCTTATTTTGGGTCATGGTTTTTAGACGTTATAGGCAACTTCGACGATGCCGGTTGCAGCCGTTACGCCGGTGAAGTACGCGCCGGGGATAACGGACGTTGTCAGCGTGACCACAGGCTTGAAATAATCAGCGGCGGTCATCGTACCGGCAGCGGTAATCGTAAATGTTATGCCAAGGCCGACATACTCAGTGCCTACAACGCCGTCTTTCAGCCGATTTCCCAGCGGGTCAACCACGGACACAACAGAGGTCTGTGAAGTGCTTGCAAGCGTAATGCGATATTCGCCGGGAACAACAAGGGCAGCGTCATTAATCGTGCAAGCGATTGTTCCAGTTCCTGTTCCGGTGATGGTGCCATTGGCAACGGTTGCGGCTGCAGCTGCTTCGATTCCGCCCTGATAGCGGGTCGAGGAAGTTGCTGCAGTACGCACATAGACCTTGCCGCCTTTTGCGGAAGTGCCGTGCTGAAGTGATACGGCGATATAGCCGGACTTCAGGCCGTTCAGGATGGCCGGGTAAACCGGGGGAGTTGCAGCGTCAACATCCTGATTGGTAGCTGCAAGCTGCGGGTACGGGCGCACGAGAAATCCCGCAACGTTAGCGCCGGTGTGCGTGTCCACGATTCCGGTAATAACGCCGGTGTCGATTGCAAACGGCAGACCGTACTTCAGAAGGGGCAGGGTGCTGGACTGCATGAACGACTCAACCACGACGTTCCCGCTGCGAGTGATGTCGCCCGCTTTGCCAATGGGCATGCTGTTTGTGATAACCTGATTTGCCATGATAAGACTCCTTGTGTGTTGGTGTTGTTTTCCCGTTTAGTGAAACATCGGAACCTTGTGGACCTCTTTCGAGCGTGCCGCAAAATGAGCGTGCTGGTCAAAGGTCTGGTTGTCTTTTGCCGGGGCTTTGCGGGTTTCCGCCATTTCAGCCCGGCGCTTATCCTTCATCAACTCGGATGCGGCGATAAAAAGGGCCGCAGAATCAAACGCCGGGGCCTGCCCTGCGCTCAGCCGGTCGATAATTTCCTTGCCGTCCTGCGTGCCGTATGCGGCTTTTAGTGAAGCGGGGATAATATCAGCTGTTGCAGCGATCCCCGGGGCCAGTATTTCAGCGCGTGCAAGCGTTTCAGCGTCCGGGGCCGCGTCCTGAGTCTTTTCGGGGTCGCATGCGTCCGCTGTTTTTTCCTCTTCCTTTTTCGCCTGAAGTGCTTCGATAGCGGCCTGCATAACCGCGATCTTGTCTGCCAGGTCTTTTACGATTGTGGTAAAGTCCATTGCCTGTGCTTCTTCTTTTTTTTCTTCCGGCGGCGGATCCTCAGCGTCCTTGGCCTTAGCATCATCTTCTTCTTTTTTGTCTTCCGGCTCAAGGTCCGCCACGGCAGAATCAAGCGCGGTAAACATACCCCTGATCTGCTCTTTCAGTTTTGCGATTCGGCTCATACTCATCTCCTCTATGGGTTGTTTGTCCTGTATGCTGCATTCAGGGCCGCATCGACCGGCGGGCACTAATGCACAGTGGTTGCCTATCATTGCGCTCTGGTGTCCAACTCCGGGCGCGTCCTCAACGTATTCAGCATCATAGCCAAGCGATACCTCCCGTAGCCCCTGCCGGACCGCAAAAATAGCCTCTGCATCCGTTATCAGCAGGTCGGCTATCAGCTTGTCGCCGTCATCTCCGGGCCGCACGTTCTGGATCACGCCCACTGCGTAGTCTTTCCAGTTCTCAGGTGTGAGCATAACGTCCGGGTGCATCAGCGTTACCGGTTTGCCCTCAAAACTGGCTATTGTCTGCGGGTCGAATAGTACGGCCGCTGTTCGGGATACGACAGCACGCCCGGCGGGGGCATCAATAATCGGTTTTCCGTCCTTATCGGTCAATTCCTCGGCGGCATATATAAGAGCGCCGGTGCGTGCAATTGGAACATTTAAGCACAGCAGATAACCCTCCGGGGTTTCCTGCTGATTTTCTGATAATTGTGCAGTTGTGTAATATTGCCTTGCCATTTTTTGCCCATAAAAAAACCGGCAAACCTTCCATTTCTGGAGTGCTTGCCGGAGTATTTAGATCCCGAATTGCGCCGGGTTAAACCTTATCAGGCTCAAATATTCAATTTTTCAACTACATGCTTAGTATATTTTTTCGCCCTTGTCAAGTTTTTTTATTCCATTATGAAAAAATATTCCAATATGGTTATTTTATTTCCACCTGTTTAGTTACCTTGGTAATGCCGCCGCAGTTTATATGTATGGTGATATTGCCAGTATCGCCGGGCTGGATAATATCTAGCCGGTCAAAAAGCTGCAACACTTCCGCCTTGACATCGGGCCTGGGTTGAATATTTATGCTCTTAACGGTCATAGGCTCTCAAGGTCTGGTAACAGTGGTTCAGCATAGCATCTACAGTTTTTGCTTGCAATGTTGTTTGAACCTGTGGTATAATATCCACAAAAACTCTCAAGGGTGTAGACATGTCCAGAAAAATTAGCGAAAGACTTATCGACGACGCTCAGCAGCTTGTATGTAACGGGGCCACGGTCAAGCACGCCGCTTCCTGTATTGGCTGTCATCCTGACAATCTCTCCAAGTACCTCCGCGCTAGGGGTGTCGTGATAAAACACCGAACCCCCGCAGGCTTCAATAAGCGCAATGACCTGCCTGAGCTTGCAGTTGTCAATGAATACGTGGCGGGCCTTAGCGAACTGGCCTTGTCTAAAAAATATCGGTGTTCCCGTAAATGTATTGCTGATATCCTCATAAAAAATAATGTTGTCAGGCGCACAGGATCTGAAGCAAACACAATTCGCATGTTCAACATGAGCGCAACAGATCGCCGCAACCTGATTAAAAAAGCGCGTGATGTTCGATTCCATAACATGGCCGTAGCCGCAAAAAGCGCCGATATCAATAACATAGCTATCGGGTATGGTGAAAGAGAAATCGCGCAGCGCCTTGAAAGCCTCGGACACCGCGTAATCAGACAAAAACGCATCGGGCCGTATATTGTTGACATGACCGTCGGGAATGTAGTTGTGGAGGTCAAAAGCACATCCTCTAATAAGCCTAATTTCTCGGCTGTTCAAAATAGAAAGCGATCTGTAGAGATCGTCAAACGTGGTTATAAGATTCTTTTTGTTGTCCTGAACAACGCTTCTGTTATCAATAACCTGGACTATATAATCACCTGTATTGAGCGATTCTACAGGAACCCACCCGTTGACTGTCATTACTGGATGGTTCGGTGTCGCGGAAATAGTCCCGCCCCCACTGTCATAGATTTTGACAATATCCCCGCTGTAAAAATGTTTCAGAAGTGCGCGACAACCATTAAGAAGGGATATTTTCTCTGATCCAACAAAGCAGTTGTAAATACCTCCCGGATGGTGAAATTCTCCAGGCTCAACTTCAGGCGGGCTGTCCCATGAAAAGATTTCACCGGCATTACTGCGGTCTGCCATTTCCTGATGACTCTCGCGCACAGCTTCATCTTCCATTGTGCGCCAGTAATAACCACCGCTGCCGACTGCCTGCGCCCGCGCCTGCGTGAATGTAGCGTTTGCCTTTGCCGTCTCGGTCCGGGCAATAACCCGCGCCCTGCCCTCGGACACCTTGCCGCTGTCCTGGATATCCTTAACAATATCCTCAAATCTGCGGCCCTCGGTCATGGCTTCCCGCGCA
>VGSH01000120.1 GCA_016875025.1 Deltaproteobacteria bacterium
GAGGTTTCGTTTTATGAAAACACCGGCCGGCCCAAATCCTACGTCAGCAGCCTGACCGTCATTGAAAATGGCCATGAGGTACTAACGAAGCAGATCAGGGTTAATGATCCGCTGATTTATAAGGGTATTTACTTCTACCAGTCAACCTATGGCACGGATCCCAACGGCGGCGGTACGCTGGTGCTATCTTTTGTTTTCCCCGATACAACCGAGCCCTTCATTGCCAGCGTGGAGGTTGGCTCATCGATTGTGCTTCCGGGCACACAGGATGAAATTTTTGTTGACCGCTTTCTTGCTGATTTCGGCCTTGATGAGCGCAACCAGCCCTTTTCCCGCTCGCGCGACCTGAACAACCCGGCCGTGCTTTTGCGCGCGCAGCGAGATGGCGAGCCTTTGTTTACCTCCTGGCTGTTCGCGCGCTATCCTGATTTTCACGGACGCCAGACCGATCCCTACCGGATCAGGCTCCTCAACTTTGAACCGCGCATGTTTACCGGTTTGCAGGTGACAAAGGACCCCGGTGTTGAGCTTGTCTGGCTGGGCTGCGCTTTTTTGATGGCCGGAATGTATATTGCCTTTTTCTGTTCGCATCGCCGTATCTGGGTGCACTGCGAACCGGATGCCGATGGCATCCGCGTGATAGTGGCCGGAGAGGCCAGCAAAAACAAAGCCGCTTTTAAAAAAGATTTTGCAGTGCTGTGTGATCGACTGCTGAACTGAAGGAGACGGATGTGAGTTCAACTTTGCTGGGCATTACCACAATCGGCTATCTGTTGTGCATGACCCTGTATTTCGGGTATCTGTTTTTCAGGAATGAAAAATTCGGTCGTATCATTACCGGGCTTGTCATAGTTGTGGCGCTGGTTCACACCGCCGGCCTGGGGCTGCGCTGGTGGGAGTCCTACGATTTGGGACACGGCCGGATTCCGCTTACGAATCTGTATGAGGCCCTGATCGGCCTGGGCTGGACAACCGTACTGCTGCATCTCTATATCGAGCTGCGCTACAAAACCAGGGCACTGGGTGTTTTGCTGCTGCCGATTATCTCGATTTCCATGGCCTATGCCTCGCTTTCACCCCGCGTTGAGAATACGATTGAGCCGCTTATTCCGGCCCTGCAGAGCAACTGGCTGAGCTATCATGTTATCACCTGCTTTCTGGGCTACTCGGCCTTTGCGGTTTCCTTCTGTGCGGCCGTTGTTTATCTTTTTAAGGCACGGGACATCACAAAATCCGATCCGAGCGCCCGCGCCATTGACGGCGTATTCCCCTCGCTCGCACGGCTGGACGAAATCATGTACCGCATGGCTGCCATCGGCTTTTTGATGCTCTCCCTGGGCATTATCACCGGTGCGGTCTGGGCCAATTATGCCTGGGGCAGCTACTGGAGCTGGGACCCCAAGGAGACCTGGTCGCTGATTACCTGGTTCGTGTACGCTGCGGTGCTGCACGCGCGCATCACGCGCGGCTGGCGGGGAAAACGCATGGCAGTGCTTGCCATTATCGGGTTTGCCAGCGTGCTGTTTACGTTCCTGGGGGTTAATTATCTCTTGTCTGGTCTGCACAGCTACGCATAACGGGCTGTTGAAAAAAACCCGTTATGCCGGACGCCGCTCAGGCGGGGGAGGGTTCCGGACGGCTTTTAGTATCTTCCTGGTTTTGTTGAAGAATCTCCATGCGCACCGACTCAATCGTGGTCTCTGTTGCGGCAAGGATGGTAAAGGAAAGCTGCGGCGCAATTGTCTCATCTGCTTCATTGCCGGGCTCACTCGCGTTTTCGGGCCAGGTGAAAACCTCCCCGGGCAGCGGCACCCGGCCGGCAAGGTCCATCAGCAGCCCGCCGACCGTATCATAGCCGCGATCAAGGGGCAGTCCTGTTTTAACATGCAGATGCTCTTCCAGATCGGCAAGCAGATACTGAGACTGAATGCGGAAGCAACCCGGTTTTTCCTCGATGAAATGATGCGCCGGTTCATCATATTCATCGTAGATTTCGCCGACCATTTCCTCCAGTATGTCTTCGAGCGCCACCATGCCCGCTACACCGCCGAACTCGTCAACCACAATACCCATGCCGATCTGCTTGGTTTTAAGCTCGGTAAGTATCTCGCGCACATTTTTTGACTCCGGCACAAAGTACAGATCGGTGCGCATCAGCTCGCGCAGGCTGAAGGTCTTGCCGGCCGGATCAATAAGGTAATACAGCAGGTCCTTGATATAAAATATTCCGATAATCTTATCGGGTACTTCATCATATACGGGATAGCGCGAATAGTTATGCTCGCGGTGCTGCTCCCATACTTCCTCCAAAGTTTCATTGACCTCGAACATGACCATTTTTGTGCGGGGCATCATGATTTCCCGGGCAACCGTGTCTTCGAGGTCAAGCGCGCCGGTAAGCATGCTGCTGATCTCTTTGTGCAGCACGTTTTCCTTGTGCCCGCGCAGAATCATCCACTCAAGATCCTCCTCGGTTACCAGCGGGCCCTGATGTGAGAATTTGCCTCCTCCCAGCCACACAACGCTGCCGCTGATGAATACCAGCACACGGGTCAGGGGCAAAACAAGATAGTACACCCCGGAAATAAGAGGGAAAAACGGGATAATATTTTCGGCATTATGTTTTGCGAATGTTTTCGGTACTACTTCCCCGAACACCAGGATGATCAGTGTCATGCAGCCGACCGCGAGGCCCACGGCAAGGCTTTCGCGATCACCAAGTCCGAGGCGCAGAAGCTGCTGCTGGCTGAAAGCCGTTGCGAGCGAGGCCGCCAGAATATTGACGATATTATTGGCGATTAAAACAGTGGTGAGAACATCGTTGGGTTTTTTGAGCCACAGGCGCAGCAGACTTGATTTCCTGCCGCTGTCGAGCAGCTGGTGGATGCGGTTGTGCGACAGGCTCGTAAGCGCGGTTTCCGCGGAAGAAAAAAGCGCTGAGCCGACCAGGCAAATGCCGATGGTAGCCAGCTGGTACAGGGCTTCTTGATTCAAATTAACGTCCTTTTTTGTGCAGGCAATGATTCAGTGCTTGTTGCCGCAAGTGTACCAAAAAAAGCAGCGTTTTACAAACGCTCGCTCTTAATCGGGGCTTTTAGACTCAGGCGATGGCGCGCTTTGTGTTGTTCACCAGGCGTACAAGGTAGTAGCGGTCGCGCTCAAGCACCTGCAGGATTGCGGCTCCGGTGCAGGGCCGCACCAGCAGGGCCGGCTCATCAGAGCCGAGCAGGTTGAACAGCTCCACGCAGCAGCTGCTGATTGAAAACGTGTCGCCGATGGAGTAGGGCGCGGCCTGCGCATCGTCGGAGCGGAAGCGCGGCGCGATAAAATTCGCGTGCACGGCCGTCCAGGTTTGAAACAGCTGCTCCCAGGTTCCGGCCGGTTTGCCGCTCAAGCGCGCCAAACCTTTGACGATCTGCTCGCCCATCTCAGCCGGGAACCCGTCCCATGCCGCGGGCTTGCGTTCCAGAAACCGGGGGTCTTGTGCAAGTTCTTCCCGGTCACTTTGATCCGGCATTTTCCGGGGCTTATATGTGACGGGTGTTATGGTTGTCTCAAGGCAGTCGCTATAGGCCGAACCCAGCGGCGTTGAGGAAACAACGAGCGTTTTGTCCCTGAATGGCGAGGCGTCAAACCATGGCTTGGCGTCATAGCCGCAGATGATCGCCCAGCAATCCGGCGCGGCATAGCCGATATCGCTCAGCAGGACCTCGCAGGGATTTTTTTCAGCCCGGCGCATGTCCAGCCCCTGCGCCGCCATTTCCTGCTGCAGGGTTTGAAAACGCCCGGCATCAAGCCAATAACAGTATTTCCAGGTATCCTGCTGCATGCCGCGCATGCCTCCGTATGTATGCTATTCTTTTTCGGACTTGAGGCCCAGTTCAATGGCGGCTGCTTTCAGGCCCTCGACATCCTGCTTTATCTTGGCCATCATGGGGCTGTCTGATTCCTGCGCACCTTTAATGAGCGCTTCCACGCTGGTATACTTGGTAAGGATTGCCTCTTTGCCTATGGCCATCGCGTCGTTATGGCAGCCACTGCAGGTACCCCAGCCAGCGTGCGCTGCTGATCCGACAAGGCAAAAACACGCCACTGCTACCGCGACTATCAGTATTCTTTTCATGCCATTCCTCCTGTTGTAATGGGGATTGCGCGTCTGAGTTGCGCGCTGTGTTCCGTGCCTATGTATCTTATGTGAAATCCGCCCTTTTGTTCAAGCAGAAAAAACTACTGGAGGGTCATGTGTTCGTCCTCACCCGGTTCTTCCTGCTCCCACAGGCGCATTTTCTCCCGGGCAGCACGTTTTTTCCTGATATACGCCCAGACAAAGACCAGGCTTGCAAGAAACCACAGGGTTGCTGTGCTTGAAAGTACCGGCAGCCAGCCGAAGCGAACTTTCAGAAAGTCGAGCCACAGCCCCTCGATTTCATCCCAGCGCAGGTAATAGCTTTTCCACAGTGCCTGCTCAAAGTCCCTGCCCGCGCTGTACTCCCTGAGGAAAGCCCGGAAATCTTCTTCGCCGAACCTGTTCATCAAAAATGCTATAAAATAAAAGCTCTGGCAGTAGGCGGTTTCAGCCCGGCCGGCATCGAGGGGAAATACGCGCGCGAGCTCGTCCATGGGCAGCACGCTGCCGGTCAGAACAGCCATGCTCATGGTGCTCATGCGCTGCATGCTCCACTGGCCCGCGATCATTACGGCCAGGCCCTCCTCCAGCCAGCGCGGCACCCGGTGGTCCGGCCCGAAGGCCTGCCCGAGCAGTATGTGGCAGACCTCGTGCCCGAATGTTTTCAGAATATCGCCGCCCGTGTTCTTGCGCAGCACGATCAGGTTTTTGTGAGGCCAGGCAACACCGGCGGCCCACTCAGGCACGGCTGCGCCTGCGGGCTGCGCTTCCTGAAAACGCGTGCGGTCAGGGGCGACAATCACGCGCACGCGCTCCTTGAGCTCAAAACCCAGACGATCGGAAACCTCATCAATGAGCGCATCGGCATGTTCTGCGAGGTAGCTCGCGGTGCGGTCGCCCGAAGTGCCCTCGATCGTGCAGTAGCGGGTCTCGGTTTTTTCAGGGTCCGCAGCGCTAACGCGCGCAATACACAGCATAGCCGAAAAAAGCGTGAAAATAATTAATCGAATCATGCGCAGGCCTGTGGGGATGGCAAGTCGACCGATCTAGAGTATATAAGTAACCATACTGTCATTTCGAAGGAGCACCCGTCCTCCGCAGTAGCCTGCTACGGAGGATGGAAAAGCGACTGAGAAATCTTAAGATCAGGATTTCTCCCTTTGGTCGAAATGACAAGCTTGAACCAAACGCAGTCGATCGGGCGAGATTATAATCCACAGAGTACACTAACATGAAAATTGCTCTATTGGATTGTATCCACAGGAATGGGCAAATTACAAGCCTGAATACACCACACTGGCGTATAAGCTTAATTTTGCTTTAACTGAAAGATGAATGTGCTACTATGCATGCAAACCCGAGGCCGCGAACCCGTTACAACCCTGAGGGCGTTTATGGACAGACTCTTTTTGATTGACACCAGCGCGTATTTTTACCGCGCCTATTTCGCCCTGCCGCCGCTGTCAACCTCAGCCGGGTTGCCGACCAACGCCATTTACGGGTTCACGACCATGCTGCTCAAATTGCTTGAGCAGCATCAGCCGACTCACATCGCGGCTGTGCTTGACCGGCCCGAGCCCACCTTCCGGCACGAAGCCTACGATCAGTACAAGGCCAACCGGGCGGTTATGCCCGATGACCTGCAGGTGCAGATTCCCCACATCAGGGATGTGATCGAGGCTTTCAACATCCGCGCGATCGGCAAGCCCGGATTCGAGGCCGATGATATCATCGGCACGCTCGCGCTCAAGGCGGCAGCCGACGGCTGCGAGGTCGTGATCGTCTCGGGCGACAAGGACTT
This sequence comes from Deltaproteobacteria bacterium, assembly GCA_016875025.1. Classification (GTDB taxonomy): domain Bacteria; phylum Desulfobacterota; class WTBG01; order CAIYCZ01; family CAIRTM01; genus CAIRTM01. The sequence goes on from VGSH01000120.1 coordinate 5,928, forward strand.
GTGCCAGCTGATCGGACCGCGCATTACCATGCTCGATACAATGAAGGACAAGGTTATGGACCCGGCCGCGGTCCGTGAAAAATACGGCCTTGACCCGGAGCATATCGTTGACATGCTGGCCTTGACCGGCGACACCAGCGACAATGTGCCCGGCGTGCCCGGCATCGGCCCCAAGACCGCGCAGAGCCTGCTTGCTCAGTTCGGCTCTCTTGACGGGATCTATCAAAAGCTCGACGAGATAACAAAAAAGAACGCCCGCGCCGCGCTCGAGCAGAACCGTGAACAGGCTTACTTGAGCAAACGCCTGGTAATGATCGACACGAACGTTGAGCTTGACTGCGCATGGCGCGACTGCACGCTCACCCCGCCTGACACCTGTGCCCTGCAGGAGCTGTATAAAAAATTCGAGTTCACCCGGCTTCTTAAGGCAGGCGCGGCTGCTGAGCCGCGGCCGGAGAAAAACTATTGCGCGCTGATTGAAAGTGCTGATCTTGAGCAGTTCTACGAAACGCTGGCCGGGCTTGAGCGCTTCACACTCGATCTTGAGACCACCTCGCAGTTTCCCATGCTGGCCGGGATTGTTGGCATATCGTTTGCCTGGCGTGATCACGAGGCGGTCTATATTCCGCTTGCCCATCAGGGCCTTTCTCACCAGCCCGACCGCGCAACGGTGCTCTCCCGCCTCAAGCCCATTCTTGAAAACCCGGCAATCGGCAAGGTCGGCCACAACATAAAATATGAATACATCGTCTTGAAAAAATACGGCATCGAGCTGCAGGGCATTGCCTGCGACACCATGGTTGCCTCTTACGTGCTTAACCCCTCGCGCTACCGCCACAATCTCGACGACGTGGCCCTTGACCGGCTCAATCACAAAATGATCTCATTCAAGGATGTTGCCGGCTCAGGCAAAAAGCAGATTACTTTCGATCTGGTGCCGCTTGCGCAGGCAGCCGAGTACGCCTGCGAGGATTCCGACATCACGAATATGCTTTCAAAGCTGCTGCTGCCGCAGGTGAGCGCGGACGGCTTTGATGAGCTGTTTCGCGACATGGAGATGCCGCTGGTCATTGTGCTGGCTGAGATTGAAATGGCCGGGGTGAAAATCGATGCGCAGCGCCTGGGGGTGCTGTCGCGCGAGTTTCACGCCCGGCTGGACGAGATCGAAACGCATGTGCACGAGCTTGCCGGTGTGGAGTTCAACGTCAATTCCCCGAAGCAGCTCGGTGAGGTATTGTTTGAAAAGCTGGGTCTGCCGGTGGTGAAGAAAACCAAAACCGGATACGCGACCGATGTCGACACGCTCAAAGAACTTGCGCACATGCACCCCATGCCTGAAGCGGTGCTTGAGTACCGCAGCCTGGCAAAGCTGGTTTCAACCTATGTCGACAGCCTGCCCGCATTAATCAACCCCGCCACCGGCAGGGTACACACCTCCTACAACCAGACCGTGACCGCTACGGGAAGGCTGAGCTCAAGCGACCCCAACCTGCAGAACATCCCCATCCGCACCGAGGAGGGCATCCGCATCAGGGAGGCGTTCGTGGGAGAGAAGGGCTGTAAAATTTTATCAGCCGACTACTCGCAGATCGAGCTGCGTATTCTGGCGCACATGTCCGGCGATGCCACGCTGATTGACACATTTCTCAATGACGGGGACGTGCATGCGCGCACCGCAGTCGAGATATGGGGCGACAGCGGCCTTGATCCGCAGCGCAGGCGCGAGGCCAAGGTAATCAACTTCGGCATCATTTACGGCATGAGCGGCTTCGGGCTCAGCCGCGAGCTGGGCATTGCGCCCAAAAAAGCGCAGCAATATATCGACCAGTACTTTGCGCGCTACAGCGGGGTGCGCACCTTCCTCGACAGCCTGGTGGATGAGGCGCGCATGATCGGATATGTCGCAACGCTCATGGGCCGCAAGCGTTTCCTGCCCGATATCAATGCCGCAAACCAGCAGGAGCGCAAGTTCGCCGAGCGCACAGCCATCAACGCGCCCATTCAGGGCACCGCGGCCGACCTGATCAAGATCGCCATGCTCAACATTCATCGCCGCCTGCAGGCGGAAAAGCTCACAAGCCGTATGATTATGCAGGTGCATGACGAACTCGTTTTTGAAGTTCCCGAGGATGAGCTCGAGCGCATGGCCGCGCTGGTCAGGCAGGAAATGGAGAGCGTCTACGCCATGCGCGTGCCGCTGAAAGTTGATGTGGGCTGGGGCGAGTCGTGGCGCGATGCGCACTAAGGGTTTTGGACCGTCATGCCGGACCTGATCCGGCATCCAGGTGTCGTATAATCAGCTTTTTTAAAAAAACATGTGTATACGGAGGGGCATATGGGGAAGGTTTCGAAGACGGTTCCGGATGACATCATCACGCATAAAATTCATTGTATCCGCGGGCAGAAGGTCCTGCTCGACAGCGATCTCGCGCAGTTGTACGGCGTGCAGACAAAGGCGCTGAAACAGGCTGTTAAAAGAAACAGCACCCGGTTTCCAGAAGATTTCATGTTTGTTCTTTCACGGGATGAACTTGATTTTTTGAGGTCACAAACTGTGACCTCAAAAAGCGACAGGCGCGGAGGAGTTCAATATTCCCCCATGGCTTTCACCGAGCAGGGCGTA
>VGSH01000121.1 GCA_016875025.1 Deltaproteobacteria bacterium
GTGTGCCGGACAAACTTATCCGCGATTGCCTGGTCTTCGGTGACAATGACCCCCTGCGCCGATGCGATGCCCTGCAACAGTAAAGCGCCGCATACAACCGCAATGCAGGCAATGCCTGCCCATCTGCCCACAACTTGTTTCATTGATCCGGTCTGCATTCCTGTTCCTCCTGTGTTTGAATTATCGCACCCCTGATGTTAAAGCGAACACACCTATGGTATACTAATCAGTATACCTTTCTTACTAAGAGATAGCCCACAAAAGCGAAACTGTCAAGAATCAAATTTTTTTGATATTGAAATAAAAAAAAGCGTCCATGCCTGATACTTTGGCATTACACCTGAAAGAGACCGGCTGCTGCCAGGGCCACGGCTTGACTTACTCCCCGTCAGGCAAGCGAATTGCCACCGAGTGCCGGGGTTGCAGGCCGGCTCAGATGCGCTCGATGATTGCCGCCATGGCCGGCCCGCCACCGGCGCAAAGGGAGGCGCACCCCCGGGCCTCGCCGGTTTTCATCATTTCATGGACAAGAGAAACAACGACGCGCAACCCCGAGCAGCCCACAGGATGCCCCAGCGCTATGCCTGAGCCGTTGCGGTTGACCTTTTGGCGGTCGAACTGAAAGCCGCACTCCTGCTGCAGCATGCGCTCAACGCCCAGGTACTGGGCCGCGAACGCCTCGTTGAGTTCAAAATAATCAATGTCCATGAATGTCAGCCCTGCTGCCAGAAGTGCACCGGGTATCGCACGCGCCGGCCCAAGGCCCATGACTTCGGGCTCAATGCCGGCCGTGCAGGTTGAGCGCAGCACGGCCAGCGGATGAAGGCTCTGCTGTTTTGAGCGCTGACGCGACATGAGCACAACAGCCGCCGCTCCGTCGTTCACGCCCGAAGCATTGCCCGCAGTGACTGTTCCCTTCTTTCTGAACACCGGTTTCAGGGCTGCGAGCGCTTCCATGTTTGTAGCGGGCCGCACATGTTCATCAATGTCGAACATCACGGTTTCTTTTTTACGCTTGACCGCCACTGGAACGATCTCATCGCGAAAGCGGCCCGCAGAAATCGCGCGGGCTGCCCGGGACTGGCTTTCGCAGGCCAGCGCATCCTGTTCCTCGCGGCTGATTTCGTAGCGTTCAGCAATATTCTCCGCGGTCATACCCATGTGACAATGCTCGATGGAACACTCAAGCGCATCCAGAAGCATGGCATCCTCAATTGTGCCGGAGCCCATCCGATAGCCCGTGCGGCCCTTGGGTATCAGGTAGGGCGCCAGGCTCATGTTCTCAACGCCCAGCACAAGCGCAACCGATGTTTTTCCAAGCATGATGTTGGCTGCGGCGATTTCAAGAGCGCGCATGCCCGAGGCGCACAGCTGATTGACCGTGAGCGCCCCCGCTCTCCACGGGATGCCGATTGCCCCCTGAACCTGGCGCGCCACGTTGCCGCCGCACCCGGCCTGAATCACGTTGCCGCACACGATTTCATCAATGTCTTCGAGGCCAATTCCTGCGCGCCTGAGGGCTTCGGTGCCAACAATACGCCCCAGCTCTTTCACATGCACATCCTGCAGCGAGCCCAGAAACGACCCGATCGGCGTGCGGCACGCCCCGACAATAACAACATCATTCTTCATACAAACAGCACCTTTCCCGAACACATGTTCCTGCGGATTACCTGCTTTCCCAGTTGATGAATTTCCTGAAATTATCACCGGTCAGCTTGTGCTTGAATTCCTGCGACAGCGGCATCAGCATGATATTGTCGAGCATGGGTTTGTAAAAAGGCATGGTCAACGGAAAATCAGTTCCGTAGAAAACCTTATCCGGCATAAAGTATTCCAGAAAGCGCATGTGGTCCATGTCGAAGAACTGCCGGAAATGCATGAGCAGCGGCACGGGCATGACCACGTCGGTATAGAGGTTGTCGTGCTTCATCACGTTCCACAGGCCCATTTCAATATTGTTGAACATGCCGCAGTGCAGCTGAATGATTTTCAGATCCGGAAAATCCATGGCGACATCGTCAAGAAACTCCGGATTCTGAAATTTTGTGCGGGTTCCGGGCAGTTCCTCGCAGCCGGTGTGAAACTGCACGTGCAGGCCCAGCTCAACGCACTTTTCATACACCGGGTACATTTCCGGCATATTCGGGCAGCCAGATGTAGCGGTATGGAATTTCAGGCCCGGGAATCCGCACTCATAGGCCGACTGCACCATCTCAAGGGCAGCCTCAACCCCGTAGCGCGTGTGCACGCCGCCAACGGCCGTGAACCGGCCCGGAAATGCATCGACGAATTCCTTCTTAACGTATTCATTGGGCACGTACCACTTCCATACTTCCTTTTTCGGCCCGAACGGCACGGTAACCCCATGGATAGCCTGCAGGCACATGCCCTCAATGTTGGCCTGGTCCAGGTACTGCACGAACACCTCCGGCGTCAGGTTGGGGCACTGGTCCGCCTCGGTTATCACTGAAAACGGGTTTGGATCTCCCAGCAGTGCGCGGGCGCCCATCATGGAGCGCGCCACGACCGAATTGCCGCACCAGAAGTCCTTGCAGCCCTGCCTGTCTGCAATTCCCTTTTTCTCAAGTCCGGGATGACCGTGGCTGTCAAAATGCCTGAACGGCTTGAACTGCATCATTTTTTCAATCGTGCCGTCGGTATTGACCGGCTGCGCTTCAGCCTTCTTTTCCGTCTGTTTGTCTGCCATATCACTATCCTTTCAGATAAAAAATTTCTCTTTCTGCATGCTGTGCCATTACCGCATCTCAGCTGCCCAGCGTGCGGGCCTGCTGTTTCTGCAGCTTCTCCCATATATCAGGGCGCTCTTTCTGAATACGTTCATCATGCTTATGAATCTCACCCCAGATCAGGCGCGGGGACTGATACTGGCTCCAGCTGCCGTTAAGGGTTACGCCGTCCAGCAGCGAAAAAAGATAGGTGACCTGCTCGTCGGTATAATAGGGAATGAGCGCGTATCCGGTCGTGACCTGCATCATGCCGTCATCGTTGAACTCAAAGGTCTCAAGCCACGTTTTGGTGTATTCCTCAAAGCCGGGCTTACCGTCGAGTTCCTGTGCGACCGCATCGGCGGCGCACCAGCCGCAGTTGAGCGCACCCTGGGCCTGCACCTCGACAAACGCGGCCGCATCGCCGATCATCAGGCAGTTGCCGCTGCAGGGCTGTTTCAGGGGCGCAAACGCCTTGGTGGTGCAGCTGTGCATGGTCTCAACTTTTGCGTCGGCAAACTTCCAGGCCACCGGGCTCTTTTTCGTGAAATACTCAAACAGTTCAAGGGGACGCTGCTTGTCATTGCCGATCACGATCAGGTCAGCCCAGTCAAAATGCTCATGGGGGCCTGTTCCGATAAGGGGTGCATAGTGGGAACCGTAGCACAGGCCCCAGTAGCCGACCCAGTGATTGGGATTATAGTCCTTGACGCCGGACATGTAGAGGGCAACCACCGGAGCGTGTGTGAAATACATCCGGTCGGCGTTCATGCCCAGGCTCTGGGCGATCTGCGCGCTGGCCCCGTCAGCCCCGAGCAGCTTTTTCGCCCGCACCACAAAACGCTTCCCGGCGCTGACGCATTTGAGGTATACGCCCTCCCCGTTGCGGCTGTCGCGCGCCTCATAGCAGGTCGTGCCGGGCATGTATTCAATGCCCAGCGCAAGCGCCTGGTCGAGCAGCTGCTGCACAAGGCCGCCCTTGTCATACTTCCAGGCAAGCGGCCGGAAGGGCGGCCAGGAAAAATGCGCATTATGCGACAAATCGGCCGAATAATAATACTTGTCAAGACAGGGGCACAGGGGGCCGTGATACTCGATCTCCCAGCCGAAGCGCGAGGAGCGGATCTTGTTTTTTTTGTTATACGGAACGATACTGTTCGGCCCCTGCGGCGGCAGTCCCGGCTCAACGATCAGCGTGTCACCGTTATAATTTTCATCCAGAATAAGGTGCTCACTGCAGTAGCGCGTGATTTTTGAAACATCATGCCGTTTTTCAATCAGCGCTACCTTCAGCCCCTTGCGGGCGCATCCGATGGCCGCGTGCGCTCCTGCGGGCCCGGCTCCTACGATTGCGACATCAAACATGGCCTACTCCTGTGTAGTGGTCTTCGCTGGCGCGGCCTCGCGCTCCCAGCGCTGGTATTTGCGCAGTCCCTGCTGCTCAAAAGCCGAATTATTGATAGTGACCGTGTCGACCGTGATCTTGCTCATGACCATGCCGGCCTTCACCATGGCGCGCGCTTTCTCAAGATCCAGTTTCATCGCGGCGGCAAGCTCCTCATAGGGGACGCATCCGGTGAGCACCCGCTCGAATTCAGGGTCGCTTCCCTCAAGCAGCACGGCAGTCCCGATAACCTGAACGCACAGCACCTTGCCCCATGATTTGAACTCCTCATGCCAGTTCATGCTCACACGCGGATTCTGCTGAATATGGAACAGCTTGGTCGTGCCTTTTTCATGCATGCCGTAAATTGTCATGGTCTCGGGATCGAGCGTGAAATCAGCGGTGGTGGTAAGCGGTGTGTTGTTGATACAGGTTCCCAGCACGAAGGTGCGCTTGTCCTTGCGGCCGCCGACGATATCGACAAACGCTTTTTTTACGTCATCCTGCCCCATAACGCCCTCGCCGGCCGCATACTTGAGGTAGTCGCCTGACAGCCAGACCTTGGTCGCAGTGGTCTGCGCATCAAGTTTAACGGAATGGCAGTCAACGCAGCTCAATCCGGCCTCGACCTCGGGATGGTCCGGGCTGATGCCGGCTGCCGTTGCGCTGATTTCCTTGACGGCTTTGTCCTGTGAAAACGCTGTCCCCGTGGTGCCTGACAGCAGCACGGTCACAGCCGCGGCCGCGCAGAGCACCCGTGCTGTTGTTCTTTGTTTCATATGACGATCTCCTTTCGAGGTTGGCAATTCGATTCCGTACGACCGCACGATACCGCTCTTTGCGGTGTGCGGCCCGTCGGCCTGTTTTTTTGGGTGTTCCACTCCCTGACCAGGCCGGTTGAACACGTAAGCAGCGAGCATAAAAGCAGTCGCTCCCGAATGCAGGCTGTGGGCGATCCTGCATCCGGTTACCATGCGGAGTTTTTTTACCTGTCTTCCAGCGCCCGCTCGATCAACTCGACCAGGCTCAGCATCTCAAGCGGGGCGCCCTCGGCGTTGATCCCGTCCAGCAGATTGGCTTCACACCAGGGGCAGCTCGTTACCAGAGCCTCGGCGCCGGTTTCCAGCGCTTCGCGCACGCGCTCGCGAGCGGTTTCAACCGCGAACTCGGGGAAGGCCGACTTCACCCCTCCGCCGGCGCCGCAGCACCAGGAGAACTCACGGATACGCTCCATTTCAACCAGCTCTATGCCGGGGATTGCTTCAAGTACGCGGCGCGGCGCATCAAAAACGCCTTCGGAGCCATAATTGCGTTTGCGCGGAGGATCAGACAGACCCCAGCGCACGCGTGTGCCCTCCCACAGATCCTGCGGCTCACCGCCCCGGCCTGAATGGCAGGGGTCGTGCCAGGTAACCTTCAGGGGCAGCTCTTTGGTGAATTTCAACTTTCCGGCCTGCACCAGCTCGTCGAAATATTCCATGCTGTGTTTGATTTCAAAATTCATCTTCCCCACTGCCGGATACTGGCTCTGCAGCACTCCGTAACATCCGGCGCAGGAAGTAACAACCGTTTTGACCCCAAGACTGTTGAACTGCTCGATGTTACGTGCGGCGTGCTCTTTGAAAAGATCGTGCATGCCGACCTTCACGACCGGACTGGCGCAGCAGGATTCGCCGGCGCCCAGAATACCCACGTCAACGCCCGCATTCTGCAGAATGCGCAGGGTCGAGCGGGCCACCTGCTGCAGGTTGGCGTTGTAGGAATACGTGCACCCGGCAAAGTACAACACCTCGGCCTTTTCCTTGTTCAGGTCCTTAACGTCCATCTTGCGGGCCCAGTGGCCGCGACGTGCGGCCGGCTGCAGCCAGGGGTTATTGTTCTTGCGGATGCTGTCAACCGCAGGCAGGTGGCCGGGCAGAGGTCCCTTGCCCTTTTCAACGCAGAGCTTGCGCAGCTCGTGCAGTATTTCAAGCGGCTCCATGTCGCGCGTAAACTTGCAGGTCACGTCGCAGGCCCCGCACAGGGTGCAGGCGTAAATCACTTCAATGGCCTTGTCCGTGAGCTCAAACTCGCCTTCAAGCAGGCCGCGAGCCAGGTCGAAGCGCCCTTGCGCGGAATAGGAATCAAAGTGGTATTTTCTGAGTGATGGGCACACCATGGCGCGCTCGCGACTCTTAACGCTCCAGGGGTGCTGCCACTTGCACATGGAACAGCGCTCGCAATTGACAAGGTCCCAGCGGTATTTCTCAAGACTCATGGTGTTCTCCTATTGCACAGAAACTCATTTTCTAAAATAACAGTCTTCACAGGCTGCTCAAAAATGCCCGGGTGCAAGGCGCGCGCGGTCACGAGGAATGAGGCGTACGTTGTGTGTACGCCGCAGTGACGAATGACGCGCGCAACGCCGCAGATGGGCGTTTTGGGGCAGCCTGTCAGAGCCCCAGTCTGCCCGGGTTCATGATGTTGTTTGTATCCAGCAATTCCTTTATGATCCGCGCGGTCTGCTGCTGAGCAGCATTGCACCCGTGCGCGAGATGCGCCCAGGAACCGTAGGCCCGTGTAAACAGCGCGCCCTGCGCGAACATGGCGCGACTTGCCGCGGCGTGCAGGTCCCGCATGCGAGTGCGCGCGCGTTCGTCAGCCGGATTATACGGCAGCGAAAACTCAAGATGGGCCACCCGGCCGTTTTCGATCGGCTGCACATAAATACCGATGTCCTGAAAGTTGTAACCCGCCTGCGCGGCCTGCTGCTGCATCTCCGCTATAAAAACCGGAACGCGGTCCATGGTGGTGATGAAAAAAATATCGGTGCTGGCGCCCCGGCGCGCATCCTTCCAGTACACCTCTCCGGGGAAACACCGGCGCAGGTTTTTTTCAAAAAACCGCGCGGCACGCGGAGCCTCAGGCATGACCGTTTTCGGCGCAAGGCCGCATTCCTGCGAGGTTTCCAGAAAATCGGCCTCCTGCCAGGCGATCCGCTCTTCGGGAAAACGCTTGAGCCCGCCGATGCAGAACACCTGCACGAAAGCCGGCAGGGCCTGCTGCAGGGCCTCGATCTCATCAGGGTTATTGGCCAGTATGCTGGCCAGGTTCGCCCGGTTGAGAATGAAGCACTCGTATCCCAGCCATTTTTTCTGCACGCGGGAGGTGAAGCTGAGCAGCGGCTCCATTGATGAAGCAGCGGTAAAAAAGATCTTCTGCTTCAGCGGCAGGGGTTCTGCCATGATGTTTGCCCAGGTTACCACACCCAGGGTCCCTTGAGCACGGGTCAGCAGCCGGTTCCAGTCCAGGCCCGGGCCCCAGGGCCCGACCATGTCATTGGCGGTCTGATCAGGAGGCGCGACGGCCGCCGCGCCGGTGCGGAAAATCTCGCCCGAGGCCAAAACGATCTCGGCCGTGTACACAGGCTCGCTGTAGTTGAACTCCGGGATCAGCATTGGCTGGGCCTCGAAATGCGCCGTAAGGACGGACTGATCACGCCGCGGAAGCAGTGGAATGAGAGCGCGCAGCCCCTGCGGCTCAAGCGCGTCCTGCAGCTGATCATAGGTTACGCCCGGAGCTATGCGCACGCAGCGGTTACGGTGATTGATCGCGTGAATGTCTTTCCAGCCCGAGAGATCAAGCACCATGCCGCCCAGGCGCGCAAGTCCGGCCCCGTAGAGGTGCGTTCCCGAACTGAGCGCGATCACCGGCATTTTAAAGCTGCCGGCGCAGCGGACCAGTTCACATATCTGCTCAGTGCTCTGCGGCCGCACCACAAAGGCGGGCCGTCCGGCCTGCTCAAGGCTCAGGTCAGCGGCATAGCGCGCGAGCACCTCCGGGCTGTCGGATACTTCGGGGCCGACGATTGCCTCGATTCGTGCCTTTACCTCAGCGTGAAATGAAACGCGCGCGGCGCACTGCCCGGCGTAGGGAACGTCGTCGTCAAGCGGTTTCTGATAATCAACCATTGCAGGAGTCTGTGTACTCATAAATTGATCTTCTCCTCGAGTTCGTTGCGCCCTTATGCCTGCGGGGGCTCCGGCGGCACTGGAAAGCCCGGATTCGATGTCAGGCGCGGATCCAGCGCCGACTTTATTTTTTTCACCAGCTCGTGATAGTTGCACATTGCCGGTCCGCTGATATAGTTCATGGGGCCGAGCGGCCAGGAGGTGGTCATCTTGCGCTTCACGGCCTCAACGATGGTACCGACGTATCCGTTCATGAAGGCGCCGCCTGCGGCCAGATCGTGCTCGAAATAAATCAGCGGCTCGGTCTCGGCGAAATGTCCCAGCTGATAGGAATTCAGCCAGTCATTGCCCACGTCATCAGGGGCGAGATGGCCTTTTTCTATGCCGTCCAGTATCAGCGGCCACATGTACTCCTTGCTCATCTTCAGGCTTTGATCAAGAGAATCGAACCCGAACCC
>VGSH01000122.1 GCA_016875025.1 Deltaproteobacteria bacterium
GCCTGGCCCGTTTGAAATATTCCGGCACACGGGCCGAAAATGAAATGAGGTCTTCTTTGCCGGATGGGACGGCACGGCCCCGGCCAGAGGGCCTTCAGCCGCGATTGAATAATTTATTTTGGACAAATCTGGATCGGTTTTATATAGTGTTGTGCCTGCGCATGATTGCAGCGCGCTATGAAAATATAAACACAGGGAGTTATTGTATGCAGTATGATCTTATCATCAACGGAGCCGGGCCGGCCGGGCTGATGGCCGCGGCCGGAGCGGCGGAAGCGGGCCTGCAGGTGCTGCTGCTGGAAAAATTCGAGGATATTTCGATTATCAGGCGCGCCTGCTGCCAGCAGTTTGTCATGGATGAAAATTATGAACATGAAAACATCGCGCTCGAACCGGGCCGCGTTGTTTTTCCGGTTAACGGTTTTGAAGTTGCCTATAACGGGCCGCTGCATGCCATAACCGAGACCCGTTTTGCTTCGGCTGCGGGCCGCACGGTCCGGTTCCGCTACGCGGACGGCCGGCCGGTCGCGATCAAATTCGACAAGGGCCTGCTCTTGGCAGGGCTGCTCGAGCGATGCCTGAGAGCCGGGGTCGAGTACCGCAATGCCACGCTGGTGACCGCTGCCGTTGATCACGGCGATCATGTGTACGTGCACGGCGTGCATGACGGCAAGGCCGTCGAGTTCAGGGCTGCAAAACTGCTTGCCGCAGACGGGGTCAATTCGCGCACGCTTGCATCGCTGGGCATGAACGAGGCGCGCACGCATTTCGCAACCGCGCTGTGTATTATTTATGAGCTTGAAGGCGTCAGGGATTTCGACCCGGCTGTTATGCAATGGCATATGGGCATGGCCTACGGCTCGTATGCGCCCGTCATTCTTGATCCGTCGCTGCACGGCAGCATTGCCGACCTGGTGGTGATGGGCAGCGACCAGCAGCGGCCCGATCAGATTTTCGAGGCATTTACCCGCACAGGCCCCGCAGCCGGCCGGTTCAAATCCGCCCGCGTTATCGGCCGCACCGCCTGCACGGTCAAGGCTTTCACGTCCCTGCCGGTTCCCTGGCGCGGCAATGTCCTTGCCATCGGGGATGCGGCTGCCTACGTGGAAGTCGAGGTGCAGGGCGCGCTCATGTGCGGCTATCACGCGGCCCGAGCGGTTGCGGCCGAGCTGCAGAGACAGAGCGGTTTTGAGGCCTACACACAATGGTGGCAGGACAGCTTTGAATTCAACAGTCCCGAAGCACTGAGGGTTGCGCAGGGGTACGCGCTGGTGCCGACCTACACTGATGAGGAAATCGATTACCTGTTCGCCCTGCTGGAAGGCAGCCCGCTTGACGGCGCCTACGGGCAGTACAAGGCCCCGCGCCTGCTCTGGGACGGCATTGCCCGGCATCGCGAGAAAATCGCGGCCGAGCGTCCGGAGCTGATCGAAAAGTTTGCACAGAATACGCAGATGACCCTTGCGGATACATTTTCTTAAGGAATATTCATGAAACTGAACGTATACGCTTTCGGCAGCGCGCTTGTCGATATACAGGTGCAGGTTGATGAGGCTGTTTTTCAGGAGCTCGGCCTTGAAAAGGGCAATATGTATCTCACGGAGCGCAGCCGTCAGGAGCAGGTGCTCAAACGGCTGCTTGGCGCTGATGAACTCTCGCTTGACAGCATTTCACGAAGGCTTCAGACCGCTGCCGGGGGCAGTGCCGCCAACACGGTGTACGGCATCGTTCAGCTGGGCGGCACAGCCGGTTTGTGCGGCGCGGTCGCCGATGATGCGTTCGGCGAGCTCTACCGGCGGTATATGCAGGCAAGCGGGGTACGCTTCACCCCCCGCATCCGCAGCGGCATGAGCGGATCATGCGTTGTGCTCATATCAGCCGATGCCCAGCGCACCATGCTGACCTGCCTGGGCGTATCAAGCGAGATCGCCGCGGACTATATCGACGTGCAGCAGCTTCAAAACAGTGATTACCTCTATCTTGAAGGCTATCTGTTCGACAGCAGCATGGCGACCGAGACAATGCTGCATGCGATCAAACTTGCCAGGGCCGCCGGGGTCAAGGTTGCCTTTACCGCTTCGGATGCCTTCTGCATCGAGCGCCACCGCGACCTGTTTTTAAAGATATTGAACGGGGATGTCGACCTGCTGTTCGCCAATGCGCAGGAAGCCTGCGCATTGACCGGTGCGCCCGATACCGACGGGGCCCTGCGCCGCCTGGCAGGCATGTGCCCCGGTGTTGCCATAACCGATGGCGAGCGGGGCTCATTTCTGCATTTTGAGGGCGCAACGGTCAGGGTTGCACCCCATAGCGTGAAAGCCGTTGATACGACCGGGGCAGGGGATTCCTACGCTGCCGGGCTGCTCTACGGACTGACCAACGGCTGCAGCCTTGAGCGCAGCGGTGCTATCGCCAGCCTGTTCTCAGCGCGTGTTGTTTCTCAGATGGGGCCGCGCTATGCGGGCAACATCCGGGAGGAAGTGCAGGCCTGCGCTGTACATATTGATTCGGGGTCGGACCAGGATTTTTTGAGATAACCTGCCGGCATATCTGGATAAAATTTTTAAATTTGACTGATTTTTGGGCTTAGGGGGCGGTTTTCAGCAGCAAAAAGGCAGGCTTAAGGATTTGCCGGATACGCTGAGCGAGTACCGGCCTACATTGTCCTTAGCAGGCTGCTGCGCAGGACGGGTGTTTCTTTTAAATGACTGGTTTTGCCGTTTTTGGTTTTAAATCCCTTCGGAGCGCAGTCGAGCCACCCCGGCAGGAGGCGGATGCCTGAACAAAAATATCGCTGATATTTGTAAGGCTGCGCGGTGGGCTGCGGTTGATATATGTAGAAGGAGGTTTTTCAATGAATAATGGATTTCAGTTTCAGAGGCTGGTCGAGCTGTGCCGCGAAACCCATCAGGAAATGCAGCGGCGGTCCGGCCGCACCGTTGATACATATCTGGTGGTGCGCAACTGGCTGTTCGGCTGGTATATCGTTGAATTTGAAAAAGGCGGGGCCGAACGTTCAGTAATGTATGGCAAAGAGCTCATCAAACGTCTGGCAGAACAGTTGAAACAGGCCGGCATCAAGGGGAGTTCCCCGACAAATTTAAGAAAGTTCAGAGAGTTTTACATGGCCTATGCGGAGATTCAACAGACAGTGTCTGTTGAATCTTTTTTGCATGACCATGAAACGAATACCAGTCAACAGACAGTGTCTGTTACATCACTTGTACAGCTTTCACAGACCGCAGATATCGCTAAATCCGTGACGTCTGAAATGCTCAGCCGCTTCACTCTCGGCTGGTCGCACTATGTGGCCCTGCTGACCATCGATAAGCCGGAGGAGCGGCGGTTTTATGAAATTGAGGCTGCGCAAAACAACTGGAGCGTTCGCGAGCTGGAGCGTCAGATCGCAAGCTCCCTTTATGAGCGCCTTGCCGTAAGCCGCAATAGAGATGAAATCCGCCAACTCGCACAGCAGGGGCTCGTGATCGAAAAAGCGGCGGACATCATAAAAAACCCGCTGGTGCTCGAATTTCTGGGGCTGGAAGAGAAGCACGCCTATTCAGAGGAGGAACTGGAATCGGCAATTATCGACAAGCTGCAGAGCTTTCTCCTGGAGCTTGGCAAGGGGTTTTTGTTTGAGGCGAGGCAGAAGCGGTTTACCTTTGATAATGATCACTTTTATGTCGATCTGGTATTCTACAACCGGCTGCTGCGCTGCTATGTGCTGGTTGACCTTAAGCGCGATAAGCTGACCCATCAGGACCTGGGGCAGATGCAGATGTATGTGAACTACTTCGACCGCTACGTTAAAACCGGCGATGAACTGCCCACAATCGGCATTGTGCTCTGCCGTCGCAAAAACGTGGCCCTGGTGGAGCTGACCCTGCCGAAAGAGGCCAATATTTTTGCCTCAAAGTATCAGCTGTATCTGCCTTCGAAAGAGGAATTGAAGCGCGAGTTGGAAAATATACAAGCAGAGCTGAGTGACTTTATTCGGGAATAAAGGGCTGGTCTAAATTTTTTTCAGGAGAGATTATATTTCTTTCATGTCTTCAGAAGTGGAGAAACATCCCTGGGCAGCGCGTTATGAATGCCCTCGATAGCTGATGAGGAAATAACGAAGCGAAGCAGGCCTGCACGTCGCTTCAGCGGGTCTTTGAGGTATACGGGTTGGCCTTGTTCAGGGGCTCTATTTTCATACTGTTACAGCATGCAGCAAAGAATTACAGCAAATTTATCTTTCCGGGCGTTATTTGGAAATGTCATGCAGGTGTTTGGCGGAAGGACAGGGATTCGAACCCTAGCTATAAGTATTTGAATTTACTTATTTTTATTCTTGTGCTTTTCGCTTAGATACCGTCAGAGATACCGTCAAAAAAATGCAAAATTTTGCCTTTTTAGGGTGTCAGTTTTTCCATTAATTTGATTCCCGCTTGTCAGGATTGAATGATGGAAAAAGGCCCTTCCTCGGAAGAGCCAAACCATATACATCCGGACAATCTGCATGGCTTTATCGAAGGCTGCTGTATAGAGAGCTGCTCTCAAAAAGATCCTGCATCTCATCAAGGTTCAGCGTGATTTTCTGGTCATAGAAAACCCCTTCTGGATCATAGTGCCGGGGATGTTTTTTTTCATCTTTCCATAGAAGCGTTTCATTTTTTAAGACCTTGAATCCATAGCCGCATCGGCCCCAGGAAAAGGGCAGGGGCCTGTTGGCAGCAACAAATCGGATAGTGTTTTTCCCTGGGCGAAGGGCCGTGGTGATATCAATTCGTTTATAATTACTGTCATAGTCTGTGCTTGGGCTTCCCGGTGGAATATCAATTTCGGCAACTGCTGTGTCGTTCACGAAAATCCTGGCGATGTCATCGATCTGGTAAGCCTCAATAAAATACCTGTCCTGATCGCCGGCCCGCTGGACATTGTCCTGCCCGTTGAACAGGGGCCGGTATCGTTGCGGGATTGTATCCCGCCTGATTATTGCATCCGCATGGCTGATTTGCTGAGCTGTTGTAAGATCGATAAGTTTGACAATTACTTTGATGCCGTCTTCCCCGTGGTCCCAGTATGAGCCCAGCAGCAGCGCGTCGACCCCCTGGAATTTCCCCAGCTTACTTACCGTGTTTTCATCGTAGAGGTCGCTCATTTCGAGCTTTATTCGTCCAAGCAGGGCCTTAAGACGCTGCTGTTCAAGAACCCTGAATGTGCCGGTTTCGTGCAGCGCGAGCTCAAACTGTTCAGTCATGAATATGCCGAATGTCCCGGTGCCGGCCGAACGCTCCTCTGTGAATTCTGCCACTGCAACTCTGAGCCGTCCGCGGCCTTCAACAGACTGCGCGAGTGTATCCGCGAGTCTGCGGCAGGAATCCTCCATCCCGGCTGGGCCGTTTCCTGTGAAATATCGGGCCACCCGTGAATCAAGGGCGCCGGCAGGAAGACTGACCAGCAGAACCGCTGTTGCGGCCGCTATGGATGCCGCCAGTTTAGAATTCATAGGCACACCGCTGTCCCTCGTCTATAAGCCGAAGATCAATCGTGTTCCAGTTATAGTCAACAAGTTCTACCCAGGGTATCCGCGCGAGCCGCCTTGTAAGATAGTTGGTTTTCTCAGCATAGCGGATTTGAAAAATTGATTGCCCGTTTTCCCGCCTGCCCTCATCAAGACTGGTTACCCAGCGCATGCTTTGCAGAAGGTTGCGCAGCCTGTTATAGTGCGTTGCGCCTTCCCCGTCAAGAACATTAATGACTATGGTTCGCTCCTGCCTGCCGGTGTAATGCGACAGCTGTTCTACAACGAATGACGATGCCGTCCGGGAGATTCGGCTGAGCGCCGCGCGTCCGGCCTGCTGCTGACATAAACCAAAACCCTTGGCCTGCAGGCTGCAGGAAGCGATGATGGTGTCCGACCCCTTCTCAATGAGCGCGATCCGGGACGTGGCCCGGCATGCGACAATCCCTCCATGTGTCTGGCTGTAGAGCACCGTTGAACGGCCGTTAACCAGAATACAGTCTGCTGCAGGGCTGCCGGTTTTGCTGTGCGGCCGCGCTGTTTGAGGATAGCTGGGCACGTTAACAGCATAGCCCTCGCGGGCAACCGCCCGAAGAACTCCGCCTGCAACAATGCCGCCATCAGATACTGATGTTCCTGCGCCTGTTTCAGACAAGGTAATCATAACCGCAGGATTTCTGCCGACCGGTAATAGTTGGCTGTCGTGCTCCCCCGCAGAGACCACAGCTTCTATCATGATCCGGTACAGGCCATTATGCGAGGGGCCTTCATCAATTATCCGGTAGCTTTCTATGTGGCCGCGAGATAAGCTGATCAGGCTCGCATCGAGCAGTTGTTCGTCCTGTATGACGGTGCGGCTGTCAATAGCAATGCCGCAGGCATTTTCAAGCGCCCGCACCCGGGCGTCAATTAGGGCTTCATCGCGCGCCTGCGCCATGTCGCCCTGTATAATTGATCCATGCCCCTCGGCGCGAACCCGCGTCCCGGAACCGGCCCAGGCGCTTTGCATGCTCAGCGCTATTGCCAGAAGGCAGGCCGTTGCGAGAGCTCTGAAAACCGGGCGTGTACTGCAGTATGGCGGTGTTGTTTTTTTTGTCATTGCTCTTTAATCATCCGCGCATGTACATACGTAAGCATTGACTGTGCAGTGCTCCACAGCGGGTCATGGGCCGGGATCATGCTCCACTGCCTTTGTGCTGCATCTTGCAGGCCGTATTCCATGTAGGCCAGCCCGAGATTGTAATGATAACCGGCATGATCCGGCTGAAGCTGGGCGGCCGTGTGCAGGGATGCGATAGCGCGGGTAAAGTCGCCTTGCTGGTAATAGATAAAGCCAAGGCTGCAGTGGGCACTGTGATTGTCCGGCTGTTTTTCGACCGCTATCTGCAGGGACTCTTCTGCACGGCGCAGGTCCCGGTCATCGGGAAAGACCGCCGGGCGTGGTTCCTCGGTTGCTGTAAGGATGGAGGGCTCGATCCGGTTACTCGCATCAGCTCTAAGAGATGTCCTGTCCGTGTCGGCAGGCTTAGCTGAGTCTGGTGGCCTCATGCCGCCTGGGGTGAGTGTGTCCGGAGCAGCTTGCTCTGTGGCAGCCGTGGCCGGGGGATTACATGCACTGGTTTTGGGAGTGCTTGCCCTATCTGCGGCAATCAAGCCGGCAGCGCTCAACTCACCGGCCACAGGGGATCCGGGTGTTTCACGGGCGGCTTGTGCAAAGGCTTTTTCCGTTGTCATACCTGCGTGTTCGGGCCGGGTGATAATTTCAGCTGAAGCGGCGGCATGCGCTGCTCCTTCCTCTCCCGCGTAGCATTGAAACTCGGGATTTGGGATGCTTTTTACGATCTCCCGGGTTGTGTTGCCGGCTGCCCTGATACGTTCAATATCACGTATTTTGACACCCGCCCAAAATGAATTGGTAACCAGACCCTCCGGGCTGATAAAGGGCCCGCCCGCATGCGATCTTAACGTCTTACGGGCTGCCCACAGGATGCGGCCGTCGCGTGTGCTGCGCATTTGTGCCGACAGGCCCACGGTAATATTTGAATAGGCGATCAGAAAAAGACGTGAATACTCTGTCACCTCTCCGTAAATCAGGGCGTCTGCGCCAAGGATGGTTCCCAGCCGGACCGGGTCGGCCGTATGGACAGCTGCGGGTTCGATGCCGGCCTTTCTGAGTGCCGCATCAATTACTGGAAGCTCTATGTCCTTGTAGTGCAGCGTGCTGAAACTGCTGTAGAAACTCTCCCTGAGCCTGGCGCATGCCTCAGGAGTGACCGTGCAGCCCCAGAAGGGCAGTATTGCCACTACCATCGGAGGGCTGCTTTGCAGTTCCGGGGCAACTGTGAAATCCTGGCGGGTGTCGATGGTGCCGCTGGTTGCCGTCCCGAAATTTGAGCACCCTGGCATGATAGTTATAGCGAGTATTATGGACAGCTGTGTGATCAGGCATCGGTGCTGCATGGTTACTTGCCTTTCCCCTGGCAGGCCACGGAACCAGGCCTCAGGCATAGTTCCGTGGCCGCTTCGGTTAGTTGATTACCACGACGACCCTGCACTGTTTGAGAAATCCTCCCTGCAGGTCAGCCGCGTACAGCCGGGCGGCGTCCTGCGATGTTATGACGAGGTCTGCCCGGTTGCTTCCTGCTATTGACTGAGCTTTCACGATAAACGGATTTTTGCCCACGCGGTCAATTTCGTACGCCTCTTCCACCGTTGATGCATAGGCTGCAAAGCCGGTGTTCATGGCCGCTTCCTGGTCAACGACGTGGGGCCCGTACACGCTGCGAAGATCATTGCCAGCGAGCACCCTGACAACCATGGCCGGCCTGGCGGAAAGGCCGGAGGCATCGACAATCAGTCCCGTGTAGGGTGTCGTCACGGAAGCTTCGGCCGGGGGCACAACCTCTGCCGGCGGCTCGAATGCCTCTCCGGAAACCTCGGGCCCTATAGCCC